>JBOHRF010000162.1:0-10646 GCA_050732575.1 Longimicrobiales bacterium
TTAACAGCAACGACCGTGAGCGAGAAGTAGAGCGTGAACGAGAACGTGTTTGGGTCTCAATCCGCTTTCAGTGCTACCAGCGGATCCGTGCGCAGCGCGCGCCGTGCCGGCCAGAGCGTGGCGACCAGCCCGACCATCACCACCACTCCAGCGACTCCTGCGAATACAGTGGGATCGCGCGGTGATACCTGGAACAGCATCTCCCGCACGCGCGCACCCACGGCCAGTGCGCCCAGCGCCCCCAGCACGAACCCCACGCCCACCAGCAGTCCTGCTTCGCGCAGCACCAGCCCGAGCAGCTGAGCGCTGCGCGCACCCAGCGCCAAACGCACGCCCATTTCCTGGGCGCGCAGCGTCACGTTGTAGGCTATGACACTGTAGAGACCGATGGCAGCGAGCAGTAGCGCCAGCAACCCAAATGCGCTGAACAGTGCCGCGCCCAGGCGCCATGGCCGTGTATACGGCTCCATCAACTCTTGCAGTGCACGCATGTCCGCGAATGGCAGATCGGGCCGCAGGCTCTGCACGGCGTCCCGGATTTGCATCACTGCCTCATGTGGATCGCCACGCGTACGAATGAACAAAGCACGCAAGGAAGGCGTGACCTGATCGATGGGCAGATAGTATTGCATGACGCCTCCCTCGAGGGATTGGCGCAACGCATCTTCGGCCACTCCAACCACCGGGCTGCACGGTGGCTTGTTTGCCGCATCACCCACGTACAGACATTTGCCGAGCGGATTCTGGCCGGGCCACAACATGCGCGCCATGGTTGCGCTCACGATGGAAGCGGTCTGGCCCGGCCGACCTTCCGTGGCCGTGAAGGCGCGGCCGCGCACGATGCGCGTACCCAGGGTACGGAAGTACTCGGGCGTCACACCGTTGTAGAAGGGACCGCCATCAGGCACGCGGGGCAGCGAGTCCCAGCCCTGCACCCGCAGGTCGGTGGATATACTGCTCCAGAACGGCACGGTGACACTCACGGCTGCAGTCTCCACCACTCGCAACTGACGCACGCGCTCTGCAGCATCGAGATAGAGCCTATGATGCTCCGGTCCCCGCAAACCGAGCACGCTGTTGTCCCAGTAGAGCGCGATCACGCGCTCAGCATCATAACCCTTGTTCAGATTGCGCAGGTTGAGCATGCTGCGCACGAACATACCCGCCCCGATCAGCAGAATGACCGAGAGCGCGGCCTGTACCACGACCAGAACGTTGCGCGTGCGCGAACCGACCTGCCCGCGCCAACCTGATTTCAAGACCGTTATCAGGTCGGTCCGTAATGATTGGATTGCGCTCGGAATGACGGACATCGAGACGCAAGTCAGCACTAGCACTGCCATGTAAATCAAGGCCCGCTGGTCCACCACCCCACCACTCCAGTCAAGTCCAGGCAGCAGTTGGCGACGCATCAATGCGCCACCCCAGGTCGCCAGCGCCAAACCAACGCCTGCACCGCCCAGAGTCAGCAGCGACGTCTCTATGAAACACTGCCCAACCAGGCGTGCGTGCGCGATGCCGAGCGCCAGCCGGATGCCCACTTCGCGCCGCCGCCGCGCCAGCCTTGCCAGCATCAGGTTGATCACATTGGCACAGGCAATCAGCAGAACGATCAGCGAAACCCCTGAAAGCCAGAGCGCTATGCGCGCAGTGTCGGGTAGAGTATTGGACCAATCGGCAGGCGCTCGGCCAAGAATCAGCGATTCCCCGTGCACGCGCACCGCGGGGTCGGTCTGCCGGCTGCCAGCCACAGCTCTGAACGCGGAGGTTGCCTCGGCGTCCGCGGCCGCCACCGTGACCCCGGGCCGCAGGCGCGCGATGATGCGCAGCCACGACCAGTTGCGGCCGCGATTCCAACCGTCGCCAAACAGCTCGGGCGCGCCCGCTGACACGGGCACCAGCAGATCAACCGGCTCCAGCTCTGCGCCTGTGAATCCCTTCGGCGCCACACCGATCACCGTGTACGTCTGCTTGCCTACATCGACCGTTCTGCCCAGTGCCGATGTTTCACCACCAAACTGACGCTGCCAGAATGGGTAGCTGAGTACGACCACCGCTGCCGCCTTGCCCGGTGCGTCTTCCTCGGCTCCAAAGAAGCGGCCCAACCGCGGCTTGACACCCAGTGTTGCAAACAGACTTGCCGTAGCCAACATCGCGCGCACCTTCTGCGCACCCTGGCCCCGGCCCATGGACGCATCCACGTTGAAATACGCACCAACGTCCTGGAATGCTTTCAGCGCGCGCATCGCTTCATACTCGACGTACGCCGCTGCGCGCTCGCTGACCGGGCTGCCCCCCGGGGTCGTGAAGGTGAAATAGACGCGCTTCACTTGTTCGGGCGCCGTGATATGACCAGGCGGCCGAAACAGCAACCGGTCCGTGATGCCAAACATGGCCGCATTGAGACCCAGGCCCAGACCCAGCGTCAATACCACACCCACGGTAAAACCCGGAGCCCGCATCAAACCTCGCCCTGTGTTGCGCACATCCAGGCGAAACGCATCCGCCACATCCGTGCGGCGCGCCTGCCGCAGCCGCGCACGATCGATCACGTGCAACTCCTCACGCGCTCCCGACACATCACCAAATTCGCGCAACGCCTGCGCACGCGCAGCCGCTAACGCTTGACCCGCGCGCATTAATTCCTCCGTCCGACTCTCCACATGAAACGCCACTTCATCATCGATTTCGCGCCCAACCGTGCGCTCGCTCGTGGGCAAACAAAAAAACCGACGCAGTCCTCCTATTCGACGCATCCGGACCTCCTCACACGGTCTGCAATACCTTGAATACCGCCTCCGCATAGCGCGTCCAGAGCGCTGACTTCCGGCGCAGTTGCCGCCGACCTTCCGCGGTTAACTGGTAGTACTTCGCTTTGCGGTTGTTTTCCGAATAGCCCCATTCCGCTTCGATCCAGCCCTGCTGCTCCATCCGATGCAACGACACATACAGCGCCCGATCCTCTACCTGTAGCGCTGCCTCCGTGGTCTCATGGATCCTGCGCGCTATGCCATAACCGTGTTGCGGGCCCCAGCTCAGCGTCTTCAATACCAGCACGTCCAGCGTGCCCTGCAGCAGTTGCAGGTCTTCCACGGCGCCTCCCCGGAAGTGTTCCGGGGAATAGTAGTGCCGGGGGCAGGGTGGGACAAGGGGGTCGGACGTGTTTGTATTCCTTGCGGCACGGCCGAATTCACCCCTACGTCGACTGCTTGCGGCGAGGCCGGGAACCCGTGTCGGTCCAGGCCGGATCGGTGCGCGCTACGGCCATGCGTCGATAGGCCGTTCGGCAAAGAATCAAGGAATGCAAACACGTCCGACCCCTTGTCCCGGGAACCTCCCACCCGACCCGGCCCCTACAACACGCGGATGACGGTGTAGTGGAACCTGGAGCTGGGGGAATGGCATGAAACGCTGGAATGTGGGGCTGCTACCGATCTTGTTGGTGACGGCGTGCGATCTCGATCTCACGGATCTGGATTTTGCGTGCAACTATCGAACGGAGATGGCGGACTGGACCGGTGTGAGTGGGGCCGATCGTGTGCGCGTGGTTGCGGGTGCGGGCGATCTGCGCGTGGTAGGCCGGGTTGGTCTTTCAGAAGTGCGTGTGCGTGGGGAGGCGTGCGCCGAGGATCGCTACGATCTCGATGTGATCGAGCTGGATCTGCAGCATCTGGGTTCAACCGTGCGCGTGTTGAGTCTGGTGCCGAGTGGCCGGTCCATTGGTGCACGTATGGATTTGTTCGTGGAAGTCCCCGAATGGATGTTGCTGGAAATCGAGCATGAAAGCGGGGACGTTGATGTGGCGCATGTTTCGGGTGTCGATGTGTTCGATGACTCGGGCTGGATCCGGCTGGAAGACATTTTTGGTGATGTGTACGTGGAGGACGGCTCAGGGGACATCGAAGCGTTCGACATCCTGGGTGATTTCACGGTGGCCTTCGACCGGTCGGGCAGCATCCGCTACGGGAACGTGAGAGGCCGGGTCAGCGTGCCGCGCTAGTCCTCGTTCATGGCGATGAGCGCGATCAAGCGGGTCGCCATGTCCGGATCGAAATCGGAACTGGCTCGCTGTTGCAGGAACGAGAAGATCACGTCATTGGGCCAGGGCTCACGCGCGGGGCGGGGGCTGCGCAGCGCGTGGTAGGTATCGCAAACCTGGACCAGGCGCGTGATCGGGTGCGGGACACGCGGATAGCGCATGGCGGGATAGCCGCCACCATCCATTCGGATGTGGTGTTCGTGGGCAACCACGGCGGCCAGGCCGAGCGACGCATCGGATTCCACGATGATGCGAGCGCCATTGACGGGGTGCTGCTGAATGATTCTTCGGTCATCGGCGGTGAGCTGTTCGGATTTTGCAATCAGTTCGACGGGCACGCGCACCATGCCGATGTCGTGCAGCATGCCGGCCAGCCCGATCTCGCGCACAGCCTGGTCCTCGAAGCCGAGTTGTTCGGCCAGGCCCATGGACAGGATAGCCACGTTGAGCGCGTGAACCGAGCCGTACTCGCGCATGTCGTGCAGTGGACTGAGGCGGAGCGTGGTCGTGCCACCGGCCCTCATGCTGACGAAGATGGAGTAGGCAATAGCCTTGGCTTCTGCGGCCGGCAACGGATTCCCTGCGCGCACCTCATCAAGCAGCCAGGCAACTGCGCCTTGCTCCTCGAGGTAGCGCGGATCGTGATCGGAATCGAGCGGCGCGGATGCGGCCGCCACTATGTCACCCACCAGATCATGCGAGTCCATCATACGGTTTTCTTACCCCGCTTCCTCGCCGCGACTCTCGCCGGCAGCCCGGATCTGATCATCCTTTGATGCTGCGGCCAGAGCCAGCACCGCCTGGGCTCGACGATCGTTGCGCCAGCCCTGGCCGAGGGCTTTGAGCACGGCCAGCAATTCGGGCGATGGGGCAGCGAGTTTGGGCTGGTCGCCAGCGTTGGTGGTTGTGAGCGCGAAGCCGACCAACGCTTCGACTGCCTGCTCGGAACGCGAGCGACCGATCAGCTGAAGCGCGGGCAAACGGAACTCGGGCGGAAAGTCCGGATCCGTGACGCGCCTGGCCAGGATGGGCACTGCATCATCGGGCAACCCGGATTTTGCTGCCCGCAAGGCCAACCCGAGCGTGGACGGATCGGTATCACGCAATGCGATGGTCAGGCCCCGCTCGCGCGACTGCGGATCCTTGAGCAAGAGCAATGCGACTTCTCGACGCACGCGTGGATCGCTGTGACTCTGGTACAGCTGCAGAGGCACGCGCGAGACGGGGCAGCCGGCTTCGTTCAGCAGGTGCAACATGTTGCGCAGCGCGAACCAGCGATCGTCGTGGAGACGAGGGATGATGAACGGTTCGATATCAGGCCCGAGGCTGGCCAGGCGATCGAGGATGCCGCGCCGAGTCACGCGTGAGTTCGAGTTGACCAACTCCTCCAGCAACGTTTCCGTGGCCGCCAGTTTCAGGTGCCGCAGCAACGTGTCCACGGCCTCGAAGTCGACTACGACTTCGCGCAACAAAACGGACAGCCTGGCGGGTGTGGCAAAGTGTTGACCAATTCGTTCGGCAGACGAGCTGTGCTCCGGTGCAGCCTTCAGCATTCCGAGCACACGGCGCAGCCCGTTGTCTTCGGTAAACTCCAGCAATGCAACCCATACGAGCGGACCCAAGGCCCCGCTCTCGAACGCCATTTGAACCACGCGCTCTGGCTCGGGAACGACTTCAGGTGGCGGTGCTCCCGGAGCGGCTCTGTAGCGCGCCACCTGCGCCGGGCGCTGCCAATGCAGTTCCGCGCGCGGCGCGGCCCAGACCTCGATCAATTGATGGAGAAGAGCGCGATATGCAGCATCGGCAGTCGAGCGCAGATCATTGCCCGCCCGGCCCGAGCGCAGCTCCAACTTGGAGAGCAATGTAGCCAGTTGTGCCGAAGCGCGTTGCTCGTGCAACTCGCTCGCAGCCAGGGCCAGCGTTTGCAAGGCGCCCGGACTGATGACGTCGGTTGCCGCGTGCAGCAGACGCTTCCGTTCCGTCTCTTCCGGCTCGCTGCTCAGCGCGCGCGCCAGCGCTTCCGGTCGCACTGCTGCAATGAGGCGACTTGCCCAGGCGACCGATAGAACTTCCACGGCCGCGGCGCGATCGGCATGGAGAATATTTCTGCGAATTACGCCGTAGATGCGGGCATCGAGAGAACGATCTTCAGGAACCAGCTGAATGAGTTGGGCGAGCGTTTCCGGCTCGGGTGCCAGCGCATCATCGTACCCGGAGGCCCGGGCTAACTCCATCCACGCGTCGCCGGTTGACGACGCGTCAGAATGAGTGCCTGATGTGCGACCGTGTTGTTGATCCAGGCCTTCCATGGCGCGTTTCCCCCGTTCAACGCGATGCAGGCTCGGTATCGTTGCCGTCTTGCACTGTGCCGAGCAGGAGTCTTCGGTAAAATCGCCGGCCTGGGAGCCGGCTCATGCTACTGATTTCGTGGATTGCAGTGTCAATGTAACTGCGCATCTTCATGCCGGAAAGCGGCATTGCCCTCGCGTATCGTGGTTGCAACAAATCATCGTTCAATCATGGTGCGCGTGCAGTCAGCGGCTTCTGGTCACGCATAACGTTTCCATTAACATTGCTCGTTGTGCTCGATCCTCATACCGCAAATCGAGATCGGCAATGGCGTCCTTTGCCACCATGGTGCGGCCTTAGCACAAGGGAACCTTCGCTAATTGCCGCGCTGCATTAACGGAACGTGCAGCTCGAAGCATCTTTCAGGGTTGGCGAGTTGGCGCTCGGCGGCCCGAGCTGCAACGTGCAGCGCAACTAGCCCGCTAAGCCCGCTGGCTGCGGGTTTTTAGGGGGTCGGGTCTGAAAAATGCACTAAGGGGCCACAATCCGCCGGGAAGGGCGGTCGTACACCACAAGTCGCACGGCACACGAGGGGCACGGACATGGCGCGCACAACAGGCACGGTCAAGTGGTTCAGCAAGGAAAAGGGCTACGGCTTCATCACCCCGGAGAACGGCCCGGATGTATTTGTCCACCACGCCTCGATTCAAGGTGGTGGCTTCAAGATGCTGTATGAGGGGGAACGCGTAGAATTCGATGTCATCGAGGAGCCCAAGGGACTCAAGGCGCAAAATGTGGTGCGCCTGGATCCTCAGGCCGCGGGCCCGGGAGATGGCAATGGTGGTGGTGGTGGTGGAGGCGGCGGTGGCCGAGGCGGCGGCGGGCGCGGGGGTCGCGGCGGCGGTCGCGGGGGCTACGGTCGCGAATAGCTTTGCCGGCCCGGCCTGTGTTAGATTCGCGCAACTTGTGAACTGACCGGCAAATGGGCGAGAGGATTTGAATGGCAAAGCAGGGCGGGATCGAAATGGAAGGTGTGGTGACGGAGGTTCTTCCTGACCGCAACTTCCGGGTTCTGCTCGAGAACGGGCACACGGTCCTGGCATACGCCGCGGGCAAGATGTCGAAGTTCAAGATTCGGGTTCTGGTCGGCGATCGTGTCACGCTCGAGTTGTCGCCATACGATCTGTCGCGGGGTCGGATCACGTACCGACACAAATCGTCCGGAGCGGGCGGTCCGGAATAGTCATAAAAGAGGAAGGGCGCCGTTTGTAGCGGCGCCCTTCTTCTTTCCCGAGTCCGATTCGGATCAGCCCAATCTCACGACGTTCTCCGCGATGTGGCCTTGTTTCCCTGTGACCAGATCGAACTCGACTCGCTCACCGATGGTCAATGTGTGAAAACCAGGGCCCTGAATTCGCGAATGATGCACGTAGCAGTCGGCTTCAGCGCCCTCTGCCGTGATGAATCCATAGCCCTTGGAATCGTTGAACCACTTGACCGTGCCGGTTGTGCGCATGGTTCGCTCGCTCCCTTTTAGCGTCCCAGTTGGTGAGCCCGGCGCCGCGCCGCTCGCGGGCGGCTCCGTCTTGTGATGATTGCCCTTACCAATCGCAAATGCAACGGGGTCAGTGTGCCTGTTTCCCCGTGCGGCCGTCGAGTGTGGCCCCCGTTTTTCGATCGACCGGCAGAACTGTCAATCGCGAAACGACTTAGCTTCTTTGCGGCAGGCCTTCCAATCGGTCAGTGGGGCCGCCGGCAAGTTGCTATGGCAGTCCCGGCGGAAGCCCGGCAGCCAGGCCTTCGGGAAGGCGGCTTCTTCACCTTACTGGCCGGCGGCCGCATCTTGCAGCGCCGGACGTGTCCCCTGTATCAGAAAGTGATGTTATGTGCATCGTGCTAAGCCCTCGCCTCTCCGAGCACTGGCCTTGAAACTGGCTCCGTATTGTCTGGCGCTGATGTTGTGCGGGCTACTCGGCCAGCCCATGCAAGCGGCCGCGCACATACGTGTCACGTCGAGCACGCCGGCTGCGGGCCGCACACACCCTGCTGGCGTACGGGAAGTGCGCATCACGTTTTCACAGCGAGTTGAGCTTCGGTACACGCAAATCCGGGTTGTCGATGCAGCAGGCGCAGAACTGGCGCTGCTCAGCATTGCGCCCGCTGACTCGACCCTGCGCGAATTCGTGGCCACCCTGGGTGCACCGCTGGCGGGCGGCAACTACACCGTGCACTGGCGTACGGCCGGTCCGGACGGCCACGTCATCAGCGGCGAATACGGGTTCGGCGTACTGGCCGAGGCACTGGATACGGTGAGCAGCAGGATCGTGGAAGCGCCCCCGGACCCGGGGACTGTGCGTGGCAGATCCATGACCACCGACCCGAACGCGCGACCGGTCGCGGTGGTCGTGCGCTGGCTAAACCTGCTGGCCGTTCTGCTCGGACTGGGCGTTGTGGTTTTCCGGACGGTCATTCTGCCCGACGCCAATTTCTCGAGCGCTCCCGAGTCCTACTGGTCCGCGCTCGACGCGGGATTGCGCCGGATGGGCATGGGTGCTGGAATCCTGGTACTCCTGGCCGCCCTTCCGCGCTACGCTCTGCAGTCTGCCGCATTACATGGACGTGAGTTCATGTTCGATGCGCAACGCGCGGGCGCATTGCTTTTTGATACTGCCTGGGGCATTGGCTGGTTGTTGCAGATAACGGCCGGGCTGGTCTTGGTGTTCGCTGCGCGCCAGCGGTCCCGTCCGTTGGCCATGGCCGCTGCTGTGGCGCTGTCGATCACGCCGGCGCTCTCCGGCCATGCGGTGGGTGTGGAACGTATGACCGGACTCGCCATTGCGAGTGACACTCTGCACGTTCTGGGTGCGGCCACCTGGATTGGCTCACTGTCGATGATCGTGCTGCTGGCGCTGCCCATTGCGTTTCGGCAGGGTGGAACCGCACATGCCGGCCTGGCCGCAACCGTCCGGGCTTACTCGCCGGTGGCCCTGATTGCGGCGGCGGCCATTCTGCTCACGGGCGTGGCCGCGGCGCTCGTACACACGACCAGGATCTCCGAGCTCTGGACTACCGCCTATGGCCGGACGCTCCTGGTCAAGCTCGCACTGGTCGGCCTGGTGGCCGCCCTCGGCCTCCACAATTGGCGACGGGTTCGACCCAAGCTCGGCCAGGCTGAGTCCTCCGCCAATTTGCGGCGGAGTGCACTGCTGGAGCTGACTTTTGCGCTGCTCGTGGTGCTGGTCACAGCCGTCCTGGTGGCAATGCCGCTGCCCTACTAAAGGAAACCGGGGAGTGAACTGAACCGTACATCTTGATGTGATGGGCTAGTCTATGCGACTTTTGCGCTCTGGACCCTCGTTCAACCATCCAACGTCCTGTTCCCGGAGAACACGCAATGAAGCACTCACTGGCCTTTCCCGGTCGCGTCCTCGTACTGCTTTCAGCGCTGGCAATCGCCGCTCAGGCCAGCGCTCAGGCACCCAGCAAGCCGGTCGATCCGGTGGGCGATTTTGAGTACTCGACCACGGTGAACAACCAGACCGTGAATGGCGTCATCAGCATCGCCAAGAAAGACAATGTGCTGAGCGGCAAGATCCTGAGTGACATGATGCCCGAGATCCCCATCACCGCGGTCAAGATCGAGGGCAAGACGGTCACGATATCGGCTAAGGTGCCGGACGCGGAGGGCGACCTGGTTATCGTGCTCACGTTCGAAGATGACAGCAAATTCTCGGGCACGTGGTCACTGGCTGGTGACGGCGGCTCGATCAGCGGTAAGCGCAAGGCCAGCTAACACGGCTGAGCGAGGTGGCGCGCTCGCATCGGGCGCGCCTATCGATGTCAGCCTTGATAGAGATCGGGCCGTCGTGTCACTTTGACCAGGCGATGACCCCGTCCTTCAGGAGCCCCCATGAAACGCGCAGGCGTACCCGTCATCCTGCTAGCGGCACTCGCAGCATTCGCTCAGGTCGCAGCCGGCCAGCAGCAGCCACCCGCCAAGCCGCTCAACCCCGTGGGCGATTACGAGTTTTCCACGTCCGTCCAGGGGCAGACTCTCAGCGGAACGTTCAGCATCGTCAAGCAGAATGACGTACTGAGCGGCAAGATCATGAGTGACATGGGCGAAGCGCCCATCACCAGCGTGAAGGTGGAAGAGCGCAAGCTCACCATGGTGGTAGTGACGCCGGACGGTGCCGAAGTCACGTTCGTTCTGAACTTCGAGGACGACAACAAGTTCGCGGGAACCTGGGCCTCTGGTGGCGAAAGCGCTGCGATTACAGGCAAGCGGAAAGTCGCATAGCGTGACGCGTGACGCGAC
>JBOHRF010000163.1:0-10639 GCA_050732575.1 Longimicrobiales bacterium
TCCGCTGCCACTTCATTGTGATTGAAAGTCCAAAGGAAGCACTCAATCCGCAGGCTCCGGCCCGCGGATCGAGTTCAACATCAGATTTTACCGCGGCTGCGCGCGGTAAGAATCTCTACTTCGTTAGACGGCGTCCTTCCATGCACGGGCTAAAGGTTAGGGCTCCAGGAAGTGTTCACGAGCCCGTCCTGCGGATCGTTCGAGGCCTTCCTCGGTGAAAAGTACCGACTTAGCCTTGCCCACTGGATCCGGCTCAGCGACCATGCCGCGGCGATGGATCTAACACGGGAATTTCCTGCTCCGGCACGCGGATTCGGATAGACCGGGCGGCGCCGGGTGAGCGACTAATGAGCCCGAGAGTGTGGAGGCGCACGATCATGTCGTGAACGGACGGCGGCGTGACGCCAAAGAATCGCTGAAGATCAGCTTCAGCCGGCGGAACGCCGTGAATCCTCGTGTATGCATGGATAAAGGCGAGATACTGGCCCTGCAGATGTGTGAATCGTTTCCTGGCGACCAACGATCCTCCGTACGAATGTTGGCTACGCTTCACGCCGTCTAACGGATCGAGGGTAAGCTGCGCGGGCTTCGCGCCGAGGTCAAATCGCAAGGCCAGCCCGCGTCAGCTTCACCCGCTGTTAGCTGGCGCGTTCGAAGACCGCCACTTCCTTCTTCAAACGGTCGCCAAGCCGGTCTCGCTCCACTTCGAGATCATAGTGCGCCTGAAGGTTCAGCCAGAACTGCTCGGACGTCCCGAAATACCGAGCGAGCCGAAGCGCGGTATCCGCGGTGATAGATCGAGTACCGTGAACAATCTCGTTAATCCGACGCGGAGGTACGCTTATGTCCCGCGCCAAACGGTACTGAGAGAGTTCGAACGGCTCGAGGAACTCTTCCAAGAGGATCTCACCCGGATGAATCGGTGCAAGCTTACGACTGGTCATTCCGACCTCAATGGTAATCGACAATCTCTACGTCATGGGCGTGGCCTTAGACCACCGGAAACAAACCCGCCACTGACGCTGACGAATAGAAAGTCCGAGAAGAAGGAAGCGTTCCTCCTCTGCAGTGTGATTCGGGTCCGCGGCGTTCAGGGCCAATGGGTCGCCGAAGACCGTCGTAGCTTCTTCGAATGACACATTGTGCTTTTTCAAGTTCGCAGCGGACTTCGCTGGGTCCCACTCGAACCGGTAACTCACTGGGTCAATCTAAGCGATTAGTCCGAAGACGGTAGGATTGAGTAATTCGGCGGACTTTGACCAGAGAAAGCACGGGCTCGAAGTTTCTGACGGCCTGGAGCTTAAGCAAGCCGATTTCGGCCTAGGGGATGTCCCGTAGATTGTTGAAATTGAGTGGCGGCTCCTCTGCCCGAATACACGATTTGGGTAGGCAATGTTCAGAAGAACCAGAGGAGCCACCATGCGAAAGAATGACAAGAAGCGAGCCCGAGGGCAACAGGAGACGCGGCCCGTTCCGGAGAGGAAGCAAGCGGTCGGTCAGTTCGTTCGAGAGTTGCTATACGAGAGCGTGATCGTGTCCGGGCTCGAGTATGTGCGCCAGGTCTTGGAGCAAGAACGAGCGGCTGCGTGTGGACCGCGCTATCAGCATGATGAGGAACGGTTGGCTTATCGAGGTGGACACGTGGAGAGCTCGCTGGTGCTGGCGGGCCGGCGCGTGAGCGTGAGGCGCCCGCGCGTGCGCAGTGTGCAGGGCGAGGAAGTGCTGCTGCCGAGCTGGGAAGCGTGGTCGGCCGAGGACCCGCTGGAGAAGCACCTTCACTCCGACCAATCCGCCCGTCAGCTTCACACGGATGTTATGCGGCGCGTCAATTGCCGTCGGCGGAGTCCACAACGATTGCGTATTCGAGCTACCTGCCCCGCCAGTAACCCGGCTTACGCCGCTGGTGCGCTACAGCGACGATCACGACATCCGCCTCTTCCAGCGAGTAGATCACGGCGAACGGAAAGCGTTCAAGGAGCAGTCTGCGAGTACCACGCACATGCGGTGCGCCTGATTCCAGAAATGCGCGCAATCGAGCGACGGCGCGGTCTAGCGAATCGATGAACTCAAGCCCCAGAGAAACGGAGCGGGACGAGTAGTAACGTTCAGCAGCGGAGGCTTCGGCGAGCGCGAGCTCGTGGAAACGGATGCGAATGCTCGTCACTTACGGTGACGACGCCGCAGTTCCTCGAAGACCTCCTCAGCGGGGATCAGTTCGACCTTGCCGGATTGGATCTGCTCAAGACGCTGGTAGATTTCTTGTTCCCAGGCCTTGTCGACTTCAATGGGATCTTCAAGTGGTTCGTGGTCCAGGCTGGCAATGAGGAGCTTAGCGAGCCGCGCCCGCTCAGGCACGGATAGGCCCAGGACCTCAGATTCAATCTTTTCCAGAGGACGGCCCACAGTTCCGAACTCCTGAAGCGTGATACTATAAGAATAAGAATGAACCAACGAGCGCGGAAGCCGCATAAACGCGCCAGGTGTAAACTGCAGGCCCCGCCAGCGGCTACGTTGCTTGGAACTGCTATACAAGTTCTCGCCAGCATCCACTACGCTCGATCAACTCGCCTGACAGGTTCACACTTTTGTTATGCAGCCGATCCGTGTTCTGTTGTGGGGGTGAGTCCTATCTTTAGTTGAAATTTGGGTGGTGCCTCGTTACCAGAGTGGAGTGATCCCTGGAAGGACACTCACACTCAGAGCGCGGAGGACACCACCCATGCGTACAGTACGGCGAATCGGGAAAGAAGAAAAGCGCACACAGTTGGAGGCGGTGCGAGACGAGGCAGCGTGGCCCGCGCCCGTGGATGCGCGCGTGGCGTTGATCCAAGCGTTGATACCGTTGGGGCTGAGCGCTGTGGCCGAGGCGTTGGAGGCGGAAGTGGAGCAGCTGGCAGGGGTACGCTATGGGCGCGACGATGCGCGACCCGAGTTGGTACGCTGGGGCCGACAGCGCGGATCGGTGTACGTGGCGGATCAGAAGGTACCGATGATGGTACCGCGGGTTCGTGATCGGCAGCGGGGTGTGGAGCAGACGCTCAGTACGTACGAGCAGTTGCAACAGCCGCGGCATCTGGACGAAGGTTTGTTTCGGCGGGTCTTGGGCGGGCTGGCGTGCGGTGAGTATGCGGCCTGCGCGGAGGCCGTGCCGGAAGCCTTTGGAATCTCGCGCTCGAGCGTGTCACGGCGCTTTGTACGTGCGAGTGCGCGGCGCTTGCAGGAGTTGCAGGAGCGCTCTCTGGCCGGCGAGCAGTGGGTGGCGTTGTTGATCGATGGCAAGACCTTCGCAGCGGACGAGCTGGTGATCGCACTGGGCGTGACCGTGCGCGGAGAAAAGCGGGTGCTGGGGCTGGTGCAGACGGCCACCGAGAATGGGCGGGTGTGTGCGGCCTTTCTGCGCGAGCTGGTGACGCGCGGTTTCCAGGCGAGCGAGGGCGTGCTGGTCGTGATCGATGGGGCGAAAGGGTTACGTGCCGCGGTGAATGAGGTGTTCGGCCACCAGGCTCAGGTGCAGCGTTGCCAGTGGCACAAGCGGGAGAACGTAGTGCGTCATCTGCCGCGCACGAAGCAAGCGACCTGGCGCAGCAAGCTCCAGCGCGCCTATGAGCACCCCACCTACACAATGGCGCGTGCGGCTCTGCGTCGGCTCGAAGCCGAGCTGCGGTTGTTGAATGTGTCTGCCGCCAAGAGCCTCGCTGAAGGCCTGGAGGAAACCCTCACCCTGCACCGGCTCGGGCTCTTCACTGAGCTCGGCCAGAGCTTCAAGACCACAAACGCACTCGAATCCATCATGGCACAAGTAGAACAACGAACGGCAAAAGTCGATCACTGGCGCACCAGCGATCAGAAGCAACGTTGGTGTGCAGCCGCTCTGCTCTTGATTGAACCCCGTCTACGAAAAGTGAAAGGCTATCGCTATCTGGGCCGTTTAGCAGAAGCACTGCGGAGCACGAAGACTCACAAACGCGACGCCGCATGAACGGCGCGCACAGTGAGGCGTCACCCAATATCAACTAGAAAAGGGATTGACTCCTGTTGTGGTTGTTCAGCGGTTACCACAATCACGATCCGATCAATCAGTCCAACCCCTCCCACTCCTCCCGACGTACACCGGCCTGCCGGAGGATGCGCGCCAGTAGCTCTCGCCCGATATCGCCAACGTGCGGATTGGGAACGCGTATTGCACGGTCACCGCGGATCATGAACTGGTGCTTTCCCCCCGAGTACGGTCCGTCGAAACCAAGTCGTTGTAATGCACGGATGAAGTCGCGGCGGTTGATCGGTCCGAATGGAGGCATCAGCCAACTTTGCGAACTCGAAGTTCGAGACCATCCACAGCAGGTAGTTCGAGGTTGCGCGAAACTCTGAAGAGAACCCATTCCTCCAGTACTTCCTCTAGCTCGGCGCGGCAACCTTCCAGCGTTGGGGCGTTCGCGTACACTCCATTGAAGCCTTCGATCTCTCCATAGAAGGTAGAGTCCTCGGCAAGGATCTCATACTTGGCGTGACGCATCGCGGCTTCTATGTATTGTCGAACCATGGTACCTCCCTTCAGGCCACGTCGGGTTAAAGAATAGCCTGAGACAGCACTCGAAGATAGCAGTTTGTTGCCCGTGGCGCCGAGGATAATGCTCGGCCTCTGGAGGAGCGGCACTTCCGCTTTCCGCGATCAAGATCGGCTGGCAAATTCTACGGCTGCATAACGTCCCAAGTGTAAGTTGCAGGCCCTGCCACCGGCCCGATGCTCGGAATCACTATACGAGTTCTGGCCAGGCACCATCGCGCCGACGAAGCCCGCCTGACAACTTCACACTTTTGTTAGGCGGCAAGTCAGGGACGACCGTTGCCAAGGCGCCCACAGAACTGATCGTGCGGGCCAACGACCCATACAGACGCGAATCCAAATTCAGTGCTTGGGCAGCCGAAATGCTGACCGTACTCGTCGCGAAAGAACGGGCTGGCGATTACACCGGAGTGTAGTGCAGCGATTGCCAGAAGAGTCTGTCGGCGGTCCTCGAGTGGTGTCCTCTGAGCTTTGTACACGATGGGGTCGCGTAACCACTGCAGCGCGTGCTGACGAGTGACTTGTGTAGACGCGGACGATATGTGCGCCTCGCGCCAGAAGTCGGAGCGGTTAGGAGTGACAGTTACTTGAAGCACAAGGCGAATGCCGTCGACGGTGATGAGCCGGTCTTCGCCGCGATCGTTCAAGCCGTCGAGAATAGTCACATGGTGCCCGGCATTTGCAAGACTGAGCCGGAGCCGTTCCGCCACCCGAATTTCCCCCTGTTGTCCGACTCCGCCTGTCCCACTTATGTGAATTGTGACCTGCGCTCCGTCCGCATGGGTCTCCGATGCAGCGCCGCTGGGATCGTCAACGCGCAAGCGCGCATCGCCGGTGTACGGGTTCGCCTCAGTCAGGATTGCATCCATGAGCTGAAGCGGCAGAAGCGCTCCGCATTCGCGGCAGATTTCAGCCGTGTGTTGAATGGGCGCGCCACAGGCTCTGCAAGTCATTCAGGCATCCCAACGCAAACGCCGCAGTTGTGCGTGTTGCCGCCTAGAAATTATGACTGGGCTGGCCCTCCGACCTGAACGTGGGTCAGTTCACCTCTGTGCACGGAGGATCATCAGAGCCACATGCGACCAGGACGAACGGTCGCAACCCAAGGGAGGACCAACCCATGTCACGCTCTATCCTGTATCTGGGAATGGATGTGCACAAGGAGTCTGTCACGATTGCCGTGCTGCCCGCGGACGCTGCCGCGCCGATGCGGGTCGAGCGGCTGCCCATGATTTGGTGAAGCTGAAGCGCTTTCTCGATCGGCTGGCCGAAGCGGGCGAAATCCGGCCTGCTACGAGGCGAGTGGCGCGGGCTACGTGCTGCAGCGAGCGCTGCGCGAGTGGGGGTACGCCTGTGATGTGATCGCGCCCTCACTCATTCCCACGAAACCGGGTGCGTAGACCGCTGATTCCGACCAGTCATTTCGCTTCAAGTCGACAAGGTCCGGGGTGTAAAGGGACGGCTCAGTAGTGAAGAGGGTCCAGCGCCGCCACGCGCGGCTCAGGTCAATGGCATCACCCTGGCCAGCTTCGAGCGAAACAGCTGGTCGACTTGCACCGAAACGGGTGGTCGGCTTGGAGCGAAATGACTGGTCGGCTTGGAGCGAAATAGCTGGTCGGCTTCGAGCGAAACGAGTGGTCGGATTCGAGCGGTATCAGCAACAGGGCACGCAACGCAAGCATGACAAGCATGATGCCGTGCAGCTCGCGCGCCTCTACCGCGCCGGAGAACTCACACCCGTACGAATTCCCTCCGAAGCCGAGGAGCGTGTTCGCGACCTCGTGCGCTGCCGCGAAACCTTCCAACGGGAAGCGCTCAAGTCACGCCATTACATACTCAAGTTCCTGGCCCGGCGTGGCTTCGTCTACCGTGACGGCACCAACTGGAGCAACAAACACTTCGTCTGGCTGCGCCACCTGGCCTCATCTAATTCACCACTCGCACGCGAGGATGCGTTCGTGTACGGCGCGTATCTCGCGTTGCTCGAGTACAAGCTCGCCCGCCGTGCAGAACTCGATCGGCAGATCGAGGCACGCGCGCTTTCACCGGCGCTGGCCACGGCGGTCAGCTACCTGCAGTGTTTCCGCGGGCTGAAGGTGCACGGCGCCATGGTGCTCGCCTGCGAACTGGTCGACGGGCGACGCTTCAGCCGACCGGGTCAGCTCATGGCCTATCTGGGCCCAGTCTCACGCGAACACTCCACGGGCGAGCGCGAACGACGAGGCTCGATTACGAAAGCGGGTAACCGCCACTGCCGTCACGTGCTCGTCCAGGCGGCCTGGAGTTGTCGCCACAAACCCAGAATCGCCCTTGACAACCGCCCAGTCATATCAACGCGCCAGGTGTATACTGCGGGCCCCGCGAGCGGCCAGATGCTTGGAACCACTATACGCGTTCTCACCAACACCTTCGCGCCGACGAAATCCGCCTGACAAATTCACACTTTTGTTATGCGGCCGTCATTCAGCTGTCGTCAGGTAGCGCTCAACAAAGTCGCGCGGCCTGACGACGGATATCTCGTTCCACCCAGAGACGGCGAGCAGCTGCCGATCACCGGACACGATGATCTGCGCTCCGCTCACAGCGGCGCAAGACAGAAACTTGTCGTCCTCAGGGTCAGAACACACCTGAGACTCGAGATACTGCGGAGCGTCAACGACCTCCGAATTCATGACGAGAAGAGCGGCGAAAGATTCAAAGTCCAAGGCACTATTCTTTTCACTCAGCTCAGAGCCGACTTCGCGATACTCGGCCAGAATCGATGCCGACAGGACTAACGCCAGGCGGCCCGCGTTCCAGGCAGAAAGGACTTGGCCAGGAACCCCGCCAAAGAACAGTCCTGACACGACCACGTTCGTGTCCAGGACGACTTTCACTTGCGGTTTCGAACTCGTCGAATCGCGCGGTCAACGTCCTTTCGCCTGAGGCCAGCGGAGCGCGCCGCCTTACGCGCCCGGCCAACCAGTTCGTCGAATTGGGCCATGTCCGGTGTCTGGATTACTTTCAGAATTACAACATCCCGATTCGCGAGTACGACGAATTGGGCGCCGGGCTTGAGACCGAGGCGGTTACGAATCTCCTCGGGGATGACGACCTGGCCCTTGGAAGACAGCGTGGTTGTTGCAGTATCAGACATAGGATCTCACCAGTGCAATGATCTTACCAGTAAGATCATTATAAAACGCCGGCAGGTCAACCAGCGCGCGTAGGCCGCCTAACGGATATTGAGAGCACGCCCCTTGGGGGTACCACGAAGTCGACCAAGACAAGTGGACCACTCCAAGGAGCGGCTCCCATGAAACGCGATACGAAGTATGTCGGGCTGGATGTTCATCAGGCAACCACGGTGGTGGCGGTGCGAAACGAAAGCGGGCGGCTGATTGCACGGACCATCCTGCCGACGGAGGGCGAGGCGATCGTGGAATTCTTCCGCGGGCTGCGTGGCTCGGTCCACGTGGCATTCGAGGAAGGAACGCAGGCGCAGTGGCTGCACGACCTGCTGAAGCCGCACGTCACTCGAGTGGTGGTCTGCGATCGGCACGGTGAAAAACGGAAAGGCAACAAGGGCGACCGCGTGGATGCGGCGGAGCTGGCGGACCGGCTGCGCCGGGGCGGGCTACGGGCGGTCTATCACGGGCATGCCCAGGGCGTGGTGCTCAAGGAACTGAGTCGGACCTATCTGAACCTGGTCGAGAACGGGACGCGCGTAATGCTGCGGCTGAAGGCGTTGTTTAGGGCGCGTGGAATCCAGGCACCGGGCGAGCGCGTATATGGCGAACGGGAACGGGCGCAGTGGCTGGCGAAACTGCCGGATGCGGGCGTGCTGTTCCGGGCCGAGACGCTGTACGCGGAACTGGACCTGTTGCGGCAGCTGCGGCCGAAGGCGCAGCAGGCGATGTTGGCGCAGGCACGACGGGATCCTGCCTGGAAGCTGCTGCGCAGCATTCCGTATATCGGGCCGGTGCGGGCAGCGCTCTTGCTGGCAACGATACAGACGCCCTGGCGCTTCCGCACCAAGCGAAACCTCTGGGCCTATGCCGGGCTCGCGGTCGTGACGCAGGCGACGGCGGAGTTCCGCATGGTCAACGGGCGGCCGGTGCGACAGCCGCGGGCGGTGCAGACGCGCGGGCTCAACCAGAATCACAATCGCGTGCTCAAGAACGTGTTCAAGAGTGCGGCCACGGCGGCGATCGTGCGAGCGGGTCCGCTGCAGGACTTCTATCAGGGGATGATCGCGCGCGGGATGCGCGAAGAGCTGGCCCGCGTTACGCTCGCGCGCAAACTGGCGGCTGTGACGCTCCGCGTATGGAAGAGAGGAGAGCGTTTCGATCCAGCAAAACTGACAGTGCAGGCGCGCTAGCGTCCCGGACTGAGGCGCGGTACGGGGACATTCCCTTGCTGCGGCTCCGGATTCCAGGACGAACGGTGCGGAGGGCAGTCTCAGCTTGGTGCGTCCGCCCGGCCGAACAGTCAGGCCGAGGCACTCGCCTAACTTTAGGCCCCTTCGCAGAACCCGAATAAGCGTCAGGCCGGCTCCGTGCCGAGTCTCAGATAGAACCATGGTTCGCAAACCGTGCGACCGCCGCGCTTACACAATCGTCAGCTGGATCCGAAGCAGAAACGAGGAGAATGATGCGCAAGAAGACTGCGGCGCGAACCCGGAAGCGTACAACAGCCTCGTCCAATCAGACATCGGGGCTGATTGCCAAGGCGAAACGCCGCGTGCAATCAGCGGGGAGAAATATTGTCCTTGACAATCGCTCTCATAGAACGTCCCAAGTGTAAGTTGCGGGCCCCACGTGCGGCCAGATGGTTGGAAACGCTATACGAGTTCTGGCCCGCATCTTCGCGCCGACGAAGCCCGCCCGTCAACTTCACACTTTTGTTAGCCCGCGCCCCGCCGGAGAGTATCAGAGACGGTGTCCCTGCGACTGTCTCGGGCACGCGACGCACCAAATTGTCGCCCAAATGCGCGGGCGGCTCAGATCTGGTATATCCCAAGGCCTTTGGTTAACTTGGAGTAATGGCAACCATCCATCGCGAGGGTGGGTTCAGTTTTCGGGTCTTTCCGAACGATCATCCGCCCGCGCACGTCCATGCCTGGGCGCGCGGCGCGTATGTCGTAATCGGGCTTCCCTCGGAGGACAGAGCTACCCGGGTTCTGCGCATCCAGGGGAGAATGAAGGAGAGCGATGTAGTGAAGGCAGTAGAAATCGTTCAGAATAACGCGGATCTAATGTGGGAAGGATGGAACCGTTTTCATGGTTAAGAAGCTGACTCGCAAAGCGATCATCGCGCAGATTCCCGCGGCTCGAGCTGCGGGGAAAGCGGCGATGAAAGAGCCTTGGTGGCCCGTGCATGTTGAATGGCTCGCGGATCACGATGCGGTGCTGATCGCGACACGGGGCGGAATCTCGTTTCTGGTACCACGTCACCGTATGAAGGAGCTTAAGGATGCGTTGCCAGAGCAGCTCGTCGGAGTTGATCTCGTCGGCGAGGGAATACGATGGGACGAACTTGACGTCGATCTGTCGGTGCAGGGCCTGCTGGTTGACGCACTTGGACCGAGCTTTTCGACGCGCGCGTCAGGCGCGATCGGCGGACGTAGGAAGAGCAAAGCTAAAGCCGCAGCAGCCAGGGCAAATGGCGCGAAAGGAGGACGACCGCGGAAGCGGAAGGCAAGTTGACCTAACGCCGAGAGGTCTCACCGTCAGGTACGTGTGCAACAAAGGACTAATTGCCGTAGATGAATCGGCGCGGCCTAACGAAACAATGTTAGTTGGTATGAAGCAGCTGGCCTCCGCGGCGTGGTGGCAGGTTCGCCCCACACAAGAAAGACGCGCTCAAAGGCGCAACGAACCGGGAGGCCAGCCATGACAACGATAGGATTGGATCTGCACAAGCGCGAGAGTCAGCTGTGCATCGGATTCGATGATGGCCGAGTCGAGGAACGACGGGTGATCACGACGCGGGAGCGGTTTACGGCGGTGCTGGGCGGTCTGGAACGCGCACGAATTCTGGTGGAGGCGAGCACGGAGAGCGAGTGGGTGGCGCGGCACCTGGAGAGCCTGGGGC
>JBOHRF010000164.1:0-10493 GCA_050732575.1 Longimicrobiales bacterium
GTGTACAGGAACGGCACCGACTCGTGCAGGTCGTGCATGATCGGCGGATGCCACTGGAGGTAGAAATTCAGCCAGTTGCGCATCGTCACCTGCGAGTAGTTGATGTCGCGATTGTTGTCGTGGTACACGTATTTGCCCCAGTATGGCACGCCTGGCCCGCCGGCCCGGCCGCCGCCACCACCTGCACGGCCCGCAGCACTGTCGCCTGCCGCGGGCGCGGGCGCCGTTGCGGCCATGTCGAGTCCGCGGTAGAACCAATCCACATTGCGGTCGCGCCCATCGGGCTCGGCAGCGGGCGTGATCGAGACAATGACGTTGTTCCGGATCTGCGAGATGACGGGCGAGGTCTCGGTGGCCAGACGATAGGCCAGCTCCATCAACATCTCGGAGGGTCCGGTCTCACCACTGTGCAGTCCGCCAATCAGATGGTAGTGCGGCTTGGTCCTGGTGATGAGCTGGCGCACCTGCGCGTCGGACATGTCGCGCGGGTCCGCGATCCTGGCCAGGTTGGCCCGGTTCTGCGCCAGGTTCCTGATATTGTCTGCTGAGGAGACCCAGACCACTACCAGCTCACGGCCCTCATCGGACTTGCCGATGGTTTCGATGAGTACACGCGGCGATGCTTTGTCCAGCGCGCGATAATACTTGAGGATGTCGGCGTAGTACGTGAGCGTCTTGGGCGCACCGATGTAATAGCCGAGCACATCTTTGGGCGTCGGAATGCCGGCCACCCTGGGCAGGTGGTCAACCAGCGGACTGCCGTATTTCGCGTCGCTGGTCCATTCCTTGTACGCCTTGGCGAACTCGGGGTCCATCTGTTGTCTGGCATCGCGCGTTTCGATGACAGCCCGCTGTGCGGGCAGTGCGGCTGCCAACAGCAACAACGCCACGGCTTCCAATACGGGCATCGAGCGCCGAGGGCTCAAGCGTCCGGCATTCATGGATCTGACTCCTTGAATGGATAGGTCTGGCGGGAAAGGTACACCGTTAATGAAAAGGACACATCTGCCAGGACGGGCGTTACTTGCGCCGGGCCTGGTTCATCGTCCGAGGGGAACCTCATCCAGGGGATAAGGAGATGAACGGCGGGGGATGAGGAGATGAAAAAAGACCCAAAATTGTTTTTTTAACAAATCTCCTTTATCGCCTTTTAGAATCCCCTCACCCCCATTCTGAACGTGAGGTAGTCGTAGTGGACGCCGCGGAACCCAGGGCTAGCGCACCAGGACCAGGCCGCGCGGGCCGGCCAGACCGCCAGGCACCACGTCTTCGATCGCACTGCCATCCAGGCGGGCCCGCCGGATGCGGTTGGCGCGGTTATCCGTCCAGTACAACCGGTCTTCATCCGGTACCAGAATGATGAACGAGGGGTGCGGCCCGCTCTGGGGAATCAGCTGCCTGACCTCTGAACCATCGGGTCGCGCGCGCAGAATATGGCCGGTGCCCGCGTCGGCCACATACATGAAGCCGAGTCCGGGGTCCAGCGTCACACCGTACGGCGAGTCGAGCCCGTGTTCGGCGGTCAGCAGATCCTGAACGTTGGTCCCGTCGAGTCGGGAGCGCTGCACTTTGCGCGTCCCGACATCGGTCCAGTACAACCAGCCGCCGGCCGGGTCCAGGTCGATGCCGCGCGGGGCTTCGAGTCCGCTCACCACGATCTGCGACTGCGTGCCGTCCCGCAGTGCGCGGTGAATGGCCCCCGTGCCGTAGTCGCTCCAATAGAGGTGGCCGGCGCGCCGGTCCAGGGCCACGGCGTACGCCGAATCCAGGCCCGCACTCACCACATCTTCCGGCGCCAGGCGGGCATCGCCATCGATGCGCGCGCGCTGGATGCGATCGCCATCGCGACTGGCCCACACCAGCGTTTGCGTGGCCGCATCCAGCAGGAGACCGCGGCTGGCCGGCAGTGCCGAATCCAAAACGGTCTCCATGCCACTGCCATCGGGGCGCACCCGCAGAATGCGACTGGTCTCGCCGCCCGCATCGACTACGTAGAGCCACGCTGCCTCGGGCGCATTGCGGGCATCCGTGCAGGCGGTGGAGAGGAGGAGAACCAGGCGGACGACAGTTGCTTTTCTCACCTTTTGTCTCATCCAGCCATGATCAGGCATGGGTAGAAGGTGTTTTCATGGCCTCGGCACGGCAAAATGATAAAAACGCAACTGTCGTCCGCCAGTCAGGTCATGGCATAAACGACGAGATTTACCGCAAACTGCGTGTTGTCGCGCGCGCGGAAGCGTTTGTTGCGCCAGTCATAGTCCCATTCGCAACCGTAATCTTTGTTCGAGTAGATGACGCCCAGTCGGCCGCGCCGCTCTATGCCGCGCAGATAGTCGTGCACGATGTCATCACCCCAGCCGTTCAGCTCGTGACTGGTTTGGGGCGGGCCCTCAGGAAAACGGAAGAACGCGCGGTAGAGCGCGTGGCTGTTCGGGATCTTGGCCAGCACATCGGGCCCCGTGAAGGCGCGCCGCATCTCGGCCTCGAAAGATTGAGCATAGAGGCCTTTGATGTCGTGGTTGCAATCATCGGAAAAGAGCAAGCCACCGTTCGCCACGAAGCGAACCAGGCCCTGCCGCTCTTTCTCGCTGAAACGCACCAGCTTGTGACCGGTCATGAAAAGAAAGGGGAAGGCCTGCAGCTCTGAGGAGTCTGCGGTGATGACCACTTCTTGTTGATGCACCGGTATCTGCGTGTACTGCACCACGGCATCGAGCACGTTGGCGCAGACTTTGGGATTGTAGTCCCAGTCGCCCGAGTCATAGCGCAGGCGCGCAAACACGAATTCGTACGTGCTGGACGGCTGCCCGTGTGCGCGCGCAGGCATGACCAGCGGTGCGGCCGACAGTGAGCCCATCCATTGAAAAAACGACCTGCGATTCATCGCATCTGCTCCTCGGAAACAGCGCCGGTCAAGCGCGCCTACGCCCGCGCCCGCAAAGGCCGGCCCGTCCAAGGTGAGTGGCCGCACCCGCGAGCGCCAGATGTGCCAGCGGCTCGGTCGTCCAATGAGCCCATCTCTTGCCGGGTTGCCGGCCGCGCGCGATACTCGCCACAGACGGACACTCTCGTTGCTGCCCGGAGGATGACCAAATGCGCGCATGGTTGATTCTCACCACGATGGCGGGGATGGCCCTCGTCAGCCCGGCTCTCGCTCAGAGCCAGAATCAGAGCCGGCTGAACCCGGTGATCGAACTGCTCGAGCAGAAGAAGCCGGTGTTTGGTCTGTACGCTCCCAGCAACCGGCGGCCTGGGGGCAGGGATGCCAATGCGGCCAATGCCACTCCGGCCAAAACACCCGCGCAGCTGGCGCAGGATGCAGTGGCATACAAAGCCAGCGACTTCATCTTCGACGGCACGATGGAGGGCAACTTCGAGCGCGCGTATCACGCCTTTGCCGAGCTCGTGAAGGGTCTTTCCGAAGCGGGCGTGCTGCGCAAGGCACCCACTCTGCGGCTCACGCATCCGCTCATGGTGAAGATGCACGAAATTGCGCCCGATCCGGCGCTGGCCGCGCAGCACATCAGCCAGCAGCTGAACCTGGGTGTCAGCGGCATTGTTTTTGTCGGCGTGGAAAGCGCGGCTGAAGTGAAAGCCGGCCTGGCCGCCATGCGCTTCAAGTCGAACGGCGGAACGCGGCCCGATGACGTTGGCGGCGCGGCAGCTTTCTGGGGGATGAGCGCGCAGGAGTATCGCGAGAAAGCGGACCTGTGGCCGCTCAATCCGACCGGCGAGCTGGTCAACTGGACTATCGTGGAGAGCAAAGAAGGTCTGGCACGCGTGCGTGAGATCGCCGCGGTGAAAGGCGTTGGCGTGCTGTTCCCGGGCGCGGGCACACTGCGCGGTCTGTTTTCATCCACAGATGCCAACGGCCAACGTGTGCTCGATGAGAAAGCCTGGGAAGCAGCGATTCAGCAGGTACTGGCCGCGTGCAAGGAGTTCAACGTGCCCTGCGGCTATCCCGCCACCGCCAACGATATCGAGATGCGCATGAAGCAGGGGTTCAGCGTGTTCATCATGAACTGGGGCGAGGGCGGATTCCGCG
Source organism: Longimicrobiales bacterium (assembly GCA_050732575.1). Taxonomy (GTDB): domain Bacteria; phylum Gemmatimonadota; class Gemmatimonadetes; order Longimicrobiales; family RSA9; genus JBBDWZ01. The sequence goes on from JBOHRF010000164.1 coordinate 4,046, forward strand.
CCATTGACGTCGGGCGTCAGGCCGCGGGCAGGTGACCGCGGCCGGTACTCCGCGTATCCGTTGGTCCATTGCCGTTGGATGTTGGGCAATACAGTAAGAAAAAACTGAGGGCGGAGGATTTGGGCGAAGGGGCAAGGGCTGGAAGTGATTGTTGCATTGCAACTAGCTCACGCCGTACTAGCGGCTACGCCGGGCTAGGATGATCTCAGGCGCCGCAGCATCTGGTGTTTCGCCGCCACGCGTGGTTGAAACTCCGGATCGGCGTCGCGCCAGAGTTGCACGAACCTTTGCGCGTAATGACGCGCGCGCTCGTAGTTGCCCGTCTGCTCGTACAGCTCGGCAAGGCGCTCGAGAGCGGAGCCAACTTCGGTGGCCTCCTCGGCCAACCGCTCATAAGACGGCCTGGTCAGGAAGCGCTCGAAGTACACGATCGCACTATCGCGCGCACCGGCCGCGTCGTGGGCACGGGCCAGATTACCCATTTCGCAAAGGTAGCAGCGGCGTGCTACGCGCTCCGCCGCGTGAAACTCCTCGATGGCGGATGAGAACCGGCGCTCGTGCAGCGCCGTGAACGCCCGGATGCGGGCCATGGCCTGCCGCGTATCGCCGCGCAATTCGGGCGCGATGGTGCGCTCGTATTCGGCCTGCAGCTGCCTGGCCTTCTCCACCTGGCCGACCCGAATGAGCAAGGAAACGATCGGCAGGTAGGGACGATCGTGTGGAGGAGCCGACTGCAGCGGGTTCGAGCTCAGCGCAGATAACAGATCAGACCGAGCACGTTCGGTGTCGTGAGCCAGCGTGAGCTTGGCATGGACGATCCACAGCTCTGCCTGCAAGGGTCCCAGGATGTTGCCATACTCCAGCCGATGCCGACCACCTTCTTTGCGGTGACGGACTGCGCGTGCAAGTTGCCCTCGACGTGCAGCCAGGTCGGCGTCCGTCCATTCGGCAACGCCGCGCGCCAGGGCGTCAGGCGCGCGCTCGTGAAACTGCCGTAGTTGCTCAGTGACTGCGTTTTCATCGCCCATCGAGAACAAGGTCTTCAAGCGGGAGTGTGCGGTCGGCGGCCGGTAACCGAAGCGCGCTTCCTGCTCATCGAACAGGCGTAGCGCGTCCTGGTATTGTCCAAGTGCGGAATGCACAATCGCCAGCGCGGCCCGCACGTCCGGCACTGTGGAATCGACCTGCAATGCCATGCTGTAATGGGCTCGGCTCTGCTCGTAATTGCGCATTGCCAGATACAGACCTGCCAAATTGTAATGAGCTGCGAAGTCGGTCTGATGAGTATCGAGCAGCGATTCGTACGCTGCGGCCGCCTGCTCCAGATCCTGAGTCACGAGCTGATGGTAGCCCGCAACGGTGAGCAGTCGTTCACGCTCGGTAAGTTCCGTGCGGTGCGCATACGCACGAGTCGCAGCGTCCACCACTTTTTCTCGGCTCTGAGCGGTCATGGTGTAGACCCAGGCCAAACTGCGCCAGGCCATGGTAAACGTGCTATCGGCAGCCAGAGCCGCTTCCAGTGGCTCGATTGCCACGGTGCGACGGCCCGCCTCGATGAGGCTGACGGCCTGCGAATACTTGACGAGGGCCGCCAACGACTGCGTAGTCACCCGCTCGAGACCGGGGCTGGCCCGTACGTTGGCCAGTGATTCACCGGCTCTCCGGCGCAGTTGTCTCGAGAGACTACCGACCGCTTCGATGAGCATCGCCGAATCGCGTGCCGTGGCTTGTGCCCGCGCGATCGTCTCGCCGTTGTCCGTGCGCGCCAAACGAGCGGATAGCACGTAACTACCGCCGGCGCGCAGGAGTTCCGGCATGACCACGGCTTTGATCCCTTCGCGCTGGGCAATTTCCAAAGCCAACGATCGATCGATCCGTGCGCCTGGCTCGCGCTTCATGCGTGCAAGAACGCGTGTGATCTCGGCCTGATCCACGACGCGCAGGGTCTTCGATTGTTCCAGGCCAACCCGGAAGGCTTGCGTAAGACCATCTGCCCACGACGTATCACCACCCGGATAGTGAAAACCAGCCAGCACCAAACGCTCACGATTCTCGATCACACCGGCAGTGATCGGCGACCCGAACGGCCTCACGCCCGCGGCCCGCAACGCGTAGTACGCAATGATGGCAGCGGTGATGGTGGCGCTGGCCATAAGGATGTGCCGTGCACGAGGCTTCCAACGAAGGACACGAGTGCCACCAGGTGTGGCGGCGGCGCTGGTCAGAGCGCGCGCAAATAACTCCGCCGAACCAAACCGGTCGGCAGGTAACTTTGCCAGTGCGAGTAAGACCGCGGCATTGACATGCTCGGGTACCGTGTCACGGAGAGTGCGGGGCGCTACGGGATTGCCGGTCAGAATCCGGGCTATGATCGCCGCGCCTGACGATCCCATGTAGGGCGGTTGGCCCACGAGCGTCTCATACAACAACACACCGAGCGAATAGATGTCAGAGCGCGCGTCAATGCGTGCATCAGCGGCGGCCTGCTCGGGACTCATGTATTCAGGTGTGCCCAATGCAATGCCGGTGCGCGTCAGTCGCTCACCTCCGGCGTGACTCAGGGCCAGCGAAATCCCGAAGTCCGCCACCATAACTTCACCATCTTGTAGCAGAATGTTTTCTGGCTTGAGATCGCGATGGATCACACCCTGGCGATGGGCATAGTCCAGGGCGCGTGCGATGTTCGTCACAATGCGAATGGCCTCTTCGACCGGCAGCGGTCCTTCGCGTTGGAGACGCTCTCGCAATGTTTCGCCTTCCAGATAGGGCATGACATAGAACAGCTGACCGTCAGCCTCACCGGAATCGAACAAGGGGACAAGGTGGGGATGGCGGAGCTGGGCGGTGATCTTTATTTCGGAGAGGAACCGATCGCGACCGATCAGCGCGGCCAGTTCGGGAAGCAGGACCTTGAGCGCGACCGGGCGATCGTGGCGCAGATCGCGCGCCAGGTAAACCGTGGCCATACCACCGGAGCCGAGCTCGCGGTCGATCGTATATCGGTCGGCAAGGGCACGCCGCGCTGCCAGGGAAAGATCCACATCGATCTCCGTTCAGCGAGCTGAACTATCGATGCTCAAGTATGCAGATCTGCCGCCCCGCTCAACAAGGCGTCATGCACTTCGGCTGCGCGCGGCCGGTGCGCCGGCAGCTTGGCCAGACACTTGTGCACGAGTTGGGCGAGGGGTGCGTCGACGTCAGCGCGAAGTTGGTCGAGCGGCCGGGGCTCGCGTAGCAGTTGAGCGGCCATCGAGTCGTGCGCGGAATCGCTATCGAAAGGCGCGCGTCCCGTGAGCAGCTCGTAGGCCAGCACACCGAGCGCGAACACATCCGACTGTTGGGTAGCACCAGCGCCGCGCACCTGTTCCGGGCTCATGTAGCGGCGATCGCCCACCGTTTGGCCCGGGCGCGTGAGCCGGCGCACCGCGCGCGCGCGTCTCCAGCAATCCGGCCAGTCCGAAGTCCATGAGCACAGTCAGCAGGACTCTCTCACCCAGAGCATTGCGGATGATGTGCACCGCTTCGTTGAGAGGGTGCGCTACAGGTGAGGGCCAGAAGCGCAACGCGATGGCGTTGCGCGACCGGGCCGGCCAGCGGTGCAGCAGCGCCTTCGATGCGCGGTGCGCCCAGCAGATGCAGGCGAAATGCGGGCATCAATGGCTAATGCCGCTGGTTGATTGCGCTGCGCGTCGGGTCTCGGCTGGCTGCGCACTCGATTCGAACACGCCCTTGTGATGGAAGTAGACCATGCTCGCGGCCGAGCGCATGAGTCGCGTGCCCAACATCAGATCGAAAAGCAGATCGCTCTGGAAGTGATCGAACAGAAAGCGCACCGCGCGCTTGGCGCGAAAGCGCGGATAGGTGCGCACGAACCATGCGCTCGGATCCTCTCGTTTGCCGCCCAAGAAATCCGCAATCGCGTGACCCGCAGCCATACCGTGCTTCAGCGCCGTGTGTATGCCGCCCGCCGTCACCGGTGACACCATGCCCGCTGCATCGCCCACCAGCATCACGCGTCGGGCAGCCACCGGAGAGACCACACCACCGCAGGGAATCATGCCGGCGCGCACCGAGGCGGGCTCGCGGCGACGGAAGTCGGCCACCGGCGCGATCTTCTCCAGAAACGCTCGCATGGCATCCGTGGGCGTCTGCCGCTCGCGGCCCATGCGCCGCGCCAGACCAACCTGCACCGTGCCTACACTGGCCACCATCCAGCCGATGTAACCCGGCGCCAGCTTGCGGTCTACAAAACAATGCAGACGGTCCGGCTCTTCCATCTCCACACCCGCAAACTCGTATTCCACACCGAACAGAAAGCGCGTGGTCTGCCCCAGACCAAAGGTCTTCGCCACCCGTGAGCCCGGACCATCCGCTCCCACCAAAAAGCGCGCACTGCCCAGTTCACCGAGATCGAAGCCGCTCTGCGTTCGGTCTGCGCTGCGGAAGGCGTGCTCAAGCGCAATGCGTGCACCCGCGGCTTGCGCCTGCGCGGCCAGCCAGCGCATCACATTCGGCGTATCGGTGGCCAGGAAGTAGTAGCCAGGAGCGGTGAGATCGATGCTGCGCAGATTCGGTGCATAGAGTCGCACACCGTTGATGCGGCGAACCAGTTGGTCCGGCAATCCATCCAGCAACGCAATTTGATCCACCGCATCTTTCACGATGATGCCCGTGGTGTGCAGCTTCTCACCCACATCCGACTTCTTCTCCAGCACCGTCACACGCATGCCCGCGCGCGCCAGCGCGGTTGCGCACGCCAGGCCCGCAAAGCTCGCTCCCACCACCGCACAGTCCAGATTCGTCACGAACCCCCGATTTGATGAGTAGATCAGGATTGCCCCTTTGCGAAACAAAGATAAACGGACAAATGGATTATCCGTTCACCCTTGTTTTCGGTTTTTGTTCGGGCTATGATCAACCTGTAGTTCACGGGCCCAAGGTGTACCCGGCTCCCCTCACCGCCCACCCTCCACCATCGCTTATCTGTTTGAATTACGTAGAGTTACACGCCCACAGCGCCATCTCGTTCGGAGCCGGGTCGCTCGGATCTTCACACTTGCCGCTCAGGAAATCGGCAACGGCATGACCGGCGGCCAGGCCGTGCTTGAGCGCCGTGTGAACACCACCGGCAGTCACCGGCGACACTATACCGGCGGCATCAGGCACAAGCATCACGCGGCGCGCGGCTACGGGCGAGACCACGCCACCACAGGGAATCTTGCCGCTCGAATGGCAGCAAGCTCCGGAAATCGGCCACAGGCGCGATCTTCTGCAATGCTCGTATGACATCCGCGGGTAAAAGCCGACTCGTTGCCCGTGCGCTGCGCCAGGCCCACCTGCACGGTGCCCACTCGCCACGATCCAGCCGATGTAGCCGGGCGCCAGCTTGCGATCGATGAAGCAATGCAGCCGGTCCGGCTCTTCGATCTCGATACCCTCATACTCCTACTCGACGCCAAACAGAAAACGTTTGCTCTTAACGAGTCCAAACGTTTTCGCCACGCGCGAGCCTGGACCACCCGAGCCAATCAAATAGCGCGGGCCGCCCCGGCTCACCCAAATCGAAACCACGCTTCGTTCGTTGTGCTGCGAGAAATGGCTGCTGATAGGCGATCTCCGCGCCGGACGCTTCCGCCTGCGCGGCCAGCCAGCGTACCACGTTGGGCGTGTCCATCGTCAGGAAGTAGTAACCAGGGCGCGATCAGGTCAATGCTGAGCAGATTTGGTGCAGACAGCCGCACACCATTCACGCGCCGAACCAGTTTCTCCGGCAGATCGTCCACCAACGCGATCTGATCAATCACATTTTGCGATGATACCGGTCGTGTGCAACTTCTCGCCCGCGCCCGCCCTTTTCTCCAGAACCGCCACACGGAGGCCGCTCGCACCAGCGCCGTGCCGCAGGCCAGGCAAAGCTTGCACCGACTACCAGGCACTCACGTTGTGCTGTGTACTCGGCTTCATGGCCTTTCCAGGTCCAATTGCAGCACAATGTTCGGCGCCCAACTGGCGGTGGAAGTGCAGCAAGCACCAGCATAGCGCTGCTCGCCTTTGCCAGACCGAAAATGGCTCATCGGCCGCCCGCGAGCGGCCAAGACTCGCGCGCGCGCGCGAATAGCACAGTCAAGTTCAGCGCGCATGGGTCATTGTGACCTATTTGCTTGTATACAATGGCCGCGCGACATTCATGTCCCTTAAAAATCGTTGACAACGTGTCATTGTGCCACGATATATCACCGCACCGCACCGCACCGCACCGCACCGCACCGCACCGCACCGCACCGCACCGCACGGGTGGCGGACGGTCACTCCGAGCCAACCGAGGTTGTTATTATCTATCAAGAGGCAATCGAACCGCGCGACGGTCCGCCCAACGAAACAGACGTCCGCCTGCACGATCACCTGCGAAAGCTGGTCCTCCAGCGCAGCAACGGGCTTAGTGATGCCG
>JBOHRF010000165.1:0-10446 GCA_050732575.1 Longimicrobiales bacterium
GCGTCCGCGGGTGAGCTCGCATACACTGTGCGCGTGGTGGGCGTGCCGGCAGCCGAGTTGCTTGCCATCACGCTGAATCGCGCGGGGCAGGACGGCATTGGACCCACGCTGTTTCAGCTGGCAGGATCTGGCCGGGCCCGAGCGGATGGCAGGATCCCGCTGCCCACTGCCGAGCGTGCCGAACTCGAATCCGGCCGGCTCGTCCTGACCGTCTACACGCGCGCCCAACCCCACGGCGCCCTGCGTGCGCGGCTGGTATTGCCACGAACGTGATCGGCCACGGCCGGCGGCTCGACCAAGCTCAGCACGGCTGACTGCTCGGCTCGAACAGCTCAGCACGGCCTACTGCTCGGCTCGACCAACTCAGCACGGCTTACTGCTCGACCACCTCACGTTCAGAATGGGGATGAGGGGATTCTGAAAAGGCGATGAAGGGGATTTGTTAAAAATAGAGTTTTAAATTGTTTTGCCGTGGTCTTTATCTACACATCCCCGCTGTTCATCTCCGTATCCCCTGGATGAGGTTTCCTTGAACGATGACCAAGGACTGCATGTTTCCTGGACGATAACCAAATACTGCAAGGGGCGATGAGGGATTTGTAAATTCTTTATGTTGCCCCGCACAATGAACGTGATCGCGTTTATCGGTTCTCCAAACGGCGAAAGTCCGCGCGATCCCCGGAGAAGTTGACGAGTAGCGCCAAACGAACGCCGCTGGCCCTAAGATAGGAGCGCACCTGTGCGTAGTGGGCTTTGTTCAGGCACTCAACCGTTTTTAGTTCCAGGATCACCTGTTTTTCCACCAGAAGATCCAGCTTGTGACAGCCAACCTCGTGGCCGTCGTAATAGACGTCGACCTCGTGCTCGACCTCCGTTGCCAGGCCCTGCTTTTGAAGTTCGATTACGAGAGCTCGACGGTAGACACTCTCGAGAAACCCTGGTCCGAGCACCTGATGCACGCGAATGATGCACCAGATAATTCGGTCCGTGAGTACGTCAAACTCATATGCGCTGGTCAACATATCTTCCCTGCACCTCCCCGGCCTTGATGATGTTTCCGGGCGGGAGGATGGGAATAGCCGATTGTGTGCTTCGCATGATGGGCGGGGACATCCGCCACGGCTGACTGCTCGGCACCACCTTCAGCACGGCTGGGCTGATCGACCACCTCGCTGAATGCTCGGCCACCTCAGCACGGCTGGCTGCTCGACCACCTCAGCACGGCTGGCTGCTCGACCACCTCACGTTCAGAATGGGGATGAGGGGATTTTAAAGGGCGATAAAGGGGATTTGTTAAAAATAAACTTCTTTCAATCTCCACATCCCCCGCTGTTCATCTCCTTATCCCCTGGATGAGGTTTCCCTGGACGATGAACCAAGCTCTTGCATGTTTCCCTGGACGATGAACCAAGCTCTTGCATGCGTCCCTGGACGATGAACCAAGCTCTTGCATGTTTCCCTGGACGATGAACCAAGCTCTTGCATGCGTCCCTGGACGACGGCTATCGGCGCTCAAGCAGCACGGCCGCGGACCACGGTCGGGCGCCCTGCCGTCCTTTCGACTCTGGCAAGTACCCGAATAAACGCAAGGGGAAAGGCACGCGTCCCAAGCGCGCGGCCGTTTTGAGGAACGATTCCACAGCCACGGGCTTCCAGCCGTGACGAAGGAAGAAGTCAGGACCTTCCACTGGAGCAAATTTCAATGCAGCCGATGCGGGCGCGAGCTGCGGTCCCAGCTGCTGTTGCAACATCTTCAGCAAGCCGGGTGAAGCGATATCAATGATCCAGTACCGGAAGCTCGTGTTGGCTGCCAGGTCCTCGGCCAGCGTGGCCACCTCATCCGCCGAAAGGTAGATGAGCAATCCCTCGGTGATGGTCAGCTCGGTGCGCGTGGCGCGGCCGATGCGGGCAAACAGATCCTGCCTCGCCTTGCGGTCCGAGAGGTCCAGATGCACTCGCTCCAGCCGGCAGCGCGGCGAGTCCGGCGCCAGGACTTCTTCCTTGTATGTGATGATTCCAGGAAGATCGACTTCGATCCAGCTGAGCGATGACGGAAGCTCGAGTCGGTACGGCCGGGCGTCCAGTCCGGCGGCCAGGTTGACCACGGTGTCGGCCCCGGCCTGTATGCGCTCGCGAATGAATCGATCGAATAGATACGTCCGTGCGATGAAGGACCACGCGTTCTTTTCGGCAAAACGCAGTCCTGCGGCAATCTCCTCTCCGTGCTCGCCCGCCAGACGCGCGGCAAACGGATCGCGGAACAGTGCATCGGCCCGTTCGTTCTCGCGTGCTCGATATACCGCAACCCAGCGTGCCGTGTCGGAGATGTTGCGCAGGGGCGCAGTCATTGGCCTACAGGCCGCCGCGCTTTCGCTACCACTTTGTTGCGCAGCACACCCACACCTTCCACTTCGATTTCCACCACATCGCCAGCCTGCACGGCACGCGTGGTCTGTGGTGTGCCCGTGAAAATGACATCGCCTGGCAGGAGCGTGACGTAGCGGCTCACGTAGCTCACGATCGTTTGGACATTGAAAATCAAATCGCGCGTCCGCTCCTGCTGGCGCACTTCGCCGTTGACTCGGGTGGTCAACAGCAAATCGTTGTAGTTGAGACCGCGGGCAATGACCGGGCCGATCGGGCCAAACGTGTCAGAACCCTTGGCGCGCCACCACTGCAAGTCATCGCGCTGCCAGTCCCGCTCGCTCATATCGTTGCCCGCCGTCACACCAAACACGTATTCCAGCGCGCGCTCGACGGGCACATCCTTGGCCTGCTTGCCAATTACCAGTACCAGCTCGCCTTCGTAGTGCAGGTTGTTGGCATCGTCAGGCTTCACAATGTCGTCGTTGGGACCCACGATCGAGGTTGGATACTTGGCGAACAGACCGGGATACGCCGCTACCGGCCGTTCACCCAGGTGGCTGCGATAGTTCAGACCTACCGCGATCACTTTGGACGGCTGCACCGGTGACAGGAGGCGCGCTTGCACCAGGGGCACGGTCGTTCCCGTGCGTTGCAAGGTGCCGAATAGGTCACCGCGCAGCTCATGGATCGTGTTCTGTTCCAGGATTCCATGCGCCGTGCGGCCGGCGAGCTCATAACGGACGTAGCGCGTGACGCCCGACTGAGCGGGCGCGCTGGTAGCGACCACGAATGTGAGCGTGACCGCGCTAAAGAGTGTCGTGATGGAGTTCATGACCGGAGCCTTCAGAACGCGGTGGGATGCCACGGCACGCGTGCGCACGCGGCCGCCTTCTCATGCGCAACTTGCAGGCAGCCTTCTCCGCTGGCAAGACGAAGGATCGGGCGCCTCGGGTCGGAGGTTTGGAGGAACGATAACTCGATCACGTTCATCGGGCGGGAAGACATCATCAAAGGGGCTGCTTGGCTCGACCAGCTCAGCACGGCTGACTGCTCGACCACCTCACGTTCAGAATGGGGATGGAGGGATTCTAAAAGGCGATGAAGGGAATTTGTTAAAAAATAGCCCCTTTTTTTTCAATCTTCACATCCCCAGCTGTTCATCTCCGTATCCCCTGGATGAGGTTTCCTTGAACGATTTCCTGGACGAATAACCATAAAAACCATTAACAGATCTCCCGTATCACCTTTCAGGCCTGTTGGGCGGAGTGGGCGTGACGGGGACGGCGAAATGGAAGCGGGCGGCCCCTGGCGAGCCGCCCGCGCGTGTGCTTACTGGTCGCTCACTGCCTTGCCGGCGGATTGCAGCACCAGGTTTTCAATGAAGAACTCCATCATGCGCTGCATGTTCAGGCCGGCGTGACCCACATCGGGGCCTACCTGCACCTCGAAGCTCTTGCCCGCTCGCTGTAGTGCCTGGATCAGCTGCATGCTGTTGTTGGGATGCACGTTGTTGTCCGCTGTACCGTAGAACAGCATGAGCCGGCCCTTCAGGTTGCTCACGTATTTCATGGCGGAGCCGGCATCATAGCCGGTGGCGTTCTCCTGCGGAATCCACATGTAGCGCTCGGTATAGATCGTGTCGTAATGCCGCCAGTCGGTCACGGATGACGAGGCCGATGCGGCGTGGAATACGTCCGGATAACGTAGAAGCGCCAGGGCCGATGCGTATCCGCCATACGACGTGCCGTAGATGCCGACTCGGCCTGCATCGACATATGGCCGGCTGGCCAGCGCTTTGACGCCTGCCGCCTGGTCATCGATCTCGACTACGCCCAGCTTCTGGTAGATCGCATCCAGGAAGCGTTTGCCGCGGCCACCGGAATTTCGACCATCCAGCGTGACCACCAGGAAGCCGTACTCCGTGAGTTGACTCGGCAGCGTGAACGTCTCGCGCGCGCCGTTGGTGGCTGGACCGCCGTACACGCTTACCAGCACAGGATACTTGCGATTGGGATCGAAGTTGGACGGCTTATGCAGCATGCCGTGCAACTCGGTCACACCATCGGCTGCCTTGTATGTGAAAAGCTCCACCGGCTGCAAACCGAGCGGTTGGTAGCGGCTCAGGTCGGCGCGCGACAGCTCGGCCAGGACTTTGCCATTGCCATCCACCAGCTGCGTCCTGGGCGGCTGATCGTGCGTCTGCGCGATGTCAACGAAGTGTTTGCCATCCGGCGAAACCGAAACCGTGTGGTTGAAAGCAGGATCGGTCAGCCGGCGATCGTTACGACCGTTCAAGCCAACCCGGTGCAACTGCATCTTCATGTGGTTGTCACCGCTGCGCGCCGTGTAGTACAGCGTATTCTCCTTTTCGTCCACCCGGACAATGGCACCTACTTCAAACGGATGATTGGTCAGCGTGGCCAGCAGCTTCCCGCTCAGGTCGTACAGATAGAAATTGCGAAAGCCGCTGCGCTCACTGGCCCAGATGAACCGGTTGTTGTCGGCCAGATAGCGCAGCGTGGGTGAGTTCTCCACCCAGCCGGTGGGCCACTCCTCGCGCACGATGCCGCGGCACTTGCCACTGGCCGGACTGCAGGCCGCAAACTCCATGATGTTCTGGCGCCGGTTCGTGCGGTTCAGTGTGATCTCCCGACCATCCGGCGACCAGCCCACGTTGTACACGTAGTGGCCCACCACGTCATTCGTGAATGGCTGGCCATCCCGAATGTCGATCTCGGTACTCTGCCTGGAGTTCACATCGTAGACGAAGAGCGTGATGATCGGATTGGGCTCGCCCGCCTTGGGATACGCCTCAATGTCCAGCTTGCTGTACCAGCGCGTCTGATCCATCTGCAGGTAGTACTGCGATACCGGCTTCTCATCGATCCCGTAATACGCCAGCTTCTTCGAGTCCGAAGACCACCACATGGCCGTGTTCTGATCCAGCTCTTCGCCGTAAACCCAGCTGGCAATGCCGAACTTGACGCGCTCCGCTGCGTTACCCTTGGTCGTGATCGCAATCGCGTTGCTGCGGTCATCTTTGCCCAACCACAAATTGTTATCGCGGTAGAACGCGCGCTGCTGCCCATCCGGGGATAACGCCGAATCGAATTGACGGCCACGCTCCGGGAAGCCACCACCAGCACGACCTCGGCCGCCCCCGGCCGCATCGGGCGGCTGCGTAACTTCACTCGCCTGACGGGTCTTCACATCATAGCGGTACCGCTTGCCGTCCTTCTGATACGTGAAGGAACTGGCGTCCGCCCAGGTGACCTGCAGTGCGCCTGCCTGAATCGCAACCTGCGCCGTCTGCAGCTGCGGCGCCATCCGCTGGTATTGCTCGTGGCCGGGATAGGTGCGTAGCCGATCCTGCGCCAGCAGCGCTGACGGCAACAAAACCGTACACAGTAGACTGAACCGGGCCGGTCGGTTCCGGCGCAACGTCAATGCAGGCATAGTCCCTCTTCCGATTGGATCCGTTCGCGCGCTGGTCAGGGCGCGACTCCGTAACGCGAAAATCTACCCGGGACGCCGTTGACCGCACAGCCGCGGCGGGGTGGGTGCATTGCTGCGCGGGTCGGATGCCTAACGCCGGTACGCCGCCACTATCCGCTCCGCTATCCGATCCAACGGATAGTGCCCCGGGTCCAACACGTAGTGCTGCGAAACACCATCGATCAACGCGAACAGAATCACGGCCTCCAGCTCCGGCTGCGCCACACCGTCGTCTCTCAAGTACCGCTCCAACGTCCGTCGAATCTCGTCCATCCAGACCTTCGTTTGTGCGCCCAGCGTAGCCAGCACCGCAGCCTGCATGCGGACACCGTACGACAACCTCCAGAACTGTTGATTGCGCCGAAGAACCTGGAAACTCGCTCGGATCAGACCCTCGATGCGTGCGCCCGGTTGCCCCGCCTCTGCCGCGCCAAACGACGCCCGTACGTCCGCCATACTCTGGTCGAAAATCGCCTGCAACAGCGCGCCCTTGCTCTCGAAATGGCGGTAGATCAGACCCTGCGAGATACCCGCCGATTCAGCCAGCATCTTGATCGTTGTGCGCTCGTACCCGTGCTCGGCGAACAAGCGGAGCGCATGCGCCAGAATGCGCTCGCGGCTGGCGCGCCGTAACGCCTCGTTTTGCCGTTCGGACCGTGGCAGTGGTTTGTCCTCCAATCTGGCGCGATTGGTTGAGTGAGTCTACACTCATTAAATGGAGTGGGCAAGCCATGAGTTCGGGACAAGGGAGACACCCATGCACAATCACAAAACTACGGCGCCAGCCTGGCTGGACCGGGCGGCGTACCCGTTCAAGAATCGCTGGCTGGAGCTACCCGGCGGACGGCGCATACACTACATCGACGAAGGCCAGGGCGAGACGCTGCTGTTCGTGCACGGTACGCCCACCTGGTCGTTCGAATGGCGGCATCTCATACGCGGGCTGTCGGGGCAGTTCCGCTGTGTTGCGCCGGATCTATTGGGGATGGGTCTTTCCGATCGGCCCCGTGATTTTGCGTACACGCCAGAAGCGCACGCGCAGGCGTTGAGCGAATTCGTCCGGCGCCTGTCGGCGCCCTCGCAGGATCCCGATGTCCGGCCGCTGAGCGATCGGTTCACGCTGGTGCTGCACGACTTTGGCGGGCCGATAGGGCTGCCTTTGTTGTTCGAAGCCCCGGCGCGTGTCAACGGCGTGGTGCTGATCAACACGTGGGCGTGGAGCTTTGCGGATGATCGGGTCATGGCCAGGCGCGCGCGGATGGCGGGCGGCTCGTTCGGACGATTCCTGTACCGCTGGCTGAATGCACCACTGAAGATTCTGACGCCCAGTGTGTTTGCTGACCGGAAAAAACTGACGCCCGAGATCCACGCGCAGTACCTATCCGTTTTTCCGGATCGTGATTCGCGCGGACAGGTCCTGTGGTCCTTTGCCCGCGCGTTACTGGGCTCGAGCGCATTTTACGATCGGCTGTGGCGACAGGTGGGGACCCTGGGTCAGAAGCCGGTGCTCATCGTGTGGGGCACGAAAGACAATGCCTTCCGGCCCTACCTGCTGGAGCGGTGGCGGTCGGCCTTGCCGTCCGCGCGCGTGTTGGAATTGCCGGCCGGACACTGGCCGCATGAAGAAGAGCCGGAGCCGATCATCTTTGCCATGCGCGACTTTGTGGGAGCGGAAAAGACCATAGCAGCAGGACGCTGATGTCCGATCACTGAGGTATGGACGGGTTGGCGGGGAGCCGTTCCCGATAGAAGAGCACCAGGTCGGTGGAGATGGCAGGCATGCCCAGCTGACGCAGCATGGTCATGACCTGCCCGCGGTGGTAGGTCGAGTGGTTGACCACGTGCCGCAGCAGTTGCGCCAACGGATTGGAAAACGGCTCACCTTTCAGAGTCCAGTAAGGAAGCGAGCGCTGCAGCGCCTCCGGGGTCAGCGAGTCGAGGAACGAGGCACGCTGCTTTTCGATGATGTCCCATTGTGCTCGGATCCCCGAGAGCGTCGAGAGATCCCATTCCGGAGGCGTTCCCGTTGGCGAAGTGCCGAGCCAGCGGGAAAGCCAAATCCATTCCGCGCCCACCATGTGCGCCAGCGTTGCCTGCACGGATGGAAAACTGCTCCGCAAGTCACACGTGAACTGCTCTTCGCTCAGCGCCTCAACGGCCTGCAGCATGCGCTGGTTGGCCCAGCGATTGAACTCGAACAGCTCCCGTTCTGTCATCGGCGCGCTCCGCTCGCCGGGCGCGGCGGGCGCGGCGCGCCGCCGTTCTTCGGGTTGGCAACTCGTGTTCTTACGATCACTCTTACTCTCTTACTCTCTTACTCTCTTCCGGGTTTTCTCAACGTGCTTCCTATCAGGACGTTGTTGGCCCAATAGAAACCGGTGGGGCCGGCCGGAAGCAGATCGTAGGTCGATGCATCGTCGTCGGCCGGAACGCGTTTTACGGCGACCACGCGGCTCCCATCGAGCCGGTGTCCGGCCGCCAAATTACCGAGTTGGCGGCCGTCCGTCGTGGGGTGCCCGGGTGAGGCGAGGATCTCTCGATGATCCGCGAGCAGGACGTGAGTGAACGCATGATCGCTGGGCACGCGCACATTCATGATCCGAATCGCCGGCACGAGAATACGCTGATTCGCGAGGTCAACACTCCAAACCAGCATGCCTTCTTTCAGATCGCTCACGCGCATCTGTCCAGCGGACGTGGCAATACGCGTGTCGCCAGCCAGACAGATGGGGCATGTCCCAACGGTGATCGTTCTTTCACGTACGTCGATCCGTCCACTGCGTGCGATCTCGCCGCTGACCGCAAAAACATCCTGGCCTGTGGACGCGCGCAGGCTGAATGAATAGGCCGATCCCGAGGGATCCAGTGTGATGGAAGCGAGTCGTTTGTCCTCCCGATAGATCTGCAGTTTCTCGGCCGCAGTAAAATCTGTTCGCCCGGTCAGCGCAAGTTGTTCCAGAATGGACTGGAACTTCTCTGCGTCAGCGGCAATTGCAGCAAAGCGCTGCAGCGCCCGTTCCTGCTCGTCGCCGCGTACCACGGGCCAGTAGTCGGGATCGCAAAAAAAGATTGTATACCGTTCGTCCAATCGGTACTTCAGCTGAGTCGGTGTCAACAGCACATCAGCGTCGGACGATCGCTGCGGATCGCAGCCGGTCAGCAGGATGCCCAGCAGGAGTAGTCGGATGCAACTCGCCTTTTTCACTGCGGCCCCCTTCGCTTTTTTGGCGCTAACACTCCCTTTCTGATCTACCCCGCCGCCCTGGTTGGCGTCACCACTCCGACTCTCAGCCTCGCCCGGCTGGTGCGTCCTGGAACGACTCTTCTTGTAGTATCTGTTTGGGGCGGTAACCTCCACGCGAGCGGAAGTAGGCGATCAAGGCCAGGTAACACACGAACATTATGGCGGGAAGCGCGGCGATTTTACCGAGTGTACCCTGCTTGGTGCGATGTTCTATGGTCGTGATGGTGCTCACCTGACTCTGCAGCCTCGCATTCTGCGCATCCGCAGCGGCCCGGCTCTCGAGTTCTGCGCGTTTGGCCGGATCGAGCGCAATCGATTCACCGAACAGGCCCGGCCGCTGGCCCAGCACCTGCTCGGCCAGGGCCGGGTCAGCGGTACGTACCTCGGCAGTGAACGCATTGTCCTGCAGCGCGCCGATGGCGGGATTGCCGATCGTGCCGACGGAGATCATGCCCACGCCCGCAATGGCATTGAGCATGAGCGCGCCGCCCTTGGGATACTGCTCGCTGACCACGCCCAGTGTAGTTGGCCAGAAGAAAGTCTTGCCCAGGCCATAGAAAGTGGCGGCCACAAAGAGGACGCCCGGGCCACTGCCCGCCTGTGACAACCACAACAAACCAACGGCCCCAACCAGCGCACTCGCGGCTAGCAGTCCCAGCGGTGTGATTCGATCCACGATGGGACCGGCAAAGAAGCGCAACACGAACATGATCAGTGAAGTCCAGACCAGGAACAGAGTGCCCAGTGTTGGACTGCCCAACACGGTTCGCATGATGTCGGCGATCCAGCTATCCGTGCCCAGCTCGGTCGTGGCCAGCAGGACCATGATCAGGAGCAGCACCACGAACATGGGCCGGCCAAAGCTCTTCACATAGAGCGCAAACAGCACGGTAGGAACGAGCGCAAGTCCGAGCTGTGTGCCCATGCCTAAGCTGGGCACGTCCAGGATCACCATGATTTGATTCAACGCAGCGACCAGGAAGAACGACACGACGAAACAACTCCCTGCCCCAAACTCGCGCAGCATCGCGAAGTACGGCACGTTGGCAGCGACCCGCTCCTGCACAGGAAAATGTTGCTTGAACAGAAGTACGCCGTAGGCAATGGTAGGCAGCAAAACCAATCCCATCTGCCATTGCCACAGGCTGCCCGGCACCGAGTCAGGGTTCACAAAGCTGACTGCTATCGCCAACACACCGCCCAGCACCAGACCACCCGGCCAGCCGGCGTGCAGGATGTTCAGGTAACGCGTTTTCTCGCGATCGTAGAGTGTGGCCGTGACCGGATTGACCACGGCTTCCACCGTGCCGTTGCCCAACGCAAAAATGAAAGTGCCGATG
>JBOHRF010000166.1:0-2237 GCA_050732575.1 Longimicrobiales bacterium
AGCTTCTCCAGATCCGCATCGGCGAAGGTCAGGATCTGGGACAGGAACGCGTACAACCTCACGTAATCGCTGAGCGCACTGCGAAAGTCCTGCTGGTCCGGGCGGGCCAGATCGCGGAAGCGCTCCACGATGGGCGCCAGAATGGCGTAGAGCTGATCCTGCGTGCCCTTTTTGTCGAAATAGACCCTGGCGAAAGCCGCGCCTTCCGCAACCGTGTAAACCGGATAGTCGAGCAGCTTGCTCTGAACCTCGTACAGCAGATTGGGATCAGTTTCCTCGGACAGGAGCGTGGTCTCGTAGTATGGCTCGAACGCTTCCCGGATCTCATCGGCTTCGTTGGCGAAGTCCAGCACCATGGTGCCGCGTTTGTCCGGGTGTGTGCGGTTGAGCCGGGAGAGCGTCTGCACCGCGTTCACGCCGCCCAGCTTCTTGTCCACGTACATGGTGTGCAAGAAGGGTTGGTCGAAGCCGGTCTGGAATTTGTTGGCCACGATGAGGAACCGGTATTCCGGAGCTTCGAAGGTCTTCGCGGTCTGCCGTTCCGAGACTCCATTCATGCCTGCTTCCGTGTACCGCCGGCCGCCGTCATCGACCTCGCCCGAGAACGCGACCAGCGCCATGAACGGCAATCGCCTCTCGACCAGGTAGCGGTCCAGGGCCAGCTTGTAGCGGACGGCATGCAGGCGGGAGCGCGTCACGATCATGGCCTTGGCCCGACCACCCATCTCCTGCTGCGTGTGCGCCACGAAATGCTCGACCATGATGCGCACCTTCTCATTGATCGCATGAGGGTGCAGCTCGACAAACGACTTGAGCAGGTACTCGGCCTTCTTCTTGTCGTAACGCGGGTCGTCCTCGATACGTTTGAGCAAGCGCCAGAACGCGCGATAGGTGCTGTAGTTGGTCAGCACGTCCAGGATGAAGTTCTCCTCGATCGCCTGGCGCATGCTGTAGAGGTGGAACGGCTCGAACTTGCCATCCGCGCGCCGGGTGCCGAACAGCTCGAGCGTCTTGGACTTGGGCGTGGCTGTGAACGCAAACATCGAGAGGTTGGGCAGCCGGCCGCGTTTCTCCATCTCAGCAAGCACAGTGTCTTCCAGTTCCTCCTCAGGGGTTTGGCCGCGTGCGTCATCCGCTTCCGCCTCTTCCAGTGATCGAGCAGCCAACACCGATTTGAGACTCTTGGTGCTCTCACCCGATTGCGACGAATGCGCCTCGTCCACGATCACGGCAAAGCGCTGACCGGGCAGCTCACCGATCTGCGCCGCAATCATGGGGAACTTCTGCAACGTCGTCACGATGATGGTCTTGCCCGACTCCAGCGCCTGCTTGAGCTGGCGCGAGGTCGTGTCGATGTTCTCCACCACGCCCAGCGTCTGCTCGAACTGGCGCATCGTGGTCTGCAGCTGGCGGTCCAGCACGCGCCGGTCTGTGATCACTACGATCGAGTCGAAGACGCGCCGATCGTCCAGATCGTGCAGCGTCGAAAGCTGATGCGCCAGCCAGGCGATGGTGAAGCTTTTGCCGCTGCCGGCCGAGTGCTGGATCAGATAACGTTGTCCGGTGCCGTTGGTACGCGCATGAGACACCAAACGACGAACCGCATCGAGTTGCTGGTAGCGCGGGAAAATGAGATGCCGTTTACCCGTCTTCCTGCCCTTCTCGTCTTCTTCTTCCACTTCGTGAATGAACTGGCGCACCAGCTCGAGTACGCTGTCGCGCGCCCAGGTCTCCTCCCACAGGTACGCGGTCGCATAGCCCTTGCGCGTGGGTGACACCGGCGGGTTGCCGGCGCCACCAAACCGCCCCTGGTTGAAGGGCAGGAACCGCGTGCCGAGCCCCAGCAAGTGCGTCGTGACGTAGACCAGGTCCGGATCAACTGCGAAATGGGCGAGGCAACGGCCGTAGCTGAAGAGCGGCTCGCGCGGATCGCGATCCTTCTTGTATTGCCGGATCGCATCCTGTACGTCCTGACCGGTCAGTGGATTCTTCAGCTCGACCGTGAAGAGCGGAATGCCATTCAGGAACAACACCAGGTCGGGGCACTTCTCACACGTCTCACTGTAGCGGAGCTGACGGACCACGCAGAACAGGTTGGCCGCGTGAATTCGGCGTGTTTCTTCATTGAGCCCGCTGGCTGGACGGAAGTAGGCCAGCCGGAACTTGCAGCCCGAGTCCTTGATGCCCTGGCGCAGCACATCCAGCGCGCCGCGCCGCTCGATCTCGGAGGCCAGCCG
>JBOHRF010000166.1:2247-10370 GCA_050732575.1 Longimicrobiales bacterium
CCGTAGTGCTGCTCCAGCTTCTTCCACTCCTGCGGCTGGGTGGCCAGGATGAAATCGATCGCATCGCGTGGCAGCAGGCAGAGCGCGCGGTCGTAGTCGTCCGGATTTCGTTTGCGATACCCGCCCGGAACCGCATCGCCGTAGCCCGGCTTCGACTCGCGAATTGCGGTGGAGTCTCCCGCGCACGCGTCCGGACCGTGCTGCAGCAGCGCGCATTCGATGGCGTCCTCCAGGCTCTTTTCGGCGACCTCAGTCATGGGGTTTCCTCTTCGCCGGCGTGCGCGAGCGACGTCCACGCGGCAGTAGCGCAGACGCCTCGCCCGCGGCGATGACCTCCAGCGGCAGGACGGTCACACGCTCGGCCAGTTCGTACGTGCGCGATCCCGGATACAGCACCGTGAGATGATCCAGGCGCAGATCATCGAGCGCAGTGCGCATCGATGGTGTGAGCCGTGGTGCGTCCTCGCGCTTGATCTCTACGCCATACCGGCGCCCGTTCTTCAAGAGCAGCAAATCAAGCTCGGCGCCTGCGTGCGTAGCCCAGAAATGTGCAGCGTCCGGCTCTGTCAGCTTGATGACTTCCTCAATGGCGTAGCCTTCCCACGAGCTGCCCAGCTTGGGATGCGTGTGCAGGTCACGCTCCGTGTGTATGCCCAGCAACTGATGCAGCAGACCGGTATCGCGAATGTAGATTTTGGGCGCCTTCACCTGGCGCTTCAACAGGTTCTCGTGAAACGGTGGCAACTGCCTGACCATGAAGATCTCGGTAAGCAGATCCAGATATTGGCGCACCGTCGGCTGGCTTATGCCCAGCGATCGCGCCGGCTCCGCGGCGTTCCAGATGTTGCCGTGATAATGCGCGAGCATTCTCCAGAAGCGGAGCAGCGCCGCGGCCGGAATGCGAATGCCCAGCTGCGGCAGGTCGCGCTCGAGCAGCGTGTGTACAAACTGCTCGCGCCAGCGCACGCTGTCACCCTCCGAGCGCGCCAGGTAGGCTGGCGGAAAGCTGCCGCGGCGCCAGTGCCGTGGCAGCAACGACCCACCCAGCTCCTCCAGGCGGAATCCCGCCATGGTGAGCCGCTCAATGCGGCCGGCCAGGCTCTCCGATGACTGGCGCAGAAGTTCGGGCGAGGCACTGCCCAGAATCAGGAAACGCGCGCGCACCGGGCGCCGGTCGGCCAGCACGCGCAGAACGGGGAAGAGATCGGGCCGGCGCTGGACCTCGTCGATTACCACGAGTCCGCGCAGTTTGCTCAGCGCGGTCATGGGCTGGTCCAGGCGGGCCAGGCTGATCGGATCCTCGAGGTCGAAGTACTGCGGCGAATTCGGGGATAGGATCCAGCGGCCGGCCGTGGTCTTGCCGCACTGGCGCGGGCCGATGAGGCCGACCACGGGACTGCGCCGGAGTGCGGCGTACAGCTCGGCCAGGAGGCGCGGACGGTTGACCAGGCGGTTCGAGATCACCTTGAAAAATGAAAGGCTGGCTTTCGATTTTCAAGGTGCGCGCTCTGGGATCAGGCGGAATGAGAGCGTACGTCGATCTTGCCAGTGACGGCGGCGGAGATGAGGGCGGTACGGAGCTCGTTGAGGTATGCGATGCCAGAATTGACCCTCCTGGCTAGTGCATCAAGTTTGGTCAGCTCCAAGGAAACATACTGGGCGATCGCCCGCTGCTCCGGAAATAGAGGAAGGGGCACAACAAGAGTACGCCAACGGTCCATTCTGATTGCACGAGTGCCGTGCGCAGCATCTTCTACGGTGCTTCCTAGCAAACCGGCAGCGACGCCATTGAACCACGACGCCATGAAGGCTGGGTCAACACCGGTGCGGCAATGAAGGGCTTTCATATCCTGGTTGATTGTCACTTGAGCCGTCGTGACAGCAACCGGAAATGAGTGTGCGAGTATCATCCCGCGGACGACGATGAGTACAACCGGAGGAGATACTAGCTTGAGACCAGTTTCTGTGACCGCACGTTCAGTTATTGATTCCTCAGCGGACGCAATCTCGGTTCGCTTCATGTCCTTGGGTGAGACCCAAGGTATATCGCCATCCCAAAACGACCGTTCTTCCCGGGATGGCGTTCCCCCACTTACGGCGTCGCAAAGAGTCCATATCGGCCTGAGTTGCCAATGCGCTGGCACTGCGCCAAGCCATTCAACTGCGGAGTCCTTCATCGGGACAGCCGGATCGAGTCCCTTGGTGACGGCCCTGGTGATCACGACAGTGCGCTTCTCCTGCAGCAGCTCGATTAGTCGTTCCTTCTTTGCTACCAACGCATCGATCTTGGCCGTCTCGCGGTCCAGAAACGCGGCAATGGCGCGTTGCTCATCGAGCGGCGGCACCACGAACACTCCAGCCTGTATCGCGTCGCCGCCCAGACCGAAGCGCGTTATTCCGTTGGCTGCAACCTGAAACTGATCGCGGATTCCCACGGCGGCGAATGCTCGAGCAAGAAATCGACCATCCAGAATACTCACGTCCGGTCGGATCAAGGCCAAGTGGTAGCCGCAAAGGACATCGCGCAATTCTTCCGTTACTACGGCTGGAACGGCAATGTCAATCCACGATTCCGAGTCCTTCGTTATCAGGACGTCACCCGGACGCAACGAAAAACGGCGGACCTGTTCCGGCGTTGCTGAAGCGGACATGAATTGGAGGGAGCTCGTTATGCGCTCGTTGTAGTACACGTCGATGTAATTGCAGAGTCTGACTGGCTCCTGCCCTTCAACCGCGTGTTTGTCAACGTTACTGAGCCGCACGGACGCGATCGTTTTGAGGCGCCGCACGTCCCAGCCTGCGGGGATGTAACCTAACCCGTCGGTACCCGAGTCCCTGTACTCGGGGTACGCCCTGAACCGCCGCAGCGCAAACTCAGGCGGCGATGCCACGTCGTCGATCATGATTCGGTCGGGAGTGCTGCGGCCCGTATGACCAGTTGAACTTCGCTGTTATCGATCACCGTATAAACCGGGAGAGTTCCCGACAGTTTTCGGCTCTCCTCGATGATGATGGGCACTCCATCACCTCGCCGATCCATTAAGCGTGACCGGCCGAGACCTGGCTCACCTGGAACCGGGCAACGCGCGAGCAGGGATACGATGAGCTCGTTCCGGCTGTACTGGCGCAGGTGCATGCTATCCGGTGTCAGCGTGTTGGCAAGACCACCCGGCACATCGAGCTCGAGGCGGTCGGCAAACATGTGTAAACGTACACGGGCACCGGCCATTGAGTAGTCGCGATGGGCGACGGCATTGACCAGGGCCTCGAAGATGGCTCGAATGCTGAACTGATCATATTCGACGCGTGCGGTGACCTTTGCCGCCCGCACGAGCATGTTACGGCGGACAAAATGAAGCGCCTCGACCACCTGATGGACTAGCGGTCCGCCAATATCCCGCGCGTCCACCTGGTAGTTCAAGTCCCGTCTGTCCCCTGCGTAAACGACGGCCTGGATCTCGGCGTGGGGCAGCCACTGCTGCGGGTTGCGCGTCGATTATCAACTTGCACTCGCATTCTGGCATTGCCCAGGCGCGCGGCCAGCGTGATTCGTTTGCCGCCGTACCCATCCTCGGGCCGGATCTCGTGGATGCGGATCGAGGTTGGGTCATAGGTCATCCCGTCCGGCTCAACCTCGGTGGTGCAGATGCTCGCTAAGTTCTCGTGCAACGCATCGTCAGAGAGGTCACCGAAGCCGAGAAAATCGGCGTCGCGGGTAGGCCTGAGCGTCTCACCCAGCCAAATGAGCATCAGTAGCGCTCCCTTCAAGACGAAACGCTCAGCATGCGGCGAGCGCGAAAGGCGGTACAGGAGCCGCTCGATCGCAAAACGCGTGAAAACCAGATTGGTATCCACACCCAACGTTGCCGCGTGTTTGACCAGCCGCTCATGCACAGAATGCACGAGCCCTGTTTCTGGGACGCTCACGCGACCAGCGCCTCGACATATGGACCCATCACGCGCTCCACCCGGCAGATCCGCGCAAAATGGTCAATCTCGTCCATCGTAGTCCGCCGCTCGCGCCAGGCCTCACGGAGTGCCTCCAGCGCCACTTCCAGTCCAATCTTGTTTCGGTACTTGAATGCGTCCGCCACCGTCTTGGCCACTCCATAAACGCGTACACCCTGACCTTCGATGCTATGCGTCTCGATGCCTTCAGTGAGCGCCTTACCCGTGACCCGGACGATGTGAAGCGGTGGATACACAAGCGCGGGCCGCCGGGCCCGTCGGTCTATAGCCATCCAGATTGCGCCCGGGAGCTGCGTTCCAATGCCGTGAAAGCTGAGCGCGGAGAGCAGGCAGACTACACCGTGCGGAACCGCAGCCGCTGCGACCGCCAGGCCATGGTGTTCGCTGACCAGGGCATCAACCACGCGATATTGCCCGCGCGCGATTCGCTCCAGCGTGCCCTCCTGCACCATGCGACTCAGGGCCTGGCTGTGCACGCCTGCCTGATGCGCCACCCGAGAGCTGAGCACGCCACGTCCTCGGGCGAGGCGCAGAATACGCTGGCGATCGGTACGGTGCGGCATGTGTGAAAATGTAGACTCTTATGCATAAATGTCAACATTTTCACACAACGGGTCCCCGGCCGCTGCCCGTCACTTCCGCCAGCATGCGCACGATGTCCGTCTCGATAGTGCGGATGTCCGCTTCGATCTCCTCGAGCGGACGCGGCGGCGTGTAGCGGTAGAAGTAGCGGTTGAAGTTGATCTCATAGCCCACGATGCCAACCTGGCCATCCTTCGCGTCGCGCTTCGTGTTGTCGATCCAGGCGTCGGGCCCGTGCGGCTTCACCTCGCGCTGGAAGAAGGTGTTGACACTCTCGGACAGCGGCACCCTCTCCGTGTCGCGCAGCTCGGGATCGGGTTCTGGATTGCCGTCGCTGTCGCGACAGGGCGCCGCGCTCTCATCCCGGTCGGATAGCGCGGACAGGATCGCTTTCAGCACTGGTGCCGGCAATTGCATGCGCGCCTTGCGTGCTGCGGCATCGAACATGTGCCGGAACTCGCCGCGGTCCTGGCAGAGTGTGTCGGGCAGGGTGTGCAGGAACTTTCGGATGGCTTCTTGCTGCGTGCGTCCCGCTTCCTGCTCCAGCGCCGCCGCCTCGCCCTTCTTCTTTGACTGCGCGAGCGCCTGAAAGCCCTTCTCACCTTCCAGACGCGCGATGCGTTCCGGGCTCGCCTGGAAGTTGAGACGCAGCGGCCGCTCGACCGTGATTTTGCGATAGCCGAAGTGCGTGGTTGGGTAGATGCGCACGTGGTCGCCTTCTTTGAACTCACGGAGAAGGCGAAGGATTTCATCGGCTTTTTCGATCGGGATCTCGCGGCGCTTGTCGCCCAGGCTCTTGCGCATGGGCACCCAGAACGATGTGGCGTCGATCAGCTGGACTTTGCCCTTCCGATCGGTTGACTTGCGGTTGGTCAGCACCCAGACGTACGTAGCGATGCCGGTGTTGTAGAAGAGCTGCTCGGGCAGGGCAATGAGCGCTTCCAGGAGGTCGTTCTCCAGGATGTATCGCCGGATCTCGCTTTCGCCGCTGCCGGCATCGCCCGTGAAGAGCGGGGAACCGTTCATGATGATGGCGATGCGTGAGCCACCATCCCTGGCTTCCTTGCGATGGGCGAGCATGTGCAGCAGGAACAGTAGCTGGCCATCACTGATGCGGGGCAGCCCGGGTCCGAAGCGGCCGGAAGCGCGATCGTGCTCATTGCGCACATTCTCCTCATCGCGCTTCCAGTCTTTGCCGTACGGCGGATTTGCGATCAGGTAGTCGAAGCTGCGGCCGGCATGTTGATCATTGGAGAGTGTGCTGCCGAACGTGATGTTGTCGGCATCGCGGCCGGTTGGGTCTTTCATGAAGAGGTCCGACTTGGAGACGGCCCAGGTCTCCGGGTTGACCTCCTGCCCGAACAGGTGGATATCGGCATGGGCGTTGATGGGCGCGCGCACCACGGTGCCGTTTCGACGACCACCGATCGTGACGTGCTCTTTGGTGATCATGAGCATGCCACCCGAGCCGCAGCACGGATCGTAGACGGAAATGATGGCGCCGCGCCGACCGATGCGCGTCGCATCGCCGGCCAACATCAGGTCCACCATGAGGTGCACCACATCGCGCGGCGTGAAGTGCTCACCAGGATTCTCGTTCAGTGCCTCGTTGAACTTGCGGATCAGCTCCTCGAAGATCGTGCCCATGGTAGGGTTGTCGATTTTGTCGGGATGCAGGTCCACGTTCTTGAAGCGCTCCAGCACCTGGAACAGCAGTCCGGCCTCGTCGAGCTTGGAAATCGTGTTGTCGAAGTCGAACTTCTCGAGCACATCCCGCATGTTCTGACTGAACCCTGCGATATAGGCGCGCAGGTTGACGGCCAGGTGCGGCGCATCGGCCAGCAGCTTCTCGAAGTCGTAGCGGGAGGTGTTGTAGAACGCGAAGCCGGAGGCGCGACGCAATTGTGCGCTCTGGTCTTCCAGCTTGCCGTGGAAGCGAGCCTGCGTTTCCAGCACCTTAGACTTGGTCGGCGCCAGCACGCAATCGAGCCGGCGTAGCACGGTCAGGGGCAGGATTACGTCCTGGTATTTGCCGCGCTTGAAAGTGTCACGGATCAGGTCCGCAACGCCCCACAGGAAGCTGACGATCTCGCTATGATTCATTCGTTATTATCGCTCTGGCACTCAGCGATCGTGCAAGATGCGGGTGGCCGCAAGCCATCCCGGTCCGCCCAAAACCGCCGGTCCGGGATGCGTGCCGGCACTGCCCAGGTAGAGTCCACGAATAGGCGTGGTGTGGCGGCCCCAACCCGGGATGGGCCGCATGAACAGGATCTGGTCGAGCATCAACTCGCCGTGCGTGAGCGCGCCTTCTGTGAGTCCGTAGCGTTGCTCGAGGTCTGCCGGTGTGAGCACTACGCAGTCCACAATGCGGGATGAGAAGCACGGTGAGACGGCATCGAGCGCAGCGGTTACGCGGTCGGCCAGGAGATCGCGCTGCGTGGCATCCCACTGCGCACCAGCGCGCAGCCGGTAAGGCGCGTAGTGTGCGCTGGCCACCAGCACGTGTTGGCCGGCGGGCGCCAGCTCGCGGTTGGGCCAGCGCAGTGTGGGCAGGGTGATTTCGATGTGCGGCGGATCGGCCAGCTCACCGTATTTGGCGGCGTCGGCGGCGCGCTCCAGCGCGGTTGTGCTGGGGGTGAGCGATATCACGCCACGCAGCGCATCGGCGGCCAGCTCGGGAATTTCAGGCAATGCGTTCAACCCGAACATCACGAAGGCCGTGCAGCCGCGCAGCTTGATGTTGCGCACTGCGTGCAGGAACTCGGGATCGAGCCAAACCGGGTCGACCATGCCCAGCAGAGTGCGGGCCGGATCGGCCGTGGAGAGCACGCGCAGCGCGGCAATCTCCTCGCCGCTCTCCAACACCACGCCCACCACGGCGTCATCACGCACGTCAATGCGCGCAACCGGCGCATCCGTGCGAATGGTGACGCCATGTTTGCGCGCTGTGTCTTCGGCGGCGCGCACAAACGCATCGGGCCCGGTGCGCCACCAGTCACTGTTGCGAATGGATCCGGCGGGCGTGCCGATCAAGTGATGGAGCAGGACGAAAGTCGTGCCACCGGAGCGCGGTCCCTGGTGCAGATGGCGCACGGCACTGGACGCGATGGCGGCCTTGAGCGGGATACCTTCGAACCAGTCGTCGACCAGCTCCTGCACGGACATGGGCATGAGGCGCAGCAGCTCGGTCATCTCGGTTTTGCCCAGGCCGCGCAGCCTGCGCGCCAGGCCGAGCAAGCCCAGCAGTTCATCGCGCGCGGTCGTGTCGATATCGGGCGCAGGCAACTGATACAGCGCGTCCAGAAAGCCGGCCAACGTGTGCAGGCGCGCGGTGAAGTGGTGCCAGCGCTCGGCATCGCGCGGCGAGAATCGGCGCAGCGCGTCGGCCGAACGGGCCACATCGTTGGACAGACTCATGACCGTGCCCGGCTCTGCTACAACACTAAAGGTCAAGCTGGGCTGCACGCGATCGACCTTGAGTCCCAGACCACGCGCCGCGTTGCGCGGGATCCAGCCGGCATCACTCACCAACGGAGGCGCATGAAAGCCGGGCGAGAACTCCACCAGGC
>JBOHRF010000167.1:0-10315 GCA_050732575.1 Longimicrobiales bacterium
GGGCAACACCACTCGCTCGGCCGCCGATAGCTGAGCCGCGTTCTCGGCAGCGTAGGCATTCATGCCCGCCACGAACGCATCGATATAGCCGCGATACTCCGAGCGCGTTTGACGGTACCAGCGGTCGGCCCGAGCAGGGATTCCGTTGGTCCTCACCCAATGATCGGATTCCAGGAACTCCTCGCCCCAGTATTCGGCGGCTCGCCCTCGGGCCTGGCCGTAGAGCCGAAGTACCAGGTTGCCATGGTTCTGCATCTGCGCCCAACCAAATGCATAAAAAAGACTGCCCCCATCACGCGCATAGACGTGGGGCACACCGTAGCGATCCCACAGGATCTCGGTGCGCGCCCGAGGCAACGTCAACGCGCGCTGCCCCGATACCAGTGCTGGCTGTGCCAGAAGCACAACCAAAACGAGGAGTCGCTTCAAATACCCATGTCCGAGGGAGTGTGTCTAACCGTGACGGTAGGCCGCGCCGCCTGCACCGTCAAATGAAGACCTAGAAGTCGCCAATCAGGCCAACCTCCGTTTGCAGCTCATATCCAAGCCGCTCCTGCACCGTCCGCTGCGCCAGATCGATCAGATGTCGAACCTCCGCCGCCGTAGCGCCGCCCAGGTTCACTATGATGTTCGCATGCTTGTGAAAGATCTCGGCACGCCCATGCACGTGACCCTTCAGACCACACTGGTCGATCAATCGACCCGCACCCACACCATCGATTTTCTTGAAAATGGAGCCCGCACACGGATACAGCCAAAGATCCGGATGCTTCTCATCACGCCACTTCAGGTTCTCACGCATGGTGTGGCGTAGCACATCCACGGGCGCCGGCTGAAGAAGAAATGTAGCGCTCAGCACGACGTCCGCTCGGTCGTGCAGGATGCTGTAATCGTAGCCGAACTGGAAATAGTCACTAGACACCGTGCGCAGCTCACCCTCTGCGGTCAGGATCTCGCACGACTCCAGCACTTCTTCAATGAAACACGTGCGCTCTCGCTCCGGCGGAGGAGACAGAAAATGCAGATTCTGCCAGATGGCCCCACCCACGCTACTGGGAATCCCCACATAGTGATGTAATCCGCCCAGTCCACGGTCTACCGCCGCCACGATCAGCTCCGGAAATACGATCTCACCCGCAGCCGCACGCACACGCGTTTCGTCCAGGAATTCAATGCCTCGACTCTGGCAGCGAATGACCAGGCCCCGAAACCCTTTGTCACCCACCAGAATGTTGGCACCCTGTCCGAGCAGAAAATGCGGCAGCTCCAGATCGCGAGCCGCAGTCACTGCATTCACCAGATCGTCCGCCGTGCGAGCCCGAAAGAAATGATCCGCCGGCCCGCCAATCTTGAAGGTCGTAAACGGCGCCAGTGGTACCGCACGCTCAATACGCCGGCGGCCACCTACTCGACGGGCCAATTCCGCAATCGATGAGTTTGGAACACGCGCCATGAATGCTCCCGATTCGTAAACCGGAAGTTTGCCGAAGGTGGGCTTGCAAGTCGAGGGCCTCCCCCCACCTACTAGCCTGCTAGTTGACAAGCCAGCGTGTCTACTATATCCATAGTAGCATGGAGATACTGTTCACGGACCGCGAACTCGATGTGATGGCCGTGCTCTGGGAGCGCGGGACGGCAACGGTGGCGGAAGTACGGGATAGCCTGGCCGATGAACTGGCCTATACAACCGTGTTGACCGTGCTGCGCACGCTGGAGGAAAAGGGTCACGTCGATCATGTGGAAGAAGGAAAGGCGCATCGCTATCGGCCGTTGGTAGCGCGGGAACGCGCGGGCAAGAGTGCGTTGCGGCGTTTGGTGAAGAAGGTCTACGAAGGCTCGCCGGAGTTATTACTCACCCATCTTGTGTCAGATCGGAATCTGACGGCAGCCGAGCTGAAGCGCATGCGCAAGCTATTGGACGATCGGCTGAGGGAGGAAGAGTCATGATTGCCTGGATTCTGTACTCACTGTTGGTGGCCACGTTGATGACGGTGGGTGCGCATGCGGCAGACCGGGTGCTGCGATTGCAGGGTTTACCGACGCGCTGGATCTGGGTGCTTAGCCTGGTCGCATCGTTGTTGATACCGGCTGTTTGGCCACAATTGCCGCGCTCCCTCTCGGTTGCGCCGGCGCCCACGCTTATTCCGAGCACATTCAGTGTGGAGCTGGATGCCATTACCAGCGTTGCGGACGCTGCGCCGTTCTGGACGGTGCCCCGGTTTGTTCTTGCGGGCTGGCTGGCATTGTCCGTCATCCTGCTGTCCTACGGTGTGTATGCCGTGGTGCGTCTGCGTGCGGCGCGGACGCAGTGGCGCGCGGGCGAAGTAAGTGGTGAAGAGGTGCTGATTTCGGAGAATGTGGGTCCCGCGGTAGTCGGTCTGGTGGAGCCAGTGGTCGTGGTGCCGGAGTGGATCGAATCGCTTTCCAGCGCGGAGCAGCGTTTGGTGCTGGCGCACGAACGCGCCCACATCAGCGCGCGCGATCCATGGCTGATTGTTTTTTCACAATTGTTACCCGCGCTCATGCCGTGGAACGTACCGGTGTGGTGGCAAGCGCGTCGGCTGCGTGAAGCCCTCGAGTTGGATTGCGACGCGCGTGTTCTGGCGGGTGTCACGACACCGCACCGATACGCGGAGCTGCTGTTGTGCGTTGGCCAGCGCACGTCAGGGCTGCCGTTGGCAGTGGCCGCGTTATCCGAGTCGCGGTCGCTGTTGGAAAAGCGGATTCGCCGCATGTTCGAGCGTCGTCCCAGGCATCGGCTGTTGCATGCCACAGGGTGGGCCACGATGGCCGGAGTTGCAGTGCTTGCCGCATTCCGGGCGCCGTTGCCCGGGCAGCCTCTGCCCGGCGCCCTGGCCCCGGTCGATCAGCCCGTGAACGTCGCGCCGGCTCTGGCAGTGGACACCCTGCTGCCAAAGTTGCTGAATCCGGTCGACGTGCAAGAGGCCACGCGGCGCTACTACACGGCCTCACTGCGCGATGCGAGCATAGAAGGCACGCCGCACGTCTCCGTGCACATCACGGACGCGGGCGAAGTTGCCATCGCGCGCCTGCGCCAATCATCGGGGAACGAAGCGCTGGACCAGGCCGCTCTACGCGTGGCAGGCGTGATGCGCTTCGTTCCGGCTCGCTTCAACGATCGCCCCATTCCGATCTGGTTTGACGTGGCCATTGAATTCTCTCGGCATCGGCTCTCCCGGCCGCATCCCGATGAGATCGAGGCTGTGCGTGTCGCAAGGAGGGCAGAGATGGGGCGAGCGGTGGAAGCCGTAATATCGGAACGGCGTAACCCGCCGCCAGGATCACTCGCCACGGTGGCCGTACCGGCCGGGCAACGTACGGCAGCGCCGGAACTGGCCAACAGGAATCAGCTGCAGGAGGAGATAACTCGCGCTTACCCGTCGACTCTCCGTGCCTCCGGCGTGGGCGGCCGTGTAACTCTCTCGCTGTTCGTGGATGAAGCGGGTCAGGTTGGCCGCATGCAGGTGAAATCGTCCTCCGGCGTCCAGGAGCTGGATGACGCCGCATTGCGAGCCGCATCGGTCATGAGATTCAGGCCGGCTCAGAATCAGGAGCGGAATGTGGGTGCCTGGATCGAAATGCCCATCGATTTTCAGGCTGCCGTCCCCGAGAGAATGCCGATCGCAGCCGCAGCACGGCAGGCACAGGTCGAGGCCGGTCCCGTATTCACGCCCTATACGCTGCGTCCCGGACTCCGTAATGGCGATGAAGTGAGTCGCGCGCTACAGCGTTACTACCCACCATTGCTTCGCGACGCGGGTGTTGGCGGTACGGTCAACCTCTGGTTCTTCATTGACGAGACCGGCAAAGTCATCAAGACCCAAATCAAGCAGTCTTCGGGTCATGAGGCCCTGGATCAGGCGGCCCAGTTGGTGGCCCAGTCGATGGTCTTTTCACCTGCTCAGAATCGTGACCAACTGGTCAGGGTCTGGGTGGACATGCCCATTGTGTTCAAGTCTCATCAACCGGAGGCAAGCGCGCCCAGAGTCGAAGCCCGTATGGAAGAACCCGTACGCAGGCCGGGCACGGCAACGACTGGTACCACGGTGACAACGGAAGCCCGCGCTCGCACGGTGCGTAGAGGCGAGGCGAACGTGACGGTCGCGACCACGGCAACAGTCCAGCCACGCGTCGTACCCAGCACCGTGGCCGAAGCGAGTGTGGCAACAACTGAAGGGCGACGTCGGGCTGCTCCGGCAATCGCGCATGGAATCGTGGTTCCGGAGCAGCCATCTCTATCCAGAATTACCAATGCAGATGAAGTAGCGCGCGCACTTCAGCGCTACTACCCACCATTGTTGCGTGACGCGGGTATTGGCGGCGTGGTCAAGCTGACCATCCTGGTCGACACGGACGGTACGCCATTAAAGGTGGAGTTACGTGAGTCCTCGGGTCACGACGCGCTGGACCAGGCCGCCCTCAGGGTGGCAGCGATCACTCGTTTCGCACCTACCGGCGCGCCCGGACCCATTTCTGCCACCGTGCCCATTACGTTTAAAACGCAGTAACCAGATGGCGCCTAGCCACAGCGTAGACGACCCCGCCCGGAACAGCTAGACTCCGGCGCGGGGTCGTTCTTCATGGAGGCTGGCCGTGATTCATCGCGCATTGGCTTTGCTGCTCGTGCTGGGCTTGCCCGCACTCTCTTCCGCACAACAAGCCCGCACCGGGCCGCCCGATCTGGTTCTCCGCGGCGGTCACCTATTCGACGGAGTACGCGATCAGGCCGTGTCCAATCCGGGCGTCCTGATCCGGGCCGGGAAGATCCTGCAGATTGGCGGTGACATTGTTGCACCGGATGCACAACAGATAACGCTTGCTGCTGACGAATACATCCTACCCGGTTTCTTCGACCTGCACGCGCACTATGCCATCGATTTGTTTGGCGGCGGCCGCATCGATGACACAACAGTTTATCCTGCGCTGTTCCTGGCTAATGGCGTGACATCCACGTTCCCGGCCGGCGAGATGCAGCCGGAAAAGATGCGTGAGCTGCGGCTCCGGATTGAACACGGGGTACAGCCCGGTCCGCGTCTGTACAGCTCTGGCCCATATTACGGAACGGCGCGACCTGGCTGGAACCAGGCCATCACTGCCGATTCGATCTATCGTGAAATCGACTTTTGGGTCACGCAGGGCGCGCGTGGCTTCAAGGCCAAGGGCATTCGGCCCGAACATTTGAAGGCTGTGATCGAGCGGGCCCACAAACACGGCCTCACCGTGACGGGTCATCTGGATTCGGGCTTTCGCGGCAGCGTCAATCCGCGTGATGCCATCAACATGGGCATCGACCGCGTCGAACATTTCCTGGGCGGTGACGCGTTCAGCGACTCCGTGTCGGCCTATTCCTCATTCGAGGTGATGAAAACTGGCACACCCGAGTTTGCGCGCATTGCTCAGCTGTTCATAGCGCGCGGCGTTTTCTATGACGCCACGCGCTCGGCCTATGGCTATTACGGCGAGCGGGATGCACAGGTCTACCGCTACTGGACCGACGAAAAACGGTTTCTCACGCCCTACATGCGGCAGGAAATCGATGCCCGAGCGCCGCGCCGAGTGAACGCGCAGTTCGAACGCATATACCGCATCAAGAAAGAGGAAATCAAAGCGTTCTACGATGCGGGCGGTGGGCCCTTCATAACAGTGGGCACCGATCATCCCAGCTGGGGCGAATTCTTCTCGGGTTTTTCCATTCACCGCGAGCTGCACGCGCTGGCCCTGACCGGAATACCCAATGCCGCTGTCTTGAAGATGGCCACCAGCAACGGCGCCCGGGCCCTGGGCGTGGGCACCCGTCTGGGCACAATTGAAGTTGGCAAATTTGCAGACCTGGTTGTTGTGCGTGGCAATCCGCTGGCCGACATCACCAACACACGCAACGTGCAGCGCGTGATCAAGGCGGGTGAGTTGTACGATCCGGCTGCGCTGCTGAAATCGGTGGAAGGCAAGCTCGGTCCCGCCAGTGAATCTGAAGCGGCTGCCTGGGGCAGACGGTCGGCCAGTTCGATGAACGGAATCGACGCGAAGTCCAGCGCACGGCACTGAACCCGTTGAACGCCAACGCACGTGCACGAGCCCTATCCCAGATCGATGCCTGGGCACACGGTAGATCGGCCCTCATTCGGTTGCCGCTGCTGATCTACTTTGCCTGGGTGTTTCGCAATCACCTGAACAATCCGTTTTACAACAGTTTGCCCGGCGGGCTCAACCTGGTCATTCACGAGCTGGGTCATTTCCTGTGGGCGCCGTTGGGCCAGTTCTGGTCGATTCTGGGCGGCAGCTTGACGCAATGTCTGGTGCCGGTCGTGGTCGCCGGGCTGTTTGTGCGCCAGCGTGACTACTTTGCGGTCGCCGTCACTTTCTGCTGGCTGTCCACCAATCTGTTTGGCGTCGCCACGTATGCTGCCGACGCGCTGACCCAGCAGCTGCCGCTGGTCTCGCCCGTGGGCGACGATCCCATCCATGATTGGGGGTTCCTGCTCACCAAGTGGCAGAAGTTGAGCAGAGCCGCGCAGATCGGCGATTGGCTGCGCAACGCGGCCAGCGCATCCATGTTGATTGGCCTGGGCGGCGGCGGCTGGATCTTGTGGCGGATGCACAAATTGCGGCGCCCGCCTACACCGTAAGCGCCTTTGCGTCCCAACATGAAGGTTGTTCCCTTTTTCTCCACGACGTAGCCTTCTCCAGGGCTTTGTTGAAGCGGCTGGGCCAATCTGCCCACGGTTCCTCCCGCAGGTGGAACCGGCCATAGTCTTGCGTCGTACAGGAGATCGTGAATTCAAAGCTATTCAAGCGGACACGCCAGTCCTGGGAGCGCACCCGTCCCCGGCTCGAAGAGCTGGGCCGCCGCCTTCGTCTGGACCGGATCACCAATCGCCAGGTAGTGATCGCAGCGGGTCTCACGCTGGTTCTGGTGGGAGTGACGTGGCAGCGTTGTGGCTTCAAAGGTTGCCCGAATACAGACCGGCTGAGCGCCTATCAACCCAATGGCGCTACGGTGTTGCTTGACCGGCACGGCCAACGCTTTGCCGACCTGGCGCCCGTGCGGCACCAGGTAGTGGCTTTGAAGTCTCTACCAGGTCATGTGCCGAACGCGTTTCTGTCCGTTGAAGACAAACGGTTTTACGACCACGGTGGTGTGGACTGGCGGCGCGTGATTGGCGCTTCCATGGCCAACCTGAAAGCGCGCGGCTACGCGCAGGGTTCGAGCACCATCACCATGCAGCTTGCTCGTAATCTGTTCCCCAAGCAGTTACCCCATCAGGAGCGTACGCTGCGGCGCAAGCTGCTCGAGGTGCGCGTGGCGCGTGCCATTGAGCGCGCGTTCGAGAAACACGAGATCCTGGAGTTGTACCTCAACCACATCTATTTCGGCAACGGTGCGTACGGCATCGAAGCCGCATCACAGCAGTATTTCCGCAGGTCGGCGCGCGAGCTGACACTTTCGCAGGCAGCGTTGCTGGCCGCATTGCCCAAAGCGCCCGCGCTGTACGATCCGCGCCGTCGCGCCAAGCGGGCCAAGCAGCGCCGCGATTTGGTGCTGACGCTGATGGCGGAGCAGGGTCACATTACCCGCAGACAGGCCAGCAGCTCAAAAGCTGCACCGTTGCGCGTGCAGGCGCGCAGCCGGCGCGGCGCACAGGACGACGGATTTGCGCCGTACTTCGCGGATGCCGTGCGCAAGATCCTGGAAGACCGTTTTGGCGACCTGGTGTACGAGCGCCGCTTGACCGTGCGCACCACGCTGGACACGCGCGCGCAACGGGCGGCGGAAGAGGAAATCGCAAAACAGCTGCGTGCTATTGAAGCCGGCGAGCTCGGCCGGTGGACCGGCCCACGGTTTGTCTCAGCCGCTGAGTCCAACGAACAGGGCACACAATACTTGCAGGGCGCAGCCGTGTTGCTCGAGGTCGGTTCCGGCGATGTGATTGCACTGGTGGGTGGGCGCGATTTTTTGGATTCGCCGTTCAACCGCGCCACGCAGAGTCAGCGCCAGGTTGGCAGCTCGTTCAAGCCATTTGTATTTGCCGCCGCGGTTGCAGACGGTTTCATGACCAGTCAACGCATTCCCGACGAGCCCATCAGCATTCCCGTGTCGCGGCAAGTGGTCTGGGAGCCGCGCAATTTCGATGGCGAGTTCTTTGGCGAAATTTCCATGCGCCAGGCTCTGGTTGAGTCGCGCAACGTGCCCACGGTTCGCCTGGCAGCGGCCGTAGGCCTGGACGCCGTGAAGCAAACGGCTCAACGGGCGGGTCTGACCGGCGATCTCAGCACACATCCTTCCATGCCGTTGGGAACGGTGGCCAGCAGCCCGCTCGAGCTGGCGCTCGCGTATACCGTTTTCCCGGGGCTCGGCACCCGGCCTGAACCGCGCTACATCGTCAGCGTGGAAGATGAAGAAGGCACGGTGCTCTGGTCGTCGGAGTCCGTTAGCAGCGGCGACGCCATGGACCCGCGCGTGGCCTATGTGATCACGGACATGCTGCGCGATGCAGTGGACCATGGCACCGGCTCGCTGGTGCGCACGGCTGGTTTCTACGGCATGTCAGCGGGCAAAACCGGCACGACCAACGAAGGCACAGACGCCTGGTTCGTGGGCTACACGCCCGACCTGGTGGGCGCAGTGTGGATCGGCTTCGACCAACAGCGGGCCATGCCGGGCAACGCCAGTGGCGGTCGTCTGGCCGCACCGGTCTGGGGCCGCGTGATGCGTCGAGTGTACGCCAACCGGCCTGACCCGGGCGATTTCCCCGTTCCTGCCGGCGTGGTCAACCGAATGGTTGATCCGGAGACCGGCCTGGTGTTGGAGGAAGGGTGCTGGCCGCGCTGGAACGAGCCAGAGCGCGAAATATTCGTTGAAGGACTGGAGCCCGAGCAGGTCTGTCCGGAATACGGCAGTCGGTTGGGCAACTGGATCACCGGTATTTTACGCGGGCTGAAAAACGGCCGGGGAAACGACGTAGCCAACGATATTGAGGAGCTTGCCCGTCGGGCCGAAGATGCCGTACGTGGCACCGACCGGGTGCGCCGACCTCGCCCACCACGTTAGCCGGCGCTCATGGATCGTGTCATTGGACTGATCCCCGCGTACAATGCCGCCGAATTCGTTGCCAGGGTAGTCAACAATGCCCGCCAACACGTCCCCGTAACCGTGGTTAACGACGGATCCACCGATGCCACTGCGCAGCAAGCGCGGGCAGCCGGCGCACTCGTCATTGACCAGAATCCCAACCAGGGCAAAGGCGCTGCCCTGCAGCGCGGCTTCCGCTGGGCCCTCGAGCAGGACGTGAGCGCCGTCATCACGCTGGATGCGGACGGCCAGCACGATCCCGCGGAAATACCCCGCTTCCGCGATTGTTATCAGAAAGCTCACCCGGATCTGATCATTGGGGCGCGCGACTTCTCGCAGATGCCGTTCGTTCGGCGCCTGTCCAACACCATTGGTCGCCGTGCCTTCTCCTGGGCCATGGGTCAACCGGTGCGGGACAACCAGTCAGGATATCGATTGTTGAGTCGAAGACTGATGGCAGCCGTGCTAACCAGTGCAGAACGCGGCTTCGAGTTCGAGATGGAAATGATCGTCATCTGCGTGCGCAACGGCTGGCGCATGGAGTGGGTGCCCATCCGCACGATTTACGCAGATGAGAAAAGCAACATCAGACCACTGCAGCACGTGGCAAACTTCTTTCGCAT
Organism: Longimicrobiales bacterium; assembly: GCA_050732575.1. Taxonomy (GTDB): domain Bacteria; phylum Gemmatimonadota; class Gemmatimonadetes; order Longimicrobiales; family RSA9; genus JBBDWZ01. Next base: position 9,715 of record JBOHRF010000167.1, read on the forward strand.
GGTGTGGCGCACGCGGCGAGCGTTGCGCGCTCACGGCGCCCACTCGCCGTAGTCTGGCTTACCGAGCACGCCACACTCCGGACGCGGCGGGACCAGGAAGCGCAACCAATCGTCGGTTTCCCGCGCGCTGCCCAAAACATCCCAACCTTCCGGCGCTGGCAACACGGTTACCATCAGGCAAACGCTGGGCGCGGCGAATGAAGTTGGCGGCAGCAGGGTTTTCTTTTTCATTGGCGCCTGGCATCCTGGAGAACTTCCGGAAGAGAGTGAGAACGGAAGAAACAACTTTGAAGAACCTGCGCGCGCTGGCGCCCGTGGTTCTGGGTACAATCCTGACCGCGTGTCAGCCGGAAACTGGCTGCTCGAAAGACGCGCCTGCGGGTGGCGCGTTGCTGACCAGTCCGGGCCATGAGGCGTTCCACAGAATAGCACCCGACTCCTTCCGCGCCGTTTTCGAAACGAGCCGCGGTGATTTTTCCGTACAGGTAGTGCGGGCCTGGGCGCCGCGGGGCGCCGATCGCTTCCATAATCTCGTGCACAACGGTTTTTACGATGGAACCCGTTTTTACCGCGCTGTGAGCGGCTTTGTGGTACAATGGGG
>JBOHRF010000168.1:0-10174 GCA_050732575.1 Longimicrobiales bacterium
TGCGCATCCTCGGCAGGCTGCACGAGACTTTGGGCCCGGGACTCCAGCCCAGCGGCGTCCTTCCGCATGGCCACAACCGATGGCGCAGCCCGTTTCAGCAGTTCGCGCTGCCGGTCGTGCGTCTCCGCCATGCGCGTAACGCGCGACAACTTCACATGCGTGACCGCCTTCTTCTCGCTTTGCAGAACCTTGCGCAGCCAGTCCAGCGACGCGCCCAGGCAGAAGCCGCCCTTCACCTTGGTGTACAGCTCAGGCGTCAGCTGCCACGACTGCCCTGTGCGCGGATCCTTCACGGCCTCCGGCGCTTTACCCGTATGCACGCCCTGTTTGAACTCGCTGATCGGCTTCTTCGCCGCCATCCTGAACAGCTGATTGAACCGGGCATCGAAGGGCATGGACCAACCTCCCGCGCTGCGCAACGGACGTGGCTGTGGTTTTTCACTGGACGGCTAACTGGATGGCGTAAAACTATGGTGCGCGCCGCGCGGATGGCGAGCCTGATGCCCAGCGGAGCAAGTGTTTGAAGAATCGGCGGTTGGCCAAATCTGGCCAGACTGCGGACGTCCCTGTGAGCCGATCGTCACAGCCGCCGCGCGCGGTCGGGGGTACCAGGCGTAGGCCGCCTCGTTCAGCGCGGCCTGATCATTCAGGTTTGCTGGTGGAGGTTCCGTGAGCTTGCGCCGTAAGATTGCCCTCTCTGTCGCAGGGGTGTTTGTCCTGCTGGTCGCCGCACTTGCGCTCGCGCCACTCCTGCTGCGCGATCGTATTGAAGCGCGTGTCAAAGCTGCGATCTCCTCGAACATCGACGCACAGGTCGACTGGCGCCGCCTGAACCTCGGCCTGCTCCGCACCTTTCCCAACCTCTCTCTGCAGCTGCACGACCTGGTTGTGGTTGGTGTCGGTCAATTCGCTGGTGACACGCTGGTCAACGTGCCCAAGTTCCGCCTCGTGCTCGATCTGGGGAGTGTGCTGGGCAGCGTGCGCGGACAGCGGCCACTTGTTGTGCGTTCCATTGCTGTGGAACGGCCGGTCGCACAGCTGCAGGTCCGCGCGGACGGCGCCGCCAGCTGGGACATCGTACGCGAGCGCCCGGATACATCCGGAGACCAGGCTGGACGCTCGCTGGACGTCAGCCTGAAGCGGCTCGAGATCTCGGATGGAGTCATCACCTTCGACGACCGTCAGAAAGATCTGCGCAGCCGGATCGCGGGGCTGCAGCACTCGCTGAGCGGAGATTTCAGCCAGCAGCGCTTCACACTGCGCACGCAGACCGTTGCGGATAGCGCCTCAGTCGTCTTCGCAGGCGTGCCCTACCTGTCCGGTGCCCGCGTGCAGGTCGATGCGAATGTCGATGCCGACATGGCGGCGCGGACCTTTACGCTGCGTGATAACATTGTCCGCGTGAATGACCTGCAGCTCGATGCCCAGGGCACGGTGAGCGCAGCGCCTGACAACAAAACAGTGAACATCGTGTTCGCCGCGCCGCGCACGGATTTCAAGGAGATCCTGTCGCTGATTCCCGCCATCTTCACGAAGGACTTCCAGTCACTCCAGACCACAGGCACCATGTCCGTGCGCGGCCGGCTGCGAGGGCCCTGGGGAAATGGTGCGATTCCGGGCTTCACGATCGCCGTCAACATCGAGAACGGCTCGTTCCGCTACCCTGATCTGCCACTGCCCGCGCGCGACATCGGACTGGCTCTCACGCTGAACAATCCGGGCGGTGACATCGACAGCACTGCCCTGAACATCAGTCGCTTTCACGCCGTGCTGGGCAGTGATCCGATCGATGGATCGTTGTCGCTGCGCACACCCAAATCCGATCCGGATGTCGCGCTGCGCGTGGCCGGCCGTCTCGACCTGAGCAATCTGCCCAAGACCGTGAAGCTGGAGAACGTGCAGAGCCTGGCGGGGATCGTCGTGGCCAATGCGGCCATGCGCGCGCGTTTGTCCGACGTCAATCGCAAACAGTACGATCGCGTGAGCGCAAACGGCACCATCGAGATCCGTCAACTTGTGCTCAATGGCGCGGATCTCAAGCAACCGTTGAACATCGAAGAGGCAACGCTCACGCTTTCACCACAACACGCGCAGCTTTCCTCGTTCCGCGGCCGCGTCGGCTCGAGTGACCTCGCCATGACCGGCTCACTGGAGAACCTGCTCGGCTTCGCGCTGGGGAAAGAAGATCTGCGCGGCACTGCGACGTTGACGAGCCATCGTTTCGACCTGAACGAGTGGCGCTCCGACGACCAGGCCAAAACGGTTGTGGTTCCGGCGCGCATCGATTTCACGCTGAATGCCAGCGCAGACACCGTTAAGTTTGGCCTCCTCTCGCTGCGCAACACGCGCGGCACGCTGCGCATCAAGGATCAGCGCGCCACAATGGAGGACTTCACGATGAACGTGCTGGGCGGCGAGCTGGGCATCTCGGGCTTTTACGAGACGCGCCCCGACACGCGCCCGGCCTTCGACCTGGCCGTCAACCTGGCCAATGTCGTGGCATCGGCCGCGTTCACCGAGATCAAAACCATCCAGGCGTTCGCGCCCGTTGCGCGTTATGCCGAAGGCAAGGTTTCCGCGCAGCTCAAGCTCAATGGCGAGCTGGGCAATGACATGATGCCCTTGCTCGAGAATCTCACCGGCCTGGGTTCACTGCTCACCAGCAACCTGGTGCTGCGCGATTTCCCACCGCTGGACGGACTCGCCGACGCACTCAAGCTGCAGCAGCTGCGCGATCCGGGCTTCGTGGATCTGAAATCGTCGTTCGCCATCGACAAAGGCCGCCTGCACGTCAAACCCTTCGACGTGCGCGCCGGCCCACTCAACATGACAATTGCCGGATCCAACGGCATCGATCAATCGCTCGACTATGACATCGCGTTGCGCGTGCCGCGCGCCATCCTGGGTGGCGAAGCCAACCGCGCCGTCAACAGCATCATCAATCGCAGCCAGCAGGCCGGATTCAATCTGCAGAACGTCGATAACATCACGCTGGGCGTGAAGCTCGGTGGCACGATAACCCGGCCATCCATCGGCACAACGTTTCGCAGTGCCGCCGGAGACGCAGGTGCCAGCGTGGCGAAAGCATTGCGCGAGGAAGCAGAGCAGCGTCAGCAGCAGGTGGTCGAGCGCGTCGACTCCGCGGCCGAGGAAGCCAAGCGCAAAGTTTTGGCTGATGCCGCAGCACGCGCCGCTGCCCTGCGCGCCGAGGCTGTTGCACTGGCTGACAAGCTGCGCCGTGAGGGTCACCAACGAGCGGACTCGCTGGAAACGCGCGGCGGCAGCGCACTCGCCCGCATTGCCGCGAAAACAGCCGCCGACAAGCTGCGCAAGGAAACCGACGCCAAGGCCGACGCGATGGTGCGCGAGGCCGAGTCACGCGCGCAGGCGTTGCTGGCAGAGGCGCGCAAACAGGCGGACCTGATCAAGCGCGAATAATGAGGGGCGGGCCGAACATCTCAGTCGCGTGGACTTCGTCATCGATTGAGATGTTTGACCGCCGCCAGCCCTTTCTGTGGGCGAAAGCGCAGCCCATCTTGCGGCAGTATAGCGGGCAATCACCCGATCCCTGCGCACGCTGCCGACGGAACCCCCATGACGGACATCGACCGTCGCGAATTCATGCACACGCTGGCCGCCCTCGTTGCGGCCGAAATTGCCATCCGAGGGGAAACGCTCACAGCGCAAACCGCTCGGCCAGCGATTCCGGCCGACACGTTCGTCGGCATCCAGATGGGCCCGCACACGCTGCTCGATGAAGGCATCGCTCCTGCGCTCGACCTGATTCAGGAGACTATGTGGTGACCATCGACATCAATGGCCGGCCCACCCCGCATCGGCTGCTGGCGCAATCCCGACTACCAGCAATTCTGGTCCGCGGTCGTGGAGGACCTGTTCAAGAGCTACGATCTGGACGGTTTCCAGTGGGGCGCCGAGCGCATGGGCCCGCTCATGAACGTGATCCTGCCCTGGAACGATGCGCCGCCCACCTGCTTCTGCCCGCATTGCATCACGAATGGCAAAGCCAAGGGCATCGATCCCGAGCGCGCCCGCGAAGGCTACACGAGGCTGTTCACATACGTGCGCGGACTGATGGCGGGAGGACCAAAACCGCCCGAGGGCGTGTTCACGGTGTTCCTGCGCCACCTCGTGCGCTATCCGGAGATCCTGTCCTGGGAGTTCCAGTACCGACTGGGCCGCGAAGCCGTGATGAAGGGCATGTACGATACGATCAAGGCGAGCAAGCCATCGGCACAGGTGGGCTGGCACGTCGATCACCAGCCTTCCAGCTGGGACGTGATCTATCGCGCGGAGCTGAGTTACGAGGAGATGGCGCCCTACTCGGATTTCATCAAGTTCATCGCCTACCACGACGTGCTGGGACCGCGCATCCGCTTCTGGTATCTCGAGCGATTCAAGAACACTGTGCTGAGTGAGCTGAGCCTCGAGCAGTCGCTCGATCTGTACTACGCCGTGTTCGGCTACGACAAGTCGAAGGAGCCCACCGTCGAGCCGCTCGCGACCATGGGCTTCTCACCGGATTACGTGTATCGCGAGACCCAACGCAGCGTAGCATCCGCGAATGGCAAGACGAAGATCTATCCCGGCATCGGATTCGATGTACCATGGGGCAATGCGCACATGCCCGCCGACGCGGAAGAGGTCTACCAGGCCACGATCAAGGCGTTCGAGGGCGGTGCTGCCGGCATTGTCGTGTCGCGCGAGTACGAGGAGATGCGCGTGCCCAACCTGCGTGCCGTCGGACGCGCAGTCCGCGAGTTGATTCGCCGGGGCTGAAAGGTCAATCCTGCCGCAACGCCAGCACCGGCGGCACGCGCGTGGCACGGCGCGCGGGCAGATAACTGGCCAGGCCGGCCACCAGCGCCGGGAGCGGTAGTGACACCGCTCAGGCCTACACGGTAGCGGCTCCCAGCCTGCAGCGGTCGGTCGTACTGCCTCAGGTAGCGCGTCGCGCATCATCTGGTGATACGGTGAGGGCTGATGTCTCGATCGCTGCTTTGCCGAACGCAGGATCGAATGAGATTCTCGTGCAATGGGTCGCGGCAGGTGTCCAGGGAAAGGATGAGCGAACAGTGTCCTGCGTGCTGGCTCGGCAATCGCCCACGTGCGTTCGGCTCGGCCACATCCTGCCGCGCGTGCACGCAGTCAAGAATGGTCACGCGGTTGTGGCAACCAACCAGCCGTTCCCCCGGGTAGCGGTCGTCAAATTGGCCTTCCCGGTGGAATAGCACAGCGTCAGTTGATCAGTGGGTCGAAGGGGTAGCGGGTCAATATCAACCCAGGTGAATGAAGGTGCGAAATGCGGCAGAAGCATTGTGTGCTGGCGATCGTGGCCTGCATGGTCGCGGGCTGCGGCCAAGAGCCGGGGATGGATGCGGGCGCTGTCGATATCGACATCCTGCCCCAATGGACGTTGATCAAGGAGCAGAGGATCGGACGGCTCAACGATCCAGACAGCGGCTTTACCAGGGTCAGTGCGGTAGCCGAAGGAGCCAGCGGCAAACTGTACGTCCTGGATGCCGAGGAGCGGCAGGTTCGTGTATTCGATCCTGATGGAAAGATGATCCGAGCCATGGGGCGTGCAGGGTCAGGACCCGGCGAATTCGATTTGCCGGTGGATCTCGAGCTAAAGGGAGACACCTTGTGTGTCACCGACATCGGCGAGCGCAAACTCACGCTGTTCCGCACGGATGGCACGCTGTTGGGCGTGGTCCCGGCCAGAGGCGTTCAGATCAAGGTCGGTAAACCAGCAGTGCCCATAACCATTGCGCCCAGGCGTCTCAGGTCTGATGGACGATTCGATTCCGCGTTCCGAATTGCCTCGCGCCGTGTGGCAGTACCCGATTCTCTGCTGGTTCCCGAGCTGCTGTTCGACAGTCGCGGCGAAGTAACGGATACGGTTGGGTGGCGCATGTTCTATCCTGATGTCTGGCCTCAAGTCGCCCTCCAGGCCGGAACGGTATTCCTGACCAACATCCCCGATCGCGGCAGGCCGCTCTATGCGGCTGATGATCGGCGGCGAATCATTGTGGAGCGCAAACCGGCGCTAGACGGCAGCCCCTATTACGTCAGGCTTATTCTCCAGGATGGTGACTCGTCCGAACACAGGTTCTACTACCGCCCGCATCGTGCGATCGAAAAGCAGAAAGTTGTGTCAGAGATTGTGGAATCCTCGGGTCTGCTGTCCCGGGGTATGTCTGGCTCAGAAGCCCGGCAAACCGTCGAACGGCTCGTCGCGGTGCCGGAGTATCAACCGCCCATAACAAGAGTCCTGATGGGTGCAGATCAGAGCATTTGGCTGCATCGAGAAACCTGGAGGAGCGGCGATACCGAAACGTTCGAGCGCTGGATTGTGCTGGATAGTGAGGCCCGGCCGCTGGCACAACTGGTCCTGCCCCCAAAGACTCGTTTGCGCTGGGCCAGCCGCAGTCACATCTGGGTTGTCGAGGGCGATGACCTCGGCATTCCGTGGGTAGTCAGGTATCGCCTGGCTGCGTGATCAACGTGCCTCGACTGTTCACTCGGCGCGTTCTGCGCAGATTCGCCACGGATTCCGACGATCTCTCCGATCTGACGCAGGAAGCCTGGGTGAACATCTTCCGGGCTCTTCCCCAATTTCGAGCCACTTGTAAACTCTCCTGCTGGCTGTATAGAGTCGTGCTCAACACCGGCTACACGCACGTTCGTCGACGTCGCCAGGCGCGGTTCGCTCCGATGCCCCAAACGTTGGACATCGAGGACAATACCTTGACTCGAGTCCTCGTGAGTACCGCGCTCGAGCATCTGCCACCGAGAATGGGGTCCGTGCTTTGTCTGGCGTTAGACGGGGATCAGCACAACGAAATCGCTTCCGCTTTGTCCATACACACAGGAACGTCCAAAAGCCAGCTCAGAAAAGCTCGCCTGAAGTTGCGCGTGGTGCTCGACTGCGAGAAACCGTAGTCCCGCGCCATGCGCATTCACCCGCGACATCTCAGCGCGGATTGCCTTCCAGCGTCGAGAAGGGGCTCTTGTTCTTCAGTGCGTCACGTCTGAAATCGCGCTGGATCGCGGTTCGTGGGCGCCTTTTTGATCGCTGGTGAGCGTAGCAACCACACCACCCGAAGCCTGGCCTGCTGAACCAACCGATGGCGCGGCCGCGTCCCCAGGCGACGCGGCCGCAGTTCATCGTTGTATCCAACCTGATCTAACGGACCTGGCCCCGGATTTCGCCCGGCGGGAACTGCGTCGTGTGCACATTGGCGTATGCATTACCCGCCTTGATCGCGGCCACGAGCGCAACCAGCCCCTGGCCGGCCAGCGGCCCCACGACATTGGCATCCCTGATAACGCCGTCCGCGAGCTCACCATTGGAGCGGCCCGGGATGAGCACCGCCGGCGGGGCCGATGGATACAGCCAGGCGATGACGGGGCCGGCGACACCGGGCGCGGCGAGGTGAATGTGCGCCTGCGTCACGTTCTCGATGTTTGCCACGATGAGCTTGTAGTCGAGTCCGGTTCCGTCCCGCCAGGATTTCAGGATCAGCAGCCCCAGCGCTCTGGAAGGCCTGGCCGGCGTCTCTTGCGAACCGGTCATGACCGTGCCGTGAACGGAGTGACCTGCACCGTACGAGAAAACGGGTACGACCAGGTCCGGCTCGGACGGGGTGCTGTTTGGGGTGCTGTCCTGGGCACACCCGGCCGCGGCCGTGGCGGCCAGCGCCAGAATAAGCACCCGATTCCTTCGTAACAGGTCGATGGTCATGCAGTCTCCTTCTGCGAGGGGTTACAGCGTGGCATCCGCGAATGGCAGGACGAAGATTTATCCCGGCATCGGATTCGATGTACCATGGGGCAATGCGCACGTGCCCGCCGAGGCACGGACTCGCTGCTTATTCGCCGTCGCGGCGCGGGCGGGTATGGCATTTTGGTCGGGGGCTTATTCGAGGTACTGCGCGCAGCCGGGGTCCAGGACGCCAGTTACGATCCAGCTTTCGCTGAGCAGTACAGCAGCCACGCGCGCATCAGGGCCGGGCAAGGTGCTGCGCACGCAGCTTGCGCAGTGACATCGATCGGCGGATTTGCGCTGGACTCGGAGCGACATCGACCAGGAACGTGCTGCCTGCGCCGCGCAGGCTCCGTTGTACGTCCAGGCTCTGCGTGAGCTTGTTCGGCGAGTCGTCCAGCGCCAGGAAACAACAGTGATCGTTTCCGGATCGTTCAGAATTGGATCATGCGTTCCCGCCCTCGACCCCGGCACCAGTGGATCGTCCCCGCAAGGTCGACGTTCCTCCCAGGAGCGCTGTCGCCGGATGGGCGCAGCGTTATCCTGCCGGTGGCATCGTATATAATCCCAGATTATGCGGGAGGGCACCATGGCACGCGACGGCCGGAACGCAGGGCGCGTGGTCACTATCGCGCTGGCACTCCTGGTTTGCACGCAGGCGCGCGCTGCGCACGCGCAGGGGAGCGGCCCACGCCTGGTCATGCCCAATCCGGGCGGTGCGGCCATGCGCGTGGCGGCAGACTCGTTCACCGGCGCACTGGGCCAGACCGGACGCATCGACATCTACCGTGATCCGGCGGTGTCAGGACCGCGACCGGTTGTGCTGTTTGCGAATGCCAGCGGCACACAGGCACGCACCATGGCCGGCTACAACGACTGGGCGCGGCTGGTCGCGACCCGCGGCTTCATCGGTGTGCTCTACGACGGGCCTGGTTTTGATCCTGCGCGCGCGCCCGCGGAATATCGGCGCATCGTGGTTGCCCAGATGGACTCGGTGATGGCGGCGTTGAATCGTCGCGCCGATCGGCACGGCATCGAGATTGGCAACCTGGTCGTGTGGGCCGGCTCGGCGCAGACCGGCGCAGGCACGCCCTTCTCGCTCGAAGGCAACCGCGCCGTGCGCGGCTACGTGCTCTACTACGGCCTGGGCACGGTGGGCGAGCCCCGGCTCGATGTGCCGGTATTCATCGTGCGCGCGGGCCTGGACAACTCACAACTCAATGCCGCTATCGACTCGCTTGCCTTGCGACTCGTGAATACCGGTGTGCCCGTCACGCTGGTAACACACCCGGCCGGTGCACACGGCTTCGATGTGATCGACAACGATGCCATGAGCATCGGCATCATCGAGCAGACGCTCGACTTCATTGCACTGGTAACCTCACCCGCGCACCGCGCCGCCGTCGCCGCGGGTGTGCCCGTGTCGCGCGCGTCCGCCGCGTTCAACGCGCGTCGCTGGGCCGATGCAGAGCGGCTCTACCACGAGCTGACACAGCAGCAGCCCGCCAATCGCATCATCGCGTGGCGCCTCGGCCTCGCGCAGCTGGCCAACACCAACGCGGCCGCCGCGCTGGTTACCTTCGACCGCGCACGCGCGCTGGGCCAGGGCGGTGCACGCGATATCGGTCTGCCCGCCACTCGCGCCGCGCTGCGCTCGGGCAATACAGCGCGTGCCGTCGAGTGGCTGAAATGGGCGCTCACCAGCTTCCCGGCCATCCGCAACGAAGTAGCCGCGGACACGGAACTCGCGCCTCTGCTCGAGCATCCTGAAATCCGGGCGCGTTGACACCAGTCCGCTACCGATCGAACATCGGCCACCCCCGTTCATTGCCTACCACGATGTGCTGGGGCCGCCCGTTCGGGCCGAAATCGCTCCTTATCGTTTCCGCAATCCTCGCCCCGCCAGCGCACCGGTAGGTGCACCGTCCGCCACCGCGGCGCGCCCGTTCACGAACACCCAGCGCGTGCCCGTGGCGAGTTTCTGCGGCTCCACGTAGGTCGCTTCATCACGAATTGTACGCGGATCGAACACGATGACATCGGCAAAGAATCCCGCTTTGATCAGACCGCGCTCGCGGATGCCGTAGACTTCCGCGACCTGACCGCTGGATGCCTGGATCATGCGCTCCATCGTGATGACCGGCCTGTCCAGGACGTAACGGCGGATCTTGCGCGGATACGTGCCATAGAGCCGCGGGTGTCCACCCGATCCGTCCGAGCTGGTCATCACGTACGGATCCTTCATGAACGTCTCGATGTCCTGCTCGTTCATGTTGAACGAGGCCACGCTCATGCTGCCCACAGTGCGGATCAGCTCGAGTGCAGTCTCGACGGCAGGTGTGCCTTTCTCCGCGGCCACTTGTTTCAGCGTCTTGCCGACGTATTGCC
>JBOHRF010000169.1:0-10164 GCA_050732575.1 Longimicrobiales bacterium
CAGCTCACGTCCACAGTGGCTTTGCTGTGGATCGTGCCGGTGCTGCTGGCCGGAGCGGGCACCGCAGCCCAGGCATTTGCCGCGCGCCGGCTCACTCGTTGGCTCATGGCCGCTTGGATTTCCGGTACGGTTTCGCTGCCCTACATCTGGACCGCCCAGGTACATGAGCGCTTGCGCACGGCCGAAGTGGAATTGGCTACACTGGGTGCAAAACCCGATCCTTACCTCGAGTACTTGCTGCGTCAATTCGGACGGGAAGCCATCGCGCGCCGGGAGCGAGGCGAAGATGGATTGCAGCTGCTCTATCGCAGCTGGGTTTCCAGCGGTCTGGCTCGTGATGCGTATCCGGTTCGCATCACGATTTGGGGAGCGGATGGCACGGCCGAAGTGCTGCTTCCCCTGGGTGATGCGTTCAGCTCGGCAGCCGAACGGCGCGAAACGGTGCCGCAGTACTTGTCAGAGACGTTTGCCAGCGTTCAGGAGCTGGCGCATCCCGGCGTATACCGCGCGCATGATGTCGAAGACGTAAACCAGGTGCTGGTCGTACCGCTCGAGTCTGGGCGCATGATAACCGTGGAGGTGCCGCCCAGGCGGACGCTCGAGCGCGCGAGTGTGATTGCGCCCATTCTCGGCTCCACCTCGGATGGTGGTGCGCGTCTGGAGTTGGTACCGCGCCGCACAGCGTCAACGGGTGGCGTGTGGAAACCCACGGATGAGGGCTGGCGCAGCGAAGTATTGGCTCATTTCCCGGACGGCGATGTGCACGCGCACCTGCACATGCGCTTTCCCAGCATGGGGGTTTCCGTGGCACGTGGCGTGTTGCTCCTCACGGCCGACTTGCTGCTCCTGCTGCTGCTTTGGGTCATGGGTTGCGCGTTACGCAATGAACCGGTCCTGCCCAGAGGCGGCTTGTTGGGCTGGCTGGCCAGCTTCCGCGCGCGCGTGACCGCCGCACTCTTTGCGTTTTTCCTGATGCCAACAGCCATCTTTGGTTGGGTTGCGTACGGTGCGCTGGCGCAACAAGGCACACGCGCGGCCCGCATCATTGCGGCGCGTGCAGTTGATCAGGCCGTCATCGAGTTTCCTGATGCCGGCGACCTGCGCGAACTCTCGTCTCACGCCGGTGCCGAAATCCTGCGTTATTTCCAGGGTGAGCTGCAGTCCGTTTCCACGCCCGAAGCGCTGGAGCTGGGCGTGTACAACGCCTGGATGCCGGGCAACATCTACTTGCAGCTGGAAAGCGGAGAGGAAGAGTCGGGCATCGCAACCCCGCGCATTGGCAATCAGGAATTCATCATGGCCTTCCGCAGATTGCGACCGTCCGGCACGGGAGAAATGGCCGTGCCGGTTTCTCTGCAGAGTGGTGAAACCGCGCTCCGTCAGCAGGAGATGGCACATCTGATTCTGTTTGCCGCGCTGGTGGGTGCATTGCTGTCGCTTGCGCTGTCCGTGGCGGTCGGCCGTGCCCTGGCCGGGCCCATCGGACAGTTGCAGCGCGCGGCTGCACAAGTGGGCGCAGGCCGGTTGCGCGTGCAATTGCCGGAAAAGAAGCGGGACGAATTCGGTCGGTTGTACGCGTCGTTCAATCACATGGTTCGGCGCTTGCGCCGCGCCCGAACGCAGGAACTGCGCGCGGCCCGCGTCCTGGCCTGGGGTGAAATGGCGCGTCAGGTTGCGCACGAGATCAAGAATCCGCTCACGCCCATCAAACTCGCGGTGCAACATCTGCGGCGCGCCTATGCCGACCGGCGCGCTGATTTTGACGTCGTGCTGAACCGGAACGTCGACCAGATTCTGGTCGAGATCGACCGCTTGAGCGACATTGCGCGCGCCTTTTCGCGCTATGGCGCACCGCCGGAAAGCGCAGGGCCGGTGAGCGCCGTGGAAGTCGCTGGTGTGGTGCACGAAGCGCTGACGCTTTACCGTGCCGGTGACGCGCAGCTCCACTATGTCGATGACGTTGAGCCCAGCTTGCCGTTGGTACGATCGCGTCCGGGTGAGTTGAAGGAAGTCATCCTCAATCTGGTCGAGAATGCGCGCGCGGCCACGGTACCGCCTGGCCGGATTGCGATCATCGCGCGCCGCGATTCCGATGCAGTCGAGTTGTGTGTCGAAGACAGCGGAGTCGGCATTTCGCCCGAGCTTCTCCCGCGCATTTTCGATCCTCACTTCTCGACCCGCACGACCGGCACGGGTTTGGGGTTGGCCATCGTGAGACGGCTGGTGGAAAGCTGGGGCGGTACGGTAGCGGCGGAAAGCGAAGCCGGACGCGGCACAACCATCCGCGTCCGGCTTCTCATTGCAGACGACTAGCCCTTAGCGCGCCAAACGATAGTTGCGGATGCGCTCGTACGTCTTGCCGTTGTCGTCCATCTCGCGCAGCACCACGGACACTGTATCACCCGGTTTCAAGCTGCGGGCAACGCGATCGATGTCCGGCCCTGCGTTCACGGCCTGGCCATTGATGCGCAGAATCTGAGCGCAGGGAGCAATCTGAGCCTGGAATGCCGGACCGAAGCGGTCGGTCTCCACCACGAACACGCCGTTTGGGCGGCTTAGACCACAGGCCTGCGGTGGATTGCCCCACCGGAAGCCCAGCGCCGAAGAAGTTTCCGCGCGGCGTTCCGGCCGCACGCGCTCAGGTTCAATCGCCTGGAACTCGGAGAGTTTTACGTTCGCCTGCATTCGGCGCCCATAACGGATGTAGTCCAATCGAACGGCATCGCCAGGGCGCTTTTTGGCCAGCTCTTCCATGAATACGCTCTGCGTGCGGATCGGCTTGCCGTCTATGCTCACCACCACATCGCCCAGTTGCAGACCGGAACGGGCGGCCGGCGTGCCTTCCTGCACGGACACGATTTCTGCACCCGCCACTTCAGGCAGTCGATAGATTTCCGCATCTGCCTCGGTAATGCCCGACACTTCAACACCCAACCGCGGCCGGTGCACGACACCAAACTCGATCAAGTCCTTGGCAACCTTGCGGGCCAGGTCGATCGGAATGGCAAAGCCGGCGCCCGTGTAGTATCCGGTGGGCGACTGAATGGCCGAATTGATGCCCACTACGCGCCCCAACAAATCCACCAGCGGTCCACCCGAGTTGCCGCGATTGATTGCGGCGTCGGTCTGAATGAAGGCCTCCAACGCCGTGCGGTTGGGGCTGTCGATGATGTTGATAGAGCGGCTCTTTGCGCTCACAATGCCAGCGGTCACGGTGAATTCGAGCCCGAGCGGGTTGCCCAGGGCAAGCACCCAATCGCCCACCCGCAACTGATCCGAGCTGCCCATTTGGGCCGAGGCCAGCTGCTCGCCACGGCGCGACTCGATCTTGATGACGCCAATGTCCGTGTCAGGATCGGCGCCAATGACCTTGGCCTCGTACTCGCGACCGTCCACCATCGTGACCCGCACGTTGGTGGCGCCCGCAATCACGTGATTGTTGGTGAGGATGTAGCCGCGCGGATCGAAAATGAACCCTGACCCCATCCCCTCGCTTCGACGCGGATCATCTTCCTCAGGAATGCCGTTGAAAGGGAAGGGCAATTGGAACTGCCGCTGTGAGCTCGCCGTGGGACGCTCGCGCTGCAGAGTCACGCGGATTTGCACAACGGCGGGAAGCGCCCGGTCCGCCGCCCCGCGAAACGCGCCCGAGAGCCGCGCCGCACTCGCCGTGTCCAACAGCGCCGGGACGGGCCCGAGCTGTTCGCGCACCTGACTGGTAGCGGCCCCGCGCGACTGTGCTTGCGCGCTCTCTCCAGCGCCGCAGCCGCCTGCGACGATCAAAGCGGACGCGCTCAGGAGCAGCGCCGGCCTGGACCGATAGAACATCATGCCTCCAATGTAAAAAAGGTCTCTAACCCCGAAATTCTGTTGCAGAGGCCATGCCCTCATGCCCCTGCCGGTGTGACAACGGGAACCTGCCACCGCCTACTGGTTTTTGGTCACACAGGCAGTATTTGTTCCGTTGCTCCAATAGCGCAGAATTCATCGATGCCGATTCGACCCGCCCGGGTTGCCTGTACCATGGTTCCGCTGCTGACTGGGGCTTGCGCACTGGTCGGCGGTCGTTCTGCGCCACCGAGTTCCGCCGAGTTGGCTCTGACTCGAGCGGATAGCTTTCGGACCGAGCGCATTCAGGATGGTGTGCGCTATTTCTACGCCTGGCAGCGCACAGGTCCATGGGCCATTCACGTCCTGCAAGTTGACCGGCGCTGCAGGCCACTTTGGCAGGCGCGCACCAGTGGTCCTCCCATCACTAACCGGGCCACAACGACCGCGCTTTCTTTTAACGCCCTGGCTGCCGTGAATGCGGATTTTTTTGCCTTGCCCCAGGGTACGCCGGTCGGCGCCCATGTCACGGGATCGGAAGTTCTTGTCGGACCGGCCGAACGGCGGGTTGCTTTGCTGGTTGCCGGGAATCGGAGCTGGATCGATTCCACCCGGCTCGATGCGCGCATAGCTGGCAGTCGTACCAGCGCGTCCCTGGCTCAGGTAAACCGACCCAGACCCGCCAGTGAACCAGCGGCCGTTCGCCTGTTCACGCACTGGTTTGGCGCGCGGGCGCCGGCCGATTCTATGGTCCTGTCTGTACGCGTTCGTCTGTTGGCGCGCGGTCGGGGTGTGGTCGAGCTCATCGACTCGGTTGGCAACAGCATCTGGCTGGATACTACGCACGTGGTCATCCACTTTCCGCGCAAGACTACCGTGGCCCTGGCGGACACGCTGCGTTGGTCCGCGGCGCTGCGTAGTTCGTCCATGACGCAAGCGGCTCAGGAAGCCGTGGGCGGATTTCCGTGGCTGCTCCGCAACGGGCAACAGGTGCTGGGCGCGCAGCCGGGTGTGCCCCCCGATTTTGGCGAGCGACGCCACCCTCGAACGGCCATTGGCTTCACGCGCGATGGCAGCGCGCTCCTGGTCGTAGTCGATGGCCGGCGTCCGCGCTACAGCGATGGCATGACTCTGCCCGAGCTCACCGATCTCCTGGTACGCCTGGGAGCGGTCGATGCCCTCAATCTTGATGGTGGCGGCTCAAGCTCGCTGGCAATACGCGGTCGCGTGCGCAACAGCCCATCCGATAGTGCGGGCGAGCGCGCGGTTGGAAATGCACTCACGCTGGTACGCTGCCGCTGACCCATTTATCCCATCCTGCTATGTCCGCGCCCACCCAATTCGAGTAGCCTGGCCGCTCCTACTTCAGCGGGGAAACAATGCTGGCTCGCATCACGAGCGGCGCGATTTTGGGCGTTGATGCTTTCCTGATCCATGTGGAGATCGACATCGCCAGCGGCCTGCCCTGCATGAACGTGGTCGGTTTGCCGGAAGGCGCGGTGCGCGAGGGGCGAGAGCGCGTCACTGCCGCACTGCACAACTGCGGATTCGTGATCCCACCGCGCCGCATAACCATCAATCTTGCCCCTGCAGACATTAAAAAGGACGGTAGTGCATTCGATCTTCCGATCGCCATCGGCGTCCTGGTAGCCGCCGATGAGCTGCCACTGGAAGCAACGCGCGGTGTCTGCCTGCTTGGCGAACTCGGGCTGGATGGGGAGCTGCGCCCAGTCCGGGGAGCCTTGTCCGTTGCCCTGCGCTGTCACGAGGAACGAGTGCCGCGCCTGATCGTACCGGCGGCCAACGCGCAGGAAGCAGCGGCCGTGGAGACCGTCGAAGTATGGCCGGCCACTTCGTTGCCGGAAGTCGTTGACCTCTTGTTGCGTCGTCGCGTTCCGTGCCAACAACGTGGGGACGCGTCTGCCGCGCTTAACGTTACAGTCCCCATGGAGTTGGATTATGCTGACGTCAAAGGACAGGAACAGGCGCGCCGCGCAATTGAAGTCTCGGCCGCTGGCCAGCACAATCTGCTCATGATCGGTCCGCCGGGCGCAGGCAAGTCCATGCTGGCCAGGCGCATCCCATCCATACTGCCGCCTCTATCCCGGCCGGAGTCACTGGAAGTCACGCGCGTTCACTCCGTGGCGGGGCGTTTGCGACCGGGACAATCCTTGATCCAGACGCGGCCCTTTCGCGCGCCGCATCACACCATCTCGGACGCCGGACTGGTGGGTGGAGGATCCTCGCCCAGACCAGGCGAGGTTTCTCTTGCGCATCACGGCGTGTTGTTCCTCGATGAGCTGCCCGAGTTTCGGCGCCATGTACTCGAGGCGTTGCGCCAACCCCTGGAAGACGGTGTGGTCTCCATCGGCCGTGCCCGCATCGCTGTGACCTATCCTGCGCGCTTCATGCTGGCCGCAGCCATGAACCCGTGCCCGTGTGGATTTCACGGCGTGGCGGTGGGATCCTGTACCTGCACACAACTGCAGATCGAACGATACATGGCCCGCATTTCCGGGCCCCTGATGGATCGGGTTGACTTGCAGGTAGTAGTCCCGCCGGTCAGCGCGCGTGAATTGACCGGACGCGCGCCCGGTGAGGCCAGTTCATTGTTGCGCGCGCGTGTGTTTGCCGCACGCACCCGGCAGCTGCAGCGTTTTGAGCAACGACCCGGCATGTTTGCCAACGCGCACATGGGTGCGCGTGAAGTGCGCGAGTTTTGTGTCATTGACGGGCGCGGTGAGGACCTACTGCGCGGCGCCATCCAAAAACTCGGATTATCCGCGCGCGCCTATCACCGCGTGCTGCGGCTGGCACGCACCATTGCGGATTTGGAAGGCGCGGATTCCATTGCGCCCGGCCACGTGGCCGAAGCGATCCAGTATCGTTCACTCGACCGCCGCTCACCGCGCGCGGTTGCCTGAACGGCGACCAGGGTGTTTTTCGGCCGCTTCATCTAGATGCAGCTGCTGGAACGTGCCTGCGCGCGGCACATATTTCCGGCCCGCCTTGCGCCAATACGCCTTGAGCGGCCCGCGCAGAGCCTTGAGCTGGCGCTCTTGCCGGTCCGCGCTGTCTGCCCGCTTGTAAATCGCGTAACGCACCTGACCGAACGGGTCGATCACCAGCGTGCAACCCGCGCTGAATTCGATCAGGTCGTTGCCCGCACGTACCGTGCACGTTTGCGTTACTTCTCCGACCAGGTCGAACAGAATGTGCCCATCGGGAGCCACGCGTCGCGCGCAGCGGATGGATTGCACGCTGACCGGGCCGGCGTATTGCACGTTCTTGGGTAGCTTGGCTCCAGGAGCAATCAAGCCCAAATGAGGTGCGTGATTGGCCTGTGTCACAAAGGCACCCAGCGCGTGAGCTTGGCGCTCGAGCTCCTGCGGATCTGCCACGTGGCCGGGGTCTCCATTGAAGCGTAACTGACTAAAGGCAAGCTCCGGCACGACCAGCGCCGTGGCAGGTGCATCCCACATTACAGCATCTTCAGACATGAAGCCCACATGCGCGGGGAACAGATCACGTCGATGGAAAGAGCGGAGCAGCGCATCGCGGTACCCGTATTTGTCCACGCTCACTACATCGGCATCGGCCGTGATCAACGCCCGCAGGTACTCGCACAGGTCCATGTCTACAGTGGGACAGTAATCGATGGCGCGAATGCAGATGTCGAGGAACTGACCAGCCAGTTCACTGGCTTCGCTAGCCAGGACTTTTACCAGCTCACCGCTCAAATCCGCCTGGCCAACTGCATCCGGCGCGATGCCCGCAATTCGGAAGTAACGTTCGCTGCGCTTGCGGAATACCGTGATGAAGGCTTCGAACACGGCCGAAACCAGGACCGACCCCATCCGATGTGCAGGCAGATCCGGTTTGTACGTGAGCAGGCCGCGCCGTGTGCGCGCACCTGGAGGCAATACGTCGGAATCGAAGTCGAGTAGATTGCTCACGTCCACGCCGGAACGGAGCGCGGAGATTTTTTCAGGCGAGGAAAGCGCGTGGCCAAACTCCTGGGCCAGGTTGCTCAACAATGACGCGCGCGAGAGGACGCCGCGCGCCTCGCGCATTGCCTTCTCTACCACATCCGCATAACTGAAATGCTGGAACAACGCCACGATGTCGGCCAACCCTTCGTGAAAGCCGAGCACATCCGGATTCGTGGGTGTGTAGAACTCCGGTCGCAGTGCATCGAGCAGTGCATGCGTGGTTTCATGCACGATCACATCATGGGACAGCGCGGTGAAGACCAGACCGCCCGGTACCGTGAATCCTGCCGCATGCCGCGGTGCCCTGAAGTAACCGAAACATAGGCCGCTCTGGTTTCGATCGTAAAAGGCGTTCCTTTCCTGCACCGCAAAGGGTCGCACGCGCAGGCGCAGCTGACCCGTTTCGGGATGCGGCACGCCACAAGCCCAGGCAATGTCCCGGCCCAGTGCTCGTTTGAAACGGGCATACGTGAGCGAGCAGACTGCGTACACCATCTGCAAATGAAACTGGCCGTTGGCCGGCGTTGGCCCTAACCCGCTGGACATGAGCAGGTGCGGCGTATTCAGGTCGAGGGCCGCTGCTTCCAGCGGCTTGGGCACCTTGCCGCCATCGATCTCGAAGAGCGCGCCCGCGGGTCCGGGTTCGAGCGCCTCCAGCGGCACGTTGACCGTGGCCGTGCCGCCCAGTCGATGAGAGACGGAAGGATCCAGCGTGTAGATGCGCAGGGGCCGCATGCCAATCGAATGCGCTGGAGTGGGTACGGCGTGAACGTGCGCCTGCTGCCGGAATCGTTGGCTGATTTCGTAAAAGACCGGCTTTGTCTTTTTTGCCATGAACGTGATGGTTGGGGACCGGTGACTAGTTCTGAACGACCAGGCGATCGGCCGACCGTTCTACTACGCGCAGCACGCGGCCGGGCGCAGGCCCATGCGCTGCGGCCCGGATTACGATCGCACCATCTTCCTCGCTCCAGTTGGCAGCCTGTTCTTGGGCGCGGTCGTCGGGACCCGGGACCAGAAGACGTGCTGAACCATCCTCGCTGAACTCCAGGCGTTCGCGTGGCCGGCGGGAAAGCGGAATGTCATGCGCTTCGGGCCGATAGACCGCGCCCTGCGCGCTGTCTTCCTCGAAGACATGAATCCAGGCCTGACCAAACAAGGCGGAGCGCCGCACATTCTCCATCATGACCAAAGGCTGCGCCGCGGACCGTCCAGCGTGGCACGCATGCGCACCACCTGCTGCATGGAGAACATGAACATGGCTCCGTCGTCCACGTAGTCCATATAGTTCATGAACATGTCACCGCTCGGTCCGTTGTTGCAGCTGACGGTGGGAAACGATGGTTTTCCGAAATTCGGGCCCGCGCAGTTGGGTGTATCGGCTACCAGGTCACTGCCGCTGCAGTCGTCCGTATCACCCCAGATGTGGCGCAGATTCAAGTAGTGTCCCACTTCGTGGGTCAGCGTGCGCCCCTTGTTGAAAGGCGCTTGTGCGGTTCCCGTTGTGCCAAAGGCGCGATAGTTGATCACTACGCCATCCGTGGCCACGGGACCACCGGGGAACTGCGCATACCCAAGCAGCCCGCCACTCAGGGCGCACACCCAGATGTTGAGGTATTGGCCGGTGGAAACCGGAGCGCTGCCTCCGGTGGCTGCCTTTTTCACACCATTGTCAATTCCGAACGCGGCTGTTGTAGTCAGCGTGCGCGTCACTTTGTGCAGAGAAAACTGAATGCGCGCGTCGCTGATCAGACCCTTGAATGGGACTGGCACTTTGCTCTTGTCTGGGTTAGTGGCGCGGAAATCCCGGTTCAGCGCCGCTATCTGACCCTTGATCTGGGCCAGCGAAATGTTCTGTGCCGCTTCTCTATACACGACGTGTACGATCACCTTGATGGTAACGACCTTCAGATCGGCGGCCCTGAGCGCTGTCGTGCGCTTGCGCTGCGTGGCCTCTTCCAGCTTGAATTGGCGCGCATGGAACGATGGGTATTGCTCGAGCAGCAACATGTGCACCGGCATGGTGGCGCAGGAACGGTGCAGCTTGGGCGCGGTTGTCGTGCGCGCCGTTTTCTTTTTCTTCGCCTTCGGACGCTTCTTTGCAGGTGACATGGTCGCTCCTCAGATAACGTCGTGGGGGTTGTGAGGCGAGAACTGCGGCTGCCTGGCGAGGACCGCTGCGTACCCTGGCCAGATTTCAATATGTGAAACGGGAACCCTTTTCGCCAACCAGCCCATCATGCCGGCCATGAAGTCCAATTGCACGATCGGGCACTCGACACGCAAGCGCTCCTGGATCTCTTGCGCGCTTCGACGGTGAACCTGGTAACGGTGAACCTGGTAG
>JBOHRF010000170.1:0-10159 GCA_050732575.1 Longimicrobiales bacterium
ACCGCGTGCGCAATTTGCTGGTGGTCACACAGATTGCCTGTGCGCTGGTGCTTCTGATCAGTGCCGCCTTGTTCCTGCGCAGTGCGCAGAAACTGCAGCAGGTTCCGTTGGGTTTCCAGCCCAACGATGTCACCATGATGCGCGTTGCCCTGCCTGGGGACCGCTACTCGGATGACACGGCCGTGCAAACTGCATTTGCGCGCATTGTGGAACAGGTGCGTGCCATACCCGGTGTCGAGCATGCGGGTGCCAGCACGCGCGTGCCCATGTGGGGACCCAGCATTGACATCGGTTTGCGCGTCGATGGTCGGCCGGCGAATCCCGATCGCGTGGATGCGGGTCACGTGCGCCTCGTCACGGAAGGCTTTCTCAATGCCATGCGCATTCCGCTGAAGCGAGGACGCCAGTTTACAGCAAATGATTTGAGTGCGGGCGCACCGCCCGTGGTGCTGATCAACGAAACCCTGGCGCGCCAACTCTTTGGTGAAACAAATCCCATCGGCCAACGCCTATCGGGCTGGACCGCAGCCGAGGCTCCGGAATGGCGTGAGATTGTTGGTGTGGTGAGCGATGTGCGTGCGTTCGGGCTGGAAAGGGACGTGCCGCCCGAGATCTTCATGCCCTTGACCCAGGCGCCGGGCGGCGCATGGAACGCATTCCAGCGCGGCGTGACCATTGTCGCCCGCGCGCGTCCGGGCATCAGCATTGCCAGTGGCGTGAGGCGGGCCGTAGACCGGGTTGATCCATTGCTGCCGCTCTACGACGTGCAGTCTATGCGCGATGTACTCTCGCAAGCGACGGAAACACGACGGTTCAATACGCTGTTGCTCACTCTGCTTGGTCTGACCGGTCTCACGTTGGCAGCCATCGGAATCTATGGCATCCTGGCCTTCTTTGTGTCGCAGCGTACGCACGAGATCAGCGTGCGCATGGCGCTGGGCGCAACAGCCGGCAACATCACGAGCCTGGTTATTCGACAAGCCGTAACGCTGGCCGGATCAGGCGTGGTCGTGGGCATCGTGGTCGCGTTCTGGGCTACGCGCACGCTGACCACCATGCTGTTCGACTTGCAGGCCACCGATCCCATGGCCAGCGTGGGCGCCGCTGCAGTCCTGTTCACAGTAGCGCTACTGGCGGCGTTCCTCCCGGCGCGGCGCGCCGCTCGCACGCAGCCGTTGCGATCGCTGATCTGATTCAGAAAATCATTCAGGATTGCCAGGCGCCAGGGCCCAGTGCCCGAGGTCCGCATCAGGCGTTGTCTGCGCCCAGTGATCCAGAATCTGTTTTGCGTGCTGGGCATCGCGCGCCGCAATGCCGCAGTGCGGATGTGCGGGTGTGCCCTTGTGTTCGGGATGCGCGTGCGGCACACCCAGGCTGCACTCGCGACAAAGGATGTTGGTCGACGTGCCCCAGTTCTCCGCGGCGCCACCCAACTCAGTGGCAACCTGTTCGAGACGCTCGATGGCGGACGCGTCGGTAGTGCCAAGGCGCACCACGAACGTCTTGAAGCTGGACGGCTCCAAGCGCATCAAGACATTGAACACGGGAAGTTGTTTGCCGTGCAGGAGGCGGAAACCTTCCGGCGCTCCATCGTGAAGCACGAGATCGGCCCAGCGGAATGGCGAGCCAGGCAGAGGCACGCTTTGCAGCCGTGCGCGTGCAGGATCGATGCGTCGACCCCAGACGACCTCACCCACACCGTCCGCATCGAGTCGTAATGGAGTGAGACCATAATCGCCGTCCGGCGGGCCAGCGCCGGGAGGCAGTTGGATGCCGCAGCCACTCCAGGCACGCCGGGCCTCCAACCAATTGCCCAGAGCGGTGGCGGCAATGGCCAGATTCCACCAGTTCGCCTGGTGCTCGGGATCGAGCAGCGCCGCGCGCTGGTTGAAGTCGAGCGATTCTGCCCAGCGACCTTGACACTTGCAGAGCAGCCCGAGGTTGTACCACGGCACCGACCATTCAGGATCTGCCCGTGCGGCCGCGCGATACGCACCTTCCGCATCGGCTGACCGGCCAACGTCGGACAGTTCGATGCCCAGTTGAACCAGGCGCTCTGCCTCCGCCGAGTCGGTCATTTGCTCAGGTATCGTTCTTCCAGGATCCGCATATGATGCGTTACGTGTCCGGCTACAATGTACGCCAGTGCGCGGACCGTGAACGGATTGCCACTGGCAACACCGGTCATTGCCCATGCGTGTGCGGGCAGGCTCTGAAAGAATGCCAGTGTGGCCGCGCGCACTGCGCGAAACTCTTCCACGTGGCTGCTCATTGGACGTGCATCCGCATGGGCCGCGGCGATAGCCGTGTTCTGGTCGAAGCTGGGCAGTGGAGTATCGAATCCGCGCGCAAACCACAATGCGCGAAATACGAAGATGCGCTCGGCGTCGTTGATGTGGCTCAAAACCTCGCGCACGCTCCACTTGTCGGGTGCATAACGATAAAGAGACTCTTCTTCGGAAATGCGTTGCAGCAGTGCGAGCGTTTCCCGGGTCTGCCGTTCGAGCGACTTGCAGATATCGCCCGCGCCGACCTGGTCGATGTAAGTGAAGTAATATTCAGCGGCTTCGGTGCGATCGGGTGATGCGATCATTTCAAGTTCCTCATACCGTTCGGTTCGATTCTCGATTCGCGCGCCAGCAAACGATGGCGAAGCACTGCGCTGGTGAGTACGTATGCAGCGATACCCGCGACCATGAACGCTGTGAAGATGCCCATACGCTCGGGCCCAAAACTCTCCGTAAATGGCCAGTTATCTACCACGCGTTCATAAAGCGGCTCCAGACCCTGGCCCAGTACAACACCACCGGTGAGACTGAGGGCACTGGTCAGCCCGACCTGTGTTGGCCAGCGCCGGACGATGTACCACGCGGCCCAGGCGAAGATGGGAAGAGCCAGGAGCCAATGCTGGGACAATCCCAGGCTCAGGTGTTCGCCGTGGCGGCCGACATGCCAATCCAGGTGGATGGCAGTGCCGATCACGAGTGCTACCAGTAACGAAAACGGCCGGCGCATTTTCATCACTTTCCTACGCGCCCGTCAGACGAAAGACCGCAGGCCGGGCGGCGAGTCTTTTCCCCAGATAGAAGTCAGCCGCTTCCACAGCGATACCGGCCAGAGCAAACCAGATCGAACTGGTCAGCACCGAGACCAGGGTACCGGCCAGGACGGCGGCCATCCCGATGCTTGCCGACCTGAACGAGTTGCCCGGAAACCGGGTGGCTTTGCGGAGCAACAGGAATGAACCCACGGCTATCACCGCCGTCACGCCATCCTCGTGCAGCGCGTTCGGCTCGATCCTCACAGCCGCGACCTGGGTTGGCAGTTTACCTATCATAGTGAAATAGCAGAGTGGATTGCGCTGGGAATCTGGGGCCACCAGTTCGCCTTTTCTGCGCGGCGCGATCCAAAATACCGACCCATCGTGCAGTTCGACGGTCGTGACACCCCGAATGATGCGCACTCCAGCAACGTTGCGGCCGGTCACAAGCTCTCGGATTTGCCAGTACCGATTCGACTCATCGAAAACAGTGAAACGTTTTGGGTTCGGTACGCGGTCCATCACCCAACGTTTTTCGCCCGCGTCAAACTGGAATGGCGGCTTCTTGCCGGTCGGAAACGGAAGGTGGCCGACGAATCGACCGAATTGTTCCGCTCAGCATCGCTTTTCCAGACCAGGTTGGCATGTGTCGTGTGCCTGGTCCAGCGCTGCCCCCGCACCAGGCTCAACCGCAGGTCCTTGCATGAACGCTCTTCATCAGACAGAAAACGATGGCCAACAGACGGTGCAACGCCAGGTCATTCCGGGCAAGATGGCAATGCAATGCAGGCTCGGCGAACTTCCCGCACGAAGTCAGCAGACCGTCTCGGGTCAGACCTGCCGCAGCACGACAACGCCCAGAACGATGATGACCGAGTGAATAACCAACCAGGTGACGGGCGCGTGCAGACGATACCCGCGCGCAATCTGGCGACTATCAGATTGTTTTGATGCAGGCGTGCTTTTCGAGCCAGGCATCCCGATTCGGCGCGTAGAACGTAGCAGTGACCTTCACGCGTGCGGTTCGTTCAAACCTACATGCTAGCGCGCGCGCTGCTGATTTCCTGGAACTGGTGAGCAAACTCGTTCCAGTCGGCCACGATCAGATCGGCACCGGGCACGCCGGATGAGGGCTTGGTGTTCTGCCCGAACCAGACCGCAGTCATGCCTGCCACCTTGGCTCCCGTGATGTCCGTGTCGAACCGATCGCCCACAAACCAGATGTGCCGGGGCGACAACCCCAGCCGTGCCGCGGCGACCTCGAAGAGCAACACATTGGGTTTGCGCACACAGTAGTCGG
Organism: Longimicrobiales bacterium; assembly: GCA_050732575.1. GTDB lineage: Bacteria > Gemmatimonadota > Gemmatimonadetes > Longimicrobiales > RSA9 > JBBDWZ01. Next base: position 4,341 of record JBOHRF010000170.1, read on the forward strand.
CCGAGACAATGATGCACTCGAGGTGATCGGCCAGTCCGTGTTTGGCCAGCTCGTGTCGGATCACATGCTCGCCAAAGCTGGCGTTGCACAGCACGGCAATGGGTAAACCCGCCTGGTGAATCAGGTCGAGCGCGGCGTGCACGCCCGGCATGGGCCGGGTCACGACCGATGCCTGCCAGAAACCCAGCTCGAGCTCGGGAAGAGGGTCGGCAAAGCGAACGCCGAAGGGATCGTAGATCAGCCGGGTCAGCATGGGCCACGGCGTTTCCACCTGGAACTGGTCGCGGCGCGCAGCAGTCTCGCTAGTAATGCGAACGGCACGGTCCACGATTTGATCGAGCGTAACGTGCGCCGGTCGATGAGACGCGCGTGAGAGCATCCACTCGTTGCCAGCGCGCGGATTGAAGCTCACCTCTTCTACCAGCGTGCCGCCGAAGTCGAGAAGCAGACCTTTCGGTTGCATATGCGTGATTCCCTTTGCTGGACTGCGATAGTACTAACGATACTCACAGTGGGTCGGGCAGCGGCAGTCCCTGCGCACGCAGAAACGACAACTTGTCCCAATAACCGCGCTGCAACTCGATCTTGCCGCCCACCACATGGAAGAATCCGCAGCCTCTCAGGCCTAGCGGGTCCTTCCATTCGAGGATGGCCCAATCGCCATCCTCAAAGATGTTTTCTACCAGGCAGACCATGGTGGCTGTGGCAAATCCCTTGGCGAACATCACGCGGATCGCTTCGCGGCCCTGGATCGGGGATTCTGCGACCTGATGGTTTACGGCGTTCTCCGTATAGAAAGCAGCAAGCGCATCCACATCGGCGCGGTTGAACGCGTCGACCCAGGCCTGGACGACCCGGCGCGGCCGCGCTGCATCGCTGTCTTGCGCATTTGTCGTCATCCGAGAATCCGGTCGACGCTGGAAATGGCAATATAGGGAACTGGGATCCGCGGACCACCACCCCAACCATCCCGATTCGGCCCGCGCCCAATGTGAAACGGGCAGCCGGGCTGCCCTGGGACCGAGCGCGGTACTCCCATGCTCCCGCCCGGGCGCGGCTTCCTGTCCGGTCGCGCCATCGGGCGGACCACCACCACGTTCCCACGTTTTGGCGCATACCGACATGCCTGGGGGGTAATCAGCCGCGAGAACGCGGGGATCACTCGCGCATTTTTGACCGCTGCATGTGAATTTGTGCCGTTTCGGGAGAACGGGGTGGTGGTCCGCCCGCCCGCAGCATCAGCTCGGCCACACCACGTGCAATGGGCGCGGGCTGCGCGTCATCGGTATTAGTGAGCACGATGATGGTCAGGCTGTCACGCGGCACGTGCGTGAACATTGCGCGGAAACCGGGCAGCGAGCCGCCATGATGGACCAGCCGGCGTCCGGCGAGTATGCACGAAGGCGGCTGCTGTGCCGGGCACTCGGCATCCTCCACAAACCAGCCGAATCCATACTCGATCTCAGTTCCGTTCTTCACGCGTGCCTTGGTCCACATGCGATCTCTCGAGGCGCGCGTGAGGATCGCACTCGAGTAGAGGACGGAATCCCAGCGGGCCAGGTCGAGCACGGTAGACACGAAAGCGCCACTCGGCCGCAGGGCGGGCCAGTCGGGTGCGGCGTGAAACGTGTTATCACGCCAATCGTAACCGCGCGCGCGGTTGGGAAGCACATCGGCGGTGGTGGCTGTCGCTTGCATTTTAGCCGGTGCAAATGCTCGTTCGCGCAGGAAGACGTCCCAGGGTTTCCCGGCTACGCGCGCAATCACCTCGGCCAGCGCGAAGTAACAGACGTTGCAGTAAAGAAAGTCGGTATTGGTCTCGAGTTCGAGCGGCGCGGCGAACGCGGATCGCACTACATCAATGTCGGGCTGGCGGACCATGGGATTGAATGCCGGGCCTTCGCGCAAAATGCCCGAGGTATGGGTCAGCAAGTGACGAAGCGTGACCGCGCTCCAGGTGGCGGGAGTATCGGTGATGTATTTGCTCAATTGATCATCGAGTTGAACGCGGCCGTCCTGGACCAGCAGCATGATGCCGGTGGCCAGAAACTGTTTGCTCACCGATCCGATCTTGAAAACCGTATTCGGCGTGACCTGGATCTGCTGCTCGCGGTCGGCAAATCCGAAGCCGCGCGCATGAACCACGTGGCCGCCTTTGACTACGGCCAGTGCCAGGCCTACGATGTGCTGATTCTCCATTGCGGTGCGGACGTATTGGTCGATGGCGTCTGCGCTGGCCAGCTGGGCGCTGGTTGTGCGGGGCAATACCGCAAGTACGAGTGCGGCAGGCAGACGGCAAAGCGCACGGATCATGGTGCCTCCCTGATGGAGCCGGTAGACCTCGAGCTTGCACATGCGGGGCACTACTGTCAACACGAATCTGGCGCTGTCGATGTGTGGCCCGACAGACGGATTCCGGGTATTCTTTGGAAATGGCCCAGATTTCTCCTCGACGCCCGGACCGGCCATGCAACACGAAAGAATCGCAGGCCCATCGGAGCGAGTCGCCGAACAACTGGTGGCGTCGCATGGATGCGGTCTTCGACGTCTGTCTCGATCTCCCCGAAGAAGAACAGGTGGCATTCATCTAACGCACCTGTGGCGACGACACCGAGCTGCGTGACGAGGTGCTGCAGCTACTGCACGCGCACCGCCGCTCTGAAGGCATTCTGGATGCACCCGCTGCCCAATTCGCCGGACCGCTGCTCGGAGCGAATGACTATGCGGTCACGCATCCGGAACGCATCGGCCCATTCCGCGTAGTCCGCCTGATCGGACAGGGGGGCATGGGCCGCGTGTTTCTGGGCGAGCGCGCGGACGGCCAGTTCGAGCAGCGCGTGGCGCTCAGGGTGATTCCATACGGCGAAGTTGCGCTGGCGCGGCGCTTCCTGGAGGAGCGCCGCATCCTGGCCCGCCTCGAGCACCCTGGCATAGCACGTCTGATGGATGGCGGCGTCACGGCGGACGGCACGCCGTATTTCGCTATAGAGTTCGTGGATGGCCAGCCGATCGACCGTTATTGCCAGGTTCGGAAGCTGTCGGTCGAACGGCGGCTCGAGCTCATAATCGACGTGTGCGACGGAGTGACCTACGCGCACCAGCACCTGGTCATTCACCGCGACCTCAAGCCGGCCAACATCCGGGTCACAGCGACGGGCCAGGTCAAACTGCTCGACTTCGGCATCGCGAGCTGCTCGATGCGCGCATGGATAGCGCGCAGGAAATGCGCACCGAGTTCAAGGCCATGACCCCGGAGTTCGCGGCGCCCGAGCAAATCCAGAACGGCTCGGGGTGGCTCGGCAAATCGGCGAGCTTACCATGCAAATTCACGCGCTGTCGGATATCGGTTACTTGCAGCGAAAGCTCGGTCAGCCGGACTCTGCACTCTCGTACCTGGAGAATGCCCTCGCCATCGCACGGCAATTGACTGATCAGATACTCGTCGCGGGCATACTCTCCGATCTCGGATTGTTGAAACGTGAAATGGGTCAATTGAGTGTAGCCCTGGAACATTGCTGGGAGGGAATTCGCTTGCTGGGCGGCGAGCCGGGAGTGGGTCACCGTCGGGATGGCACACCCGGTGAATTCCAGCTCGCGGCTAATCATTATTGCGTTGGACACGCCTTTTTGGAGCTGTCAAGGCCGGACACCGCACTCAGTCATTTTCCGTGCGGCCTTGAAGGTCGCGGACGATGTGGGAGACCGGGACCAACGCGGCTGGAGCCTCCTGGGTATTGGAATGGCGCACCGCGATCTGGGGCAACGCGACTCCGCGTTCGCCTACATGCGACAGGCGCTCGCGCTGGTGGCAGGCATTCGAGATCGCCATATGGAAGCGGCTATCCTGAAGGATGTTGGCCGCCTGTACCTCAGCCTCCGTCTTCCTGACTCCGCGCTGGTCCGGCTCCGACAGAGTCGCGGAATCGCGCACGATTTTGGATTGCGATTGCTGGAGGGCGCCGCGTCCGCGGAAATGGGTCGTGCGCAGCGTGACCTTTGGCCGGCTTGACTCCGCGCTGGTCAACGCGCGGGAGGGACTACGGCTGCTTCGGCTCGTGCGTTCGCCGCTGGAGGAAATCCGTGCACGCCAGGTATTGGGCACCACATTCCTTGCACGCGGGCGCACCAGCGATCTCGCAGCCGCGGTCGCCTACTTTGATTCGGCTGCCGTCGTCCACTCGATGTTGACGGATCAAGTGAGTGGCGATGAAAACCGCCTGAACCTGCGCTTCGGGTGCGGAGATCTTTGAGGGCTGGTCGCGAAGCTGGCTCGCACGGGAGCGCGTGCTTGGCACGCCCGCCCGTTTTGCGCGCTTGCGGCTGCGGAACGCGGACGGGCCCGTGCGCTGCTCGACCTTATGGGCACGACAGGAACGCGGAGACGAGAAGACGCGACCGTGCCGAATGCAGGGGCGGACCTAGTCGGCGAGGGGCAGGCACTGGTCGCGGCAGCGGCTCGTTCGGGCGCGGCCGTCATCGAATACTCCCTGAGTCGGGACTCGCTCACCATCTGGTTCGCGCAAGATGGCGACCTCACCGTGTTTCGCTCAGGAGTCGGGCGCGATTCGCTAGGATCAACTGATTAGTAATTTACGCGCGGGTATCGATTACAATCCTCGCGGTGCGCGGCTGAGTCTCGAACTGTCGAAACCCTCCGTTGGCGGTAAGGCGCCGACTGCAACTGGCGAAGGCGCGTCATGGCTGCTGACACTCACACTGTTGCCAGAGCCACTGCGTGCACGCCCGCAGCCGACCCGCGAAATCGTAATCATACCTGATGGCGTGATCTCTCTTATTCCTTCGCCATTTTGCCACTGGACCGCGCTGGGACGCTTCTCGGCGACCACCACCCGGTCCGCTATTCGCCATCACTTGCAACGTTGGTTGAAGCCGAGCGGCGCCCCGCTAGCATCATTGGGGAGAAGCGCCGCAGTGCGCTACACGGTTCAGTCGTCGTTGGAAACCCGAGTATGCCGAGCGTGGCCACTGAAGATGGCAGGCGTTATCGACTTCCTTCGCTCGCCGGGGCGGAAAGTGAAGCGCACAGTGTGGCGGCGCGACTTGGTGTCACTGCTATGACGGGTACGTCTGCACTGGAAAAAGTTGTCCGCTGGCGGTTGTCCGATGCGCCCGTCGTACATTTCGCAAGGCACGGCTTTGCATACAGTTCAGGTGAGCGCGCTCGTGCTTCTTTCGTTGCGCTTTCGACCGGGGAACTGAATGACGGTCTACTTACCGTGGGTGAAGTCCTCGACGAATCGCCTCAGATCAACGCTGAACTGGTCGTCCTCAGCGCAGGCCAAACCGGATTGGGCGACCTCAAGCAGTCCGAGGGTACGGTCGGATTGCAGCGCGCTTTTCTTGCCAGGGGCGCCCGTAGTGTGCTGGTGAGCATATGGAGCGTTGACGATGCCGGCACGAAACTGCTCATGGAGCGCTTTTATACGCGCTGGCTCGACGATGACGATCAACCAAGTAAAGCCGAAGCATTGCGTCGTGCGCAGCGCGATGTTCGCCAAACAGCCGGTTTCGAAGATCCCAGGTATTGGGCGGGCTTCCAGCTGGTTGGTGGCAGGTAGCGCCCAACGCGCGAATCACGAAGTCACTGCAGGGGGCGGCGCTTCCCGTGTTGCGTGGCCTGCTCGAACGCATGCGCCAGCTGCAGCACACTCCAATCGGCGCGGTGACGACCCACGATCTGCACGCCCACGGGTAGATTGCTGGCCGAGAAGCCGCCCGGCATCGAAATCGCCGGATTGGACATGAACGTGACGTACCAGCACGAGCGCATCCAGTCGATGTAGTTGCCCATGGCCGTG
>JBOHRF010000171.1:0-10074 GCA_050732575.1 Longimicrobiales bacterium
CTACACGGCAGGGCAAATCCAGGTCCTCAAGGGACTGGAAGCAGTACGCAAGCGGCCTGGCATGTACATCGGTTCCACCGGGCAGCGCGGCCTCCACCACCTCGTTTATGAAGTGGTCGACAACTCGGTCGATGAAGCGCTGGCCGGCTATTGCAAGCACATCGACGTCACGCTTCACCCGGACAATTCGGTCACCGTGAAGGATGACGGGCGCGGTATCCCGGTGGACATGCATCCCACCGAGAAGCGACCCGGCGTGGAGGTCGCCATGACCATGCTGCACGCCGGTGGCAAATTCGACAAGAACACCTACAAGGTTTCGGGCGGCTTGCACGGCGTGGGCGTGAGTGTGGTGAACGCATTGTCGCAATCGTTGGTGGTCGAGATTCGCCGGGGCGGCAAGATCCACCGGCAGCGTTATTCCCGAGGTGACAAGCAGACCAGTCTGGAAGTTCTGGGCAACACGAAAGAAACGGGAACCACGGTCACCTTCAAGCCGGACGAGGAAATTTTCACGGAACGCGATTACAACTTCGACACCATTGCCAACCGTCTGCGCGAGCTGGCCTTCCTGAATCGCGCGCTTCGCATCACGATCTCTGATGAGCGTGCCCAAGAGCCACATCGCGAAGAGTACCATTACCAGGGCGGTATCGTACAGTTCGTGGAATTCCTGCGCGGCTCGCGTAAGCCGCTGCATGCCAAGCCCATCTTCATTGCGGCCAGCCGGGAAGAAGCCGAGATGGAGCTGGCCATCCAGTACGACGATGGCTACAACGAGAACACGTTCACCTTCGTCAACAACATCAATACCATTGAGGGTGGCTCACACCTGACCGGCTTCAAAGCGGCGTTGACGCGCACGCTCAATGATTACGCACGCAAGAACAACTCGCTCAAGAAAGAGCTGGATGCACTTTCGGGCGAGGATATTCGCGAGGGATTGACGTGCGTGCTATCGGTGAAAGTGCGCGAGCCGCAGTTTGAGGGACAAACCAAGACCAAGCTGGGCAACTCGGAAGTGCGCGGCGCTATTGAGGCCGAAGTCAACAGCCGGCTCTCCAGTTTCCTGGAGGAGAATCCAACGGTTGCACGTGCCATCATTGAGAAGGCCATCCAGGCCGCGCGCGCCCGCATTGCCGCACGAAAAGCGCGCGAGCTGGTGCGCCGGAAGAATGCACTGGAAGGCAGTGTACTACCGGGCAAGCTGGCCGATTGCTCGATCAGCGATCCGGCCCTGTGTGAGTTATACCTGGTAGAGGGCGACAGCGCGGGCGGTAGCGCAAAACAGGGCCGAGATCGCCAGTATCAGGCCATCCTGCCGCTGCGCGGCAAGATCCTGAACGTGGAAAAGGCGCGGCTGGACAAGATCCTCTCGAACGAAGAGATCCGCACCATTATCGCCGCCATTGGCGCTGGCATTGGTGAGGATGATTTCCGAACGGAGAATGCGCGCTACCACAAGATCATCCTGATGACCGATGCGGATGTGGACGGTCAGCACATTCGAACCTTGCTACTCACCTTCTTCTTCCGCCATATGCGTCAGTTGATCGAGCAGGGCATGGTGTACATTGCGCAGCCGCCGCTGTTCCGTGTGGCGCGCGGCAAGGAAGAGCACTACGCGTACACCGAGGAAGAGCGGGATCAGACGGTCCAGCGCATGGCGGCCGGCAAAGACGGCAAAGAGCGCACGGTCAACGTGCAGCGCTACAAGGGACTGGGCGAGATGAATCCGGAACAACTTTGGAAGACGACTATGGATCCGGAAACGCGCACCATCCTACAGGTCACCATCGAGGACGCCGTGGAAGCGGACCAGATCTTCACGACTCTCATGGGTGATGAGGTCGAGCCGCGCCGCAAGTTCATTGAGACCAACGCGAAGTACGCGCGCCTGGACGTGTAGCTGGCGCGCGTCGAGGACCGTCCAGGAAGGAATCTCCAATGCCCGCTGCGCCCTCACTCGGAGTGCCTGAGCTGGCCGGCATCGCCTCCTACAAGGAAGCGACCCGAATCGGCTATTCGGTGGATGAGAACGTGCGCCGCTTGCTGCGCTATCACTGGGTGGAGCGGCGACTGGCGCAGATCCTGGTAGCGCGAATTCCGGAAACACCCGAGTGGGAAGTCAAGGGCGGCTTTGCCTTGCATCAATGGTTGGACATCGAGCACGCCACCGACCTGGCCGACCGCATCCGAGAGATGCGACACCCGGCTCCGCGGCTCGATCATCCGCCTGATGAGCGGCTGGAAGGCTTTCTGCAGGAGATCGAGCAGGCGCAGGATACAGTTGAGTTGCTGGCCGGCGTGTACCGCGTGGCGCGCGCCGATCTGGTCATGGCCTACCGCACGCATATCGACAACAGCAATCCGCTGGTCGACTACCCAACGCGACGGGTATTGCGACTGCTGCTGCAGGAAGAAGAAGAGGCACTCGGCTGGGGTGCGCGCTCGCTGGGTGCGTTGATGGGTCGCGGTTACGACGTGGAAGCGCGCGTGCGCCTGTGGGAGCGGCATCTGCGCGCGTTTCTGGGCGAATCACGCGGTGTGGCGGGCGATCTGCCGCCTAACCAGGGCGCGCAACTGCCGCGCCGTCGGGCGCTGCAGCCGCGCGAGCCAGGCTTCTATCCGCGCCGGGACGCGCGTTTTCAGGGGCAGCACAACTTTACCTTTCCGCCGCACACGTTGTACGACCAGCCCCACATTCCGCCCGCTGAACGTAATCTGGCGCTGCTCTGCAAACGTCTGCTGGAGATGGATGTGCCGGAGATGATGGCGTCCTTTCTTACACAGGAACGTGAACAGCCCTGGGAGTTCTATCGCGACTTTTCGCGCCAGTTGTGGGATGAGGCGCGTCATTCCATGATGGGTGAGGCTGCGTTCGAAACACGCGGTGTGGACTGGACTAAGATTCCGCTCAATGTGGGTTTCTCGCTGCGCTTGAATCTGCATGCTTCACCCGAAGAACGCCGCTTGCTGCTCTATGGCATCGAGCAGAGCCTCATGCCCGGTGACAGCGGCAAGAAGGCCGAGTTCGAAACGGCGGTTGCTGCCGGCGATCCGCTTTCCGCCCATTTTCACGACTATGATTGGGCCGATGAAGTGCTCCACACACAGATCGGCCGGCGCTGGCTCAAAGCGGAAGATGCCCATGGACCCGGCGTGCTGGATCGCGCGCGCGCCGTTCACGAGAAGACCTGGTCGGCCCTGCAGGAGTACAGGAAGCTGGCGGAGCAAACTGGCGACTGGTGGCGTGCGTTCGTGCGGCGAGTACTGGGTACGCGATCGGCAGCTCGCGACGCCGACCTGAATCCCGATCAGGTCAACGTCATCGCGGAGTAGAAAGGTTTAGAGCAGCTCTTCGTACAGCGGATTTGCCAACAAGTGACCGACTTCGTCAACCACCTGCCGGTCCCACGGGAAAATGATGGTGGCTTCAGTCTTGAGCGCGTAGAAATCCGGATTGTACTTCCCCTTGGCAAAGCTGACCGCCGTTTTCATGTCCAGGGGTGAAACTTGCCTGACGGCGTTCAAGGCCATGCGCAGAGTCTCACCACTGGTGGCAATCTCATCGACGATCAGGACCTGCTTGCCGGCAGCCTCGCGCGGAGCGGCCGAGAAAATTTTCGGTCGTGAACGCACGCGCTCCACACCTACATCGCGGCTGATTTTCATGGAGAAAAAATCGCAACGCAGGATGGAGGCAATGACAGCACCTGGAATTACGCCGGCCTTGGCAATGCCGATGACCAGATCGGGCCGATAACCGCTCTGCGCTACCTTGACGGCGAGGGCCCGGCAAAACTCGCCAAAAACCTCCCAGGTCAGCTCGAGCACTCCAGTATCCGCAGTTTGGTCGCGCGTCCAGCGGGTACTTGTACGGGGAACAGGCATGTGACCTCCCGGAGTGCCTGAGGGAGCCCCAAGATAGCGGATGCCGGGGTGCTGGACTACCGGACCGAAGTCTGACCTGGGCTTGACTCGCATGTCCCGGCTGGCCATTCTCGCGCCGGTAATGGGAGAGAACGAGAAAGCACGCGCGGAAGCCCGCATGGATGCGGCCCTGGCGGCCAGTGGTCTGCAGGATCCGCGGCCCGCGTTTCGCGAGCGCCTGCGGTATTTTCGCGAGGAACAGCCGGCCGTTTTCGGTGAGGCCCTCGAATATTTCGAGAAAACGCTGGTGCCTCGAGTGGCCGCGGAGGACGCTGCGCCGCTTCATGCCTGGTTCGAGTACGGCCAGCGGCTCAGTGAGCTCACTGGACCGGGCCGGACCATGGCCATCGATGTGACCGGGAGGGCGCGCCCACACACGGGTCAGCCCCCGTTGGATCGGCTGATCCTGCACGTGCCACACGACCCGGCCGTGCCGGTACTTCCCCTTATTGTGCCCCGCGAACTCTCGGAACCGCAGAAAGCCACGCTCGATCTGCTGGTGCACCGCGCGCGCGGATCGTTGTGAAGCACTTCATCCGCGCGCCATGGAATCCAGGAATTCCTTGTTGGTCTTGGTGCGGCGGATGCGATCGAGCAAGAACTCGAGGGCTTCGGCGGGCGGCATGTCGGCCAGGAAATTACGCAGCAGGTACACGCGGTTGAGTTCGGTCTCATCCAACAATAAGTCTTCTTTGCGGGTGCCGGAGCGATTGATATCGATGGCCGGAAAGACGCGCTTGTCGGCAATGTGGCGGTCCAACACAACTTCCATGTTGCCCGTTCCCTTGAATTCTTCGAAGATGACTTCATCCATGCGCGAGCCGGTTTCGATCAGCGCGGTCGCGATGATGGTGAGAGAGCCACCACTGTCGATGTTGCGGGCAGCGCCAAAGAAGCGCTTGGGTTTGTGCAGCGCATGGGCATCGACACCACCGGAAAGGATCTTGCCGGAGTGGGGCACGGTCACGTTGTAGGCGCGGGCCAGGCGCGTGATGGAGTCGAGCAGGATGACGACATCGCGACCATGCTCGACCAGACGCTTGGCCTTTTCGATCACCATTTCCGCAACTTGCGTGTGCCGGTCGGCCGGTTCGTCGAAAGTGGAGGAGATGACTTCGGCATCCACGTGCTCCTCCATGTCGGTCACTTCTTCCGGTCGTTCATCGATCAGCAGAACGATCAGATGTACTTCGTCATGATTCTCCAGGATGGAGTTGGCAATCTTCTGCATCAGGATGGTCTTGCCCGCCTTGGGCGGTGACACGATCAGGCCGCGCTGCCCCTTGCCGATGGGCACCATCAGGTCCATGAGTCGCATGGACAGGTCTTCCGTCTTGTTCTCCAATCGGATGCGCGACTCCGGATAGCGCGGGCGCAGGTTGTCAAAGGCAATCCTGTGTTTGGCCTTCTCCGGGTCGTCGCCGTTGACCTGTTCGACTTTCAATAGAGCGAGGTAGCGTTCGCCCTCCTTGGGCGGACGGACCTGACCCATCACCGTGTCGCCCGTGCGCAGGTCGAAGCGCTTGATTTGCGAGGGACTGACGTAGATATCGTCGGGGCCGTACAGGTAGTTCCAGTCCTGCGAGCGCAGGAAGCCGTACCCTTCGGGCAGGATTTCGAGTACGCCCTCGCCGCGTAACACGACATCACTGTCGAGCAGATTCTGCTCGATCCGGAAAATCAGATCCTGTTTTCTCAGGCCAGAGTAGTTGGAGATGCTCAACTCCTCGGCCATCTCATGCAATTCCGCAATGGATTTGCTCTTCAGTTCGGCGATATCCACGTAGAGCTCCGTGTTATTCCTGGAGAGTGTGTGAGAGGTTCGATGCCGTATTCGTGACCGACACGATTGAACTCGTTAAGGGATTCGCTACAGATGGACCTTGAGGCCGAGCGCGCGCGCGCGACTCCGAATTGGAAGGTTCTCACCGTGTCGTGGATTGGGCACAGTGTAGCACGGAGTCGAGAAGCGGTCAAGGGGATAGTGGGTAGAAAACCGGTGGGAGACGCCGTTTGTTTCCACAGTGGGACAGAGCCCAGGCAGTAGGGTACGTACACACAAATGGCGCCCGGCAACCGCGAGACGGCACGGCAAAACGACGCTGAGGCGCGCGCGGCACGGTCCCGGGCACCGTCCGTTTTTTCTATTGACAGCGTTTCTGTCGGCCAAGAGATTCGCCCGCGTTGCCTGGTATCTTCAGCGGCAGTGAGGTGGAATGGCGCGTCACAATCGGGACGCTCGGGGCACGGATCAGCGCGGGTACGATTATGACGTAAGCTACCAGCCAGATTGGGTGCGACTAGTGAAGGTAACGCGCTCGCTGGAGAGCGGGAGGCAGTCCACCAAGACACTGTTCAAGAACCCGAGTCAGCGCGAGCAGTCACCGGGCAGCCGTATTCGCACACGGATTGCCAGTCCGGAGCAGGAACTGGAATTTGCGGTCGAGCTGGACGATCCACAGGGGGTAGTCACACGCATTATCGTGGTGACGCGGCCGACCGATGCGTCGGCGGGTGAGACCCTGGAGTTCACGATTGATGATCGGCTCAAGGCCGGCACACAGGACTGAGCAGACTCTCCACACGCACTTTCGTTCGGTATCCTATCACCATCGCCGTTGTAGCGGATCGTTCCGTTTTTGATCCCCCAGCCAAAAGCGAAGTGGGCTTTTGCGGGTCTCGGCGACCAGTGAGTCCAATTCGATCTGAATGACGTGTAGCGCTCTGCTGATGGCGCTATCCCGCGCAAAACGCGGAAGTGATCCATTGAGGGAAGACTTGTGGAGCTGAGCCAGGGTAGCGGCCAGCGAGTCGGCATTATGCTGCAAGCGGCTGACCGACTGGCGCACAGCCGGATCGTTCAGTTGACGCGCGGCCGCCTGCAGGGCGGGTCCGATGCGGCGCGCGGTTTGGCTGAACGAACCGAGCGCCTGCTGCAGCGAAGCGCCGTTGAGCAAATCATCGAGAGAACCGTGAGCCAGACCGCGTTTGAAGTCTGCGAATGCGATCTGCACCTCCTGGATCTTTACGGCCAGATGGCTCATTTGGGCGGTCCGCACTTCCAACATGGGCTGGAGCGCGTGCGTGGCCAGAAGCAGGGAGTCGAGCGAGCGCTTGAATTCGTGAAAGCTGTCCAGAGCGCGGCGTCCGGTGGGGCGCGCATCAGCGTAGAGAGTGTCGCCCTGTTCGAGCGGCGGCTGGTCGGAGCGGCCAGGCGCAATATCCAGGACCGGCTCACCAATGAGCCGCGCCGAAGTCAAACGAATGGTGCTGCCTCGACGGATGAGCGCCTGGTGCTCTCGTGGAATCTGCATGCGAACGTCGATGACGGGCGCGGCATGCTGGTCCACCGGCTGGAACGAAATGTGGGTTACCCGGCCCACACGGTGTCCGCCGATCCAAACCGCGGTTCCAATGCGGAGGCGCGGTGCACTGGGCAGGACGGCGTGGAGTATAACCTGTTTCTGGAGGGCGCTGCGCAGGTCGGCCAGAAAGAAGACGAACAGGCCCAGCGCGAGCGCGGCGAGGATGAGGCCAACGCCGGCCAGAACGCGACGGCCCTGGTGTAGCCTCAAAGCGCGGCCACCCGCAGCGATCGGATCAGGACCTGGTAGTCAAAACAGAGGTTCATGCTACGACTCGGACACATCGAATACAGCAACTGTTTGCCCGTGCACGCGCAACTGCTGGAGTCGCCGACCCCGGAAGTGCGCATTGTTCACGGCTCGCCCGGCGAGTTGAATGAGGCCCTGGCGCAGGGCGTGATTGATGTCGCGCCCTGCTCGAGCATCGAGTATGCGCGACACGCGCATCGCTATCGCGTCATTCCCGGCCTGGCCATCGGATCGCGCGGTTCCGTGCGCAGCATCCGCCTGGAGAGCACGCGTCCACCGGAGCAGCTGCACGGGTGTCGAGTAGCGGTACCCACGGCGTCGGCCAGCTCGGTAGTGTTGCTGCGCATTTTGTTGGAGCGGCGGCACGGCAGCAGACCCGACCTGGTATGGTTCGCCCAGGAGTCCGATGAGGATCCCATCGCGGAAGGAGCCACGGCGGCGCTGTGGATCGGCGATCAGGCGCTGCAACGTCCGGCCCGCTCCGATCGTCATGTTTATGATCTGGGCGAACAATGGACCGCATGGACGGGTTTGCCGTTTGCCTTCGCGCTGTGGCAAACGTGTCTGGGCAGCGAACGAGATGCGGAGTTGCGTGCGCTGGCCATCCGCCTGCACGAATCGTTGCGTGTATCGCTCGCGCAGCCACGTCAACTGGCCGAGCGCTACGCAGACCGGTTCGGTTTGGCCGCCGGAGAACTGGCCGAGTACTGGACCGGATTGCACTACCAACTTGACCATACAATGCTCCGCGGACTCCTGCACTTTTATCAGCTAGCCCAGGAACTGGGCGAGATCGAGGCTGTGCCTGTGTTGCACTGGCTTTCGATCGAGCCGGCGCGGGTGTAATGCAACCCCCGCGCCGAAACGACGTCTGGAAGGTAGACAGTCTGTGCGAGATCAAATTATTGTTAGCGATATGAACCAGAGCTGGAGCGCTCCGCTAGCGTGGGTCGGCCGGCGAGCAACTGCCACGGCCGCCGCCTTCGGGCGATTCGGCGCATTCCTCGGCTCGCTCGTTCGTGCCTTGGCGGATTTCCAGATGTGGGGCCGCCTGCTGGTGCAGCAGATGGCGCGGCTCGGCGTTGCATCGCTGCCCATCGCACTCTTCATTGCCGCATTCACTGGCATCGTCATGGCCCTGCAAGCGTCGTACACGTTTACCGGCACGGTGCCCAAGTATTTCGTGGGCGTGTTAGTGGGCAAAACCATGATTCTCGAGTTGGGCCCGGTACTGACCGGTCTGGCGCTGGCGGGCCGCGTGGGTGCCAACATAGCGGCCGAAATCGGGACCATGCGCGTTACTGAGCAGATCGATGCACTGGAGACGCTGGCCTACAATCCGATGTCGTACCTGGTCGTGCCGCGCGTGTTGGCCGGGTTGCTCATGTTTCCCATTGTCGTCGTTTTTGCCAATGCGATCGGCATTCTTGGAGGCTGGATAACGGCTCTGAATCTGCTGGACATGTCTTCCGCCGAATTCGTGCGCGGACTGCGACTCTTTTTTGAGCCGTTCGATGTGCGCTACTCGCTGGTCAAGTCGGCTTCCTTCGGACTGGCCGTGACGTCCATTGGCAGCTTTTTTGGCTTCCTGACCGCGGGTGGTGCGGAGGCCGTGGGCCGTTCGACCACGCAGGCTGTGGTGGTGAGCAGCATGCTGATCCTGGTGTTGGATGCGTTTTGGGCGGTGGTCCTGCTATGAGCATCCAACTCAACAATGTGCGCAAATCATTTGGCGCGCGTGTGATCCTGGATGACATCACGCTCGAGGTGCGCGAGGGTGAGACGGTCGCGATCATCGGCCAATCGGGTGCTGGCAAGTCGGTTCTCTTGAAAACGATTGTGGGCCTGCTCGAGCCCGAGCAGGGCAGCGTGCTGGTCGATGGACAGGTCGTTGCCCAGCTGACGCGCGAAGATCTGTACGAGCTGCGCCGGAAAGTAGGTTACGTATTCCAGTTCGCGGCGCTGTTCGACTCCATGACCGTGTTCGACAACGTGGCTATGGGCCTGCGCCGCATTTCCACCATGACCGATGCCGAAATCGAGTTGCGCGTGAATGATTCGCTCCAGCGCGTGGACATGGCCGGTTTTACCGGCCGTATGCCGGGGCAGCTGTCGGGCGGGCAGCGCAAGCGGGTGGGCTTCGCCCGCGCCATCGCAACTCGACCCAAGTATCTGTTGTACGATGAACCGACCACCGGACTCGACCCGGTCACGACCGCAGTGATCGATGAGCTGATTCTGCGTATGGCCCGCGAGCTGGGTGTCACGGGCATCGTGATCACGCACGACATGAAGAGCGCATTCCGGGTAGCGCAGCGCGTAGCCCTGCTTTATCAGGGCAAGATCCGCTTCATGGGCACACCCCAGGAGATTGAGGCAGCGCGCGACCCCGTTGTGCGTGGATTCGTAGAAGGCAGGCCGGATTTGATGAACGAGGTGGTGGCGTGAAGCGGCGCAATGAGGTGCTGGTCGGAATGGCCGTGATCCTGGGCATTGCCTTGCTGGTCTTTGGCACGATCTGGCTGCA
>JBOHRF010000172.1:0-10063 GCA_050732575.1 Longimicrobiales bacterium
CCTGGCACTGCGCGCGTTGCCGAGTTCACCCGAAAACCAGATCGATTACTCCGCCGCACCCAGGCGCGCGCTCATCACGACACTGCAGCTCGCTCTGGTGGCTCTGGCCGGCATCTTCCTGGTCGCGGTCACGCAACCGTTTCTGCCCGCCTTTCGTGGTGTCGCCTTGCTCGTCGCCGTGACCGCCGCTTTCGCCGTCGTGTTCTGGCGCAACGCGGCCAACTTGCAGGGACACGCGCGCGCGGGCGCGGAAATCCTGGCCCATGCGCTGGCCCGCCAACTCCCCGGCCAGCCGGCACCCGCCGGTATGCCGAGTACGGGGCCCGCCAGTGAAAGCCTCATTCGACTCATGAGCGGATTCGGTGAGCCCGTTGCCTGGCCCATTGCCGGCAACTCGACTGCGGTCGGCAAAACGCTCTCCGAGCTCAATCTGCGCGCATCCACCGGAGCCACTGTGCTGGCTATCCATCGGGAAGGCAGTGAAGTCATCCTGCCCACTGGCCGCGAGCGTATGCGACCCGGTGACATCCTCGTCCTGGCCGGCACGCACGAAGCCATTGCCGCCGCCAAGGCCGAACTCAGCCGCACGACCTGATCGCTCATCACAGCCCGCGCTCCTCTGGTCCCTGCGGCCTCGCCCGTCCTGTCGCCACGTCCGCATTATTACGATGAACGATATATCAGGAATCGGAAGACATGGCCCGAAACCAGGTCGCACCGCCCCTCACTTCGTTATCGCTGGCCATCCTCATGGCGTTGCTCGATGGCGAGCGGCATGGATACGGCCTGATGAAAGCCGTGGCCGCGCAATCGGGTTGTCAGATTCGACCGGGCGCGGGCAGTCTGTATGAAGCGCTGGATCGCATGGCTCGAAGCGGTTGGATCTTGGAGCGCGAAGCAACGGTCGATGGTGCGTCGCAGCGGCGGTTTGCCATTGCGCCTGCCGGCCGCAAGCTGGCGCGTGCTGAGCTGGAGCGACTGGCTGCGCTGGTACGCGTGGCTAAGCAGAACAAGCTGCTTCCGGAAGGCGCGTGAGTCGATGCGTGTCTTGACCTGGGGTCATGGCTGGTCTGCTGACCAGCACGCTTTCACGTTTGATGAGTGTTCCCGTTGGCTTCGATGGCAGTCGTGTGCTCACGGCCAACCTGAATCTGCCGCCGGCGCGTTATGACTCGGACCCGCGCATTGGTGTGTTCTACGATGAGTTGTTCCGCCGTCTTTCCGCGTTGCCCGGTGTGGAGAGTGTGGGCGGCACGTGGGCACTACCATTTCAGTCAGGATTACGCGGGCTCGAGCTTCCTGCCCGAGGGCTCAACCGAGCGTCAGGGTGTGCTGGTCGCGTCCGCACCCATTCGCGGCGACTACTTCGCGGCGGTTGGCATGCGCATCGTGCGCGGCCGCAACTTCGACGCGCGCGATCTGCCCACGGCCGCGCCGGTCGGCATCATCAACGAAACGCTGGCCCGCCGCTTCTGGCCCAACCAGGATCCGCTCGGCAAGCGCCTGGTAGATCCGACAGATCCAACCGATGTCTTGACCGTAGTCGGCGTGGTGAACAACGTGTACCGGCGCGATCTGGCCAGCCCGGTGGAGCCCGAAGTCTATTTGCCGCACACGGAGACCACGTGGGATGGCAACCTCTACCTCACTGTGCGCACCACGGGCGATCCACTGGCCAGCAGCGCGGCTGTGCGTACGCAGGTGCATGCCCTGGATCCACACCTTCCCGTTTCCCGCGTATCTACTCTCGATGCACTGGTGTCGCGCTCGGTGGCCACACCGCGTTTCCGCGCTGGCATCATCGCCGCGCTCTCACTCACGGCCGCGTTGCTCACGTTGCTCGGCATCTACTCCGTGCAGGCTGTGTTCGTCAGCAGCTGCCGCCGCGACCTGGCCGTGCGCCTGGCGCTGGGCGCGCGCCCGCGCCGCGTAACCGCCGAGGTTGTCGGCCGCGGCCTCCGCATCACGCTGATCGGCATTGCCATTGGCGTTGGCCTTGCCGTTTTTGCTACACGCAGCATCCAGACCCAGCTCTTCGAGCTATCACCACTCGATCCCACGATCTACGTCACGACCGTGTTGTTGTTTGTGAGTGCCGCTACCCTGACCTGCTGGATACCGGCCCGTCGAATCGGACGCATCGACCCGATGCTGACGTTGCGGGAGGATTAACGGCGCATTGTTATCCCGAGCAGCGCGCTGCTGCGTGGTCGGACTGCCCGCTACATGATTCGGGAGCGTAAATCGGGAGTCAGGAGCGGGAGCAGGCGGGACCGGGCATGCGCGCATCGATCATCGGTAGGCTGGCTCCCGCTCCCGTCATGCGCTCCCGCTCCCGTCATGCGCTCCCGCTCCCGTCATGCGCTCCCTATCCCGTCATGCGCTCCCGCTCCCGTCATGCGCTCCCGCTCCCGAAACGTTGTCGCTGCGGGCGCATCACCGCTCTCGGTTCGCACGTTATTTCGGCTAGTCACGTTTGCGGAGCAGTTTGCCCGGGCGAGTGGTTGTCGATTGCTCGCGTCGCACGTGGCATGCGATGCCGTAGAGTTCTACGGCAAGTGCGGATTTGCAAAAGCCGGCGATAACTCGAGCGATGACTCACAGGAAGCAGCCATCCTCATGGCAAAGCAGTTGTCGCCTGTGCATTGTCTGGACCCGATGGCGCGCGTCGCCCGTACTCTCCTCACCATTCTGATCGTTGCCTTCCTGGCGTCCTGTGATGCGTCTCCAACCGTCGTCGCGCCAGGCAGCGGACTCGGCGAGCTGGCCGATCCCGAAAGCTTTGGCCTGGTAGGCGACACGGTCTGGGTCACGGAAATGAGTGAACGGTAGAGTCACTCTCTTTCCGCGAACGGCACTCTCCTGGCCACTGTGCTCGGCCTCAACAACCGCTTCACGGGCAGGACCGGGATGCTCATTGTTGATGTTGTTCCAGTTAGACCGCGCGTGTTTCCCAGTACCCTGCGAGCGTCAACACTCCGGTGAAATCGCACGTTCAAGCGATTGACTGCCCACCGCTCCCGCTTACTTTGGTCTCACTTCGTCGCCTAAGCCCGATCAGGAGCATGAGATGATGCGTTTACGCAGGGTGTCGTTGTGGGGCGCGCTGATCGTGCTCTGTGCGCTCGCCGGGCCGGCTGCCGCGCAACGCGTGAATGTTCACTCGAACACCGAGCGCGGCGGAGCGGATGTAAAACAGGTGCCCGGCCGGAAGATCGGCAACATCGCGACGCGAGGTAATATCATCCTGCTGGAGCTCGATGCGGGCGTCATCACAGACCACAACCTGTTCGATCTCGATAAGCGCACCATCCGGTTCACACCATCGGGTACGGGTTTTCGTGCGGAGAACCTGCCTCTTCAGTGGGATACGGCGCGCGGATCCGCGTTGCAGGCGAATGCGGTTCAACTCACGAAATTCTCGTTCCCGTTCTCCGGCCGGAGCTGGAGCGAGCTGCAGGTGCTGACCACGGGGCTCATCAGCTTTGGTGGCGGCTACAACGATCTCGGGCTCGGCCGCTTCGTCCACCTGCAGCAGGTCGGTGCGGACATCGTCAACAAGATTCCGCTCATTGCCGCTTTCCTAAAACAGCGCATGAACGGCACTCGATATGTCAACGAGCTTTCAGACCGTTTGGTCGTGACCTGGGACGCGAACGAGCCCGTGGGCGGGCAGCAGGACGTTACGTTCGTGCGCACGCCGCACCATTTCCAGGCGGTGCTGTACCGCGACGGACGTATCGATCTTTCCTATCGCGAAATGACGGCGCGGGATGCCGTCGTGGGCGTCTATACCGTGCCGGCTGGTGGAGCCGCGCCCACGCGATCGGTGGACCTCTCATCCGTGAAACCGACCGATGCACCGAGACCCGTGATCTTCGAAGCGTTTCATCACTATGGTCTGCCCGGCTCCGAGTCCATGGCCTGCACCGTCATCCAGGCGCTGGGCGACCGTTTCGATTTCATGGTCTGGTATTCCGACTTCCGCGTCGACGATCAGGAAGCAGGCACGCGCAGCGTGGGCGACATCGGGCAGAAAGTGAGCGGCATCGGTCCGCGCATGGACGTGGGCAAGCGCTTGCAGGACTATTGCAGTCAGGGCCGGCTGCAGGTGACCTGGTACCAACCGGTTTGGGTGGGCGCTGTGCAGGCGCAGGAGCAGCATCCGAACGGCCGGTACACCGGGTACAACATGGCCGTCGCGCAGATCGGTCACGAGCTCGGCCACCGCTGGTCCACGCGCACGCGCGCTATCGTGAAAGGTGATACGATCGAGCTGCGTGGGCCGCACGATCCCTGGGGTATGTCTGGCGCCACTCACTGGCCAGGCAGCTTGAGCACTCCCGTGCCGTTCGCCTACAGCCGTCCGGTCGAAGCGTCCATCATGGGCGGCACGAATTGGAAGGACAACGGCGACGGCACGTTCACCCAGCTCGCCAACGGCACCATGAACCCCGCGTCCGGTTTCTCGTATCTCGAGCTCTATCTCATGGGGTTTCTGCCGGCCTCCGCAGTGCCGGACTTTTTCGTGCTGCGCAATCAACGGAATGTCGGCCGGACACCGGAGGGCAACAACATTGTTGCGGCCGAAAAAGTTGCCATCACGATTCAGGACGTCATCGCGCACAATGGACCGCGCGTACCTTCTTTCGAGAATTCACCGAAGGCCTACAATACGGCCATGGTGGCCGTCACGCTGCACGGCCAGCAGCCCAGCACGGCCATGCTCAACCAGCTCGAGGGTATCCGCGCGGCGTGGATCGGCTACTGGTCCAGGGTGACGGGAGGAGTATCCACGATGACAACGAGTTCGGGCCGCAGTCCCTGAGACGTTAGCCGAATCGCGAAGGTCAACGTCCGTTCAGCTTTATCCGCGTACTCTTCATGACGTCGTCATCGGGTGCCAACTCCCGCTCGCCTTCCGCTGCGCCGTTGAGCTTGAACAGGTAGAGCACTACATCCAGGTACTGTTGGCGCGTGAGGCCGCCGGGATTGTCCTGTGGCATGTTGGAACGCAGCTGATCGAACAATTCGAATACGGGCCGCTCATTCCATGACCGGGCAAAGGCGGCGGTGTTGAATTGCGCGGTAGCGTGACACGCGGCGCAGGTCTCTTTGAAGGTCGCCTCACCGCGTTTGGCCTGTGCGGCCGCGATGGCGCCGCTGGACCTGGCACTGTCCGACTGGGCCGCAACGCGCGCCGCCGGGAGTGGCGCGAGTACTGCGCAGCCGGTGATCAGCAGGAACCGAGGCATTGCGCGCAGCTTCATGGTCATGCACAAATAACTCGCCTCTGGCCGCGCTGGCGTCAAGGCGTGCCTGCCACCCGGACGAGAATGCCAACGACCGGCCTTCCCCAGGCCAAAATTGGAAATAGCCAAGAGGAGCTGCCAGTGAGACGCGTGATCCTACAGGAATTCGTGACGCTGAATGGACTTGCGTCCGGCCCAAATGACAGTGTGGATTTCGTTCCGGGCTCGATGGCGGGCGATCAAAGCTTCGGCCAGCGGCAGATGGCTTTTATGGATTCCATGGATCGGATCCTCCTGGGTCGGGTGACGTACGAGATGTTTGCGGCGTACTGGCCCAATGTGACGTCAGGTGACGACAAATCGTTTGCGGACAAGGTGAACGCCATCCCAAAAATCGTTTTCTCCAGGACGCTGGCTGGGGCGCCGTGGGGCACGTGGGACAATGCAACCGTGGTCAGGACCGGCGCGGCGACCGAAGTTGTCAGACTGAAGCGCGAGAACGGCAAAGACATGGTGATCTGGGGCAGCATTTCTCTGGCACAATCGCTCATGAGTCAGAACCTGATCGACGAGTATCAGCTGGTCATCTGTCCGGTCGTTTTGAATCGTGGGAAGCCACTGTTTCGCGCCCAGGCCGATGCCGTCGACCTGATGCTCCTGAACGTCACATCGTTCGACCGCGGCGCCGTGCTGCTCACCTACACGAAAGCAACTGAGGTCAACGGATGAGCGTGGATCGGGTCGTCCCATGGCGCTGGGCAGCCGCACCACGGTTGGTCGCCAGGAACGTGCTGGTTGCCGCACCGCTCTTACTGGGCGGCTGTGCATCGCTGACTGACTCTGATGCGAAGGTCTGTCCGCAGACGTATGAATTCGGCAACTATGGTTGTGCGCGACTGGTGGTTACCGTTGCGCCGCCCGTGGAAGCACTGCCGCTGGCGCGTCGTTTCGATGTGCGCGCCAAATGGTCCGATGAACCCGATGGCTTGATTGCATTCGCACCGAATCCGGGGCTGGGAGCCGTGCCGCTCGAGCTCACGTTGTACGATCATCTGCATGTGCCCGCCGTCGACACGGCAACGATCTGGGTCATCGCCCGAGTACTGGAGGTTCCCTACCCCATCGTAACGGGCGTGCCGTTGCCCGTCTTTGCTGCAGACAGCGTGCTACACGTAGCGCGCTTTGCGCGCGTGGGCGGGGCGCCCCCGGTCGATACGATTGCCCTCAGACTGCGGCGCAGGCTACCCTAGTACAGGCACGCATCCTGGGTGAGCGCATGACATGCAAACGGACGGTCGGCACATTCATCGCCAGCATGGTCTTCGTCTGTTTGGTTTTGCCTGGATCAATGACCGAAGCACACGCGCAGAAGCCCGGCGATTGGGCCGTCCATGCCCTGGATCGGCCCCAACCGCCGATCGTGAATCCGGGCCCGGCCGGTCCGTCCGCGCCGGCACCCGCAGACGCCATCGTGCTGTTCGATGGACGAGACCTTTCCCGCTGGCGCAATTCCAGCGGCCAGGCCGCGCGTTGGAAAGTGGAAAACGGGTACCTGGAAGTGGCGCCCGGTGCGGGCACGCTGGTGAGTGCCGATGGGTTTGGTGACGTGCAGCTGCACATCGAGTGGGCCGCACCGGCAGCCGTGAAAGGTGAGGGCCAGGGGCGCGGCAATAGTGGCGTGTTCCTCATGGGCAGGTACGAAGTCCAGGTGCTCGATTCCTATCGCAACACCACCTATCCCGATGGTCAGGCCGGCGCGCTGTACGGTCAGTTCCCGCCCCTGGTGAATGCCAGCCGTCCACCCGGCGAGTGGCAGAGTTACGACATCATTTTCCGGGTGCCGCGCTTCGATGCGCAGGGCACGCTGTTGCAGCCCGCGCGCATGACCGTACTGCACAACAATGTTCTGATTCACGATGCGGTGGAGCTCACGGGTCCCACTGCGCACCAGCGGCGCCCGCCTTATGAGGCGCATGCCGCGCAATTGCCCATCACGTTGCAGGATCATGGTGACCAGGTTCGTTATCGCAACATCTGGGTGCGGAGGCTCTCCTGAAGCTCATCCTTCAATTCGTTGTCATCAGCTCCGGCCTGCTGGTCGCGTTGCCGCCGCAGTCTGAATCGGGCCAATTCACGTACGTCAACGCCGGTCAGCAGGTGGCCGTCGAGCGGTTCACGCGCACGGCTGAAACGATCGAGAGCGATCTGCGCATTGTCAGTGGTTTGCGCGTCACGTTCAGTGCGCGCGTGACTGGCGGCACGGTCACGCAAGTGCTTCTGCGCGCATTCTCGCCCACCGATTCCGTGACGCCCGCGCAAACCGCAACGGTCCGTATTGGCACGGATACGTTGACACTGGAGACCGTGCGTTCGGGCGCACCCATCGTAGACAAGCTGCCTGTGCCGGCCGGAGTGGTGCCCTACCTGGACCCGAGTGCGGTATGGATGGAGGAAATCGTGAAGAGGGCAAAAGTATTGGGAGGCACATCCGTGCGTGTGCCCATTGCCATATTGAGCGCGCCCCAACAAATCGCCACGGCCGCCGTGACTTTCACCAGTCCAACGCAGGTGCGTTTGGAGTCGACCAATGTAAGCGTGCTGCTGACGCTCGATGAGGCGGGCCGCATTCTGCGCGGCGAGGTCCCGAGTCAGGGCGTGGTATTCACGCGTTCGACGGCCGCACGCTAAATCGGTACGCGCACAAACAGGCGCGTGCCCTGACCCGGTGTCGAACTAAACTCCACAGTCCCATTCATCAGTTTGACGCGCTCTTCCATGCTGATCAGACCGAGGCCGGTCGAGTACTGCGTGGGCTCGGTGGAAAAGCCGCGACCATCATCCTGGATAGCGAGGCTGAGATCGTGGCCAGTGTGGCACACAGCCACTTCCACGTGAGTTGCTTGCGCGTGTTGCGCCACATTGCGCAGCGCCTCTTGCACCACGCGGAAGAGGCTGACCGCCAGCTCGCCGCGCAGCTCATCGATTCCCTCCACTGATAGCGAGATCTGCAATCCGCGCTCGCGGCTGAACTCGGCGCAGTGCGCGCGCAATGCGGCGATCAGACCCGAGTGTTGCAACACGGCGGGATGCAGCTCGTGCGATAGAGTGCGGATGGCCGTGATGCCCTGATTCAGCACGCCCATGAGCCGTTGCACCTCGTGCCGATCGCGCGCGGCCACCCGATGCAGCAATGCGCTGAGACCAATCGACGCCGTGGCCAGCTGCTGGTTGACGCCATCATGCAGCTCACGCGCGATACGCGTGCGTTCGACTTCCTTGGCCGTGATCAGGTCGCGCGCCAATTCCTGCACCTGTTGATAGCTGCCCCGCAATGACTCTTCGGACTCCCGTTGCGCGGTCACATCGACCATGATGCCGTGCACCCTGACCGGGTCATCGTAGGTCAGGCTCACCAGATCGCGCACCCAGACCGTTCGGCCATCCGCGGCTATAAGCCGGTATTGCATGTCGTGGCTGCGGCCTTCCGTGACTTCGTTGCGGCAGAACTCGGGCACCCAGGCGCGATCGTCGGGGTGCAAGTGCTCGTACCAGAAGTTGGGCAAGTACCACTGCTCGATCGGATAGCCGAGCAGCCGCTCCGCCTGTTTGCTGACGAAGCCGAAGTCGAGCGTGCCGGGTTTGCCTTCCCAGACAATGCCGTCAATGGAATTGATGAGCCACTCCAGGTCGCGCTGGGTGCGCTCGAGCTGAACCGCCTGGGCCGGCTCGACCGACGGACGCAGCGTGGCCGGATTGGACTGCGGCGTAGTGACGTGAGTCTCCATGCTCCTCTCCCCGGCTGGGTGCACACGGTTGGGACGAGCCGCTGGCCGGTAAACCAGCGCTGAACTAACGCAGTGTTCGGATTTTTATGTTACGAAACGCGACGGCGTCGCCGTGGTCCTGCAAACCGATGTGACCCGCGCCTGCTTTGCCGTACTCGGGCCATTCTTTGAACTTGCTATTGGTAACCAGCTGCTGCCATTCCGGACTACCCAGCTCGTACTCGACCATCTTCCGGTCATTGAGCCAGTGTTCTACGTGACTGCCGTTCACGAGCAGCCGCGCCCAGTTCCACTCGCCCGCCGGCCGCACCGCGCCGCGTGGCGCAGCATGCAGGGCAAAGTTGGAGCCCGCCGAGGTCAGTGGAGATTGGCCATCGCGATGCCGCGCATCATCCAGCACCTGCATCTCGGGCGCGCTGAAGTAGATCTGCGCGGGTCCCTCGATGGCTCGAAAGAAGACACCGCTGTTGCCACCTTCGCTAATCTTCCAATCGAGCATCAGCTCGAAGTTGGTAAACTTCTCGGTTGTAATGAGATCGCCACCGCCTGCGGCCGCGCGCGTCAGTGCGCCATCCACAACCTGCCAGCCCGTGGCTGCACCTTGCTTCCCATAGTTGCGCCAACCGTTCGTGGTTGCTCCGTCGAACAACAACCGCCAACCCGCTGCCCGCTCGGCACCGGTCAACGTATTGAGCGCACGAGTCTGTGCTGGCTGCTGCTGTGCACTGCCATCACAGGCACTCAACGCAAGCGCCACCATAACGACTCCGACTATCCTCATTGCCACTCCCTTCGCGCCCCTGTAACATCCCCCCCCATCCGTTCCTATCACGCCCGCAACGCCCTTCGAACTGAGCGCGCGTTTGCGCGCGGACCCTCGCCTGTAAGGCGAGGGGTTTATGTGTCGTCGATTGGAAATCGACTATCGTCGGCAATCTGCTCGCCTTGCTGCTTGTCGATGTACTCGCGCACCATCTCGTCCGTGATCGTGCCTGAGCTGACCGCCAGGTACCCGCGTGCCCAAAG
>JBOHRF010000173.1:0-10020 GCA_050732575.1 Longimicrobiales bacterium
CGGTGAATGACAGACTGGAGCTCGCAATCTTCGAGGACGATGGCTCCGTTAGCCTCCGCTATATGACTGTGCCCCGTAAGCGTCCTCCCGCGGTCGTGCGCACGGACCCGCCCAAAGGCAGAACCGATGTCGCACTCAACAGCAGGCCGATCATCATCATGAGCGAGCCGATCGATGCCACAACTGTGAGTGGCGTGAGTTTGTTACGTGACGGAGCGCCGGTCCGCGCAAGCACGGCGCTACGGGAATCAAACGGGGTAACGATCGAAATCGTTCCGGAGACGCTGCTGGAACCGAACGTCACCTACACACTGCTCATTAACCAGAGCGTGCGCGATCGGCAGGGCGAGGCAATTGATGCGGAAGTGCGCGTTGAGTTCACAACATCGGGAACTCGCGTAGTTGACGTGCAAGCCGGCAGGGCAAATACGTGCGCACTGATCGCGGGAGGCGCGGTGTATTGCTGGGGACCCAGTGGTTATGGCGAAACTGGCTCCGATCTTAGAACTGGCGATCGATGTTCGGCTGGCGGAGCTTGGTATTTTTTCTGTGTGAAGACGCCCAGAATCGTCCAGGGAGGCCACACCTTCACATCGTTGTCAACGGGCTCACTTCATAGCTGTGGAATCGTTGCCAGTCAAACCTACTGCTGGGGCGCCAACCATTCGGGAGAACTCGGTTCCGATGTACGCGGCACTGCGGGCTGTGATCCCGTAGGCGACCTCTCTTGCACGGCGCGCCCAACGATCGTCAGCAACCACGTAGGGTTCATTCTGATCACGGCTGGTACCTATGTGACGTGCGGCATCGTGCATGGAGGGCAGGTCTTGTGCTGGGGTGGAAATTATTCCGGTGAGCTCGGCACCGGCGACACAATTCCACGATCCTGGGCCACGCCTATTGCTATGGATTCCGCATTTGCCTCCATCACCGCAGGCGAAAGCCATGTTTGCGGACTCACTACGAGCGACACTGCGTATTGCTGGGGCGCCAACACGTATGGCCAACTCGGAACTGCCACCAGTCTGCGGCCCGCGCAGGTCGCCAGCAACCTGACCTTTAAGGGACTCGCGGCAGGCGCAGCACATACGTGTGGCTTGACCATGACCGGCCAGATCTATTGCTGGGGCGACAACAGTCGGTATCAACTCGGCAGCAATGCTGCGACCAACTCATGGGTACCGCTGCCAGCGGCGGCCGGGTTGACCTTCAACTCGCTGTCGTCGGGCGGCCCCGGCAGTCACACGTGCGCCATTGCGCAAAGCGGCAGCGCGTGGTGTTGGGGCGACAATGCAAATGGTCAGCTCGGCGACGGCTCGACGTCCAATCGATCCCTCCCCGTGCGCGTCGCGAACGGCCTGCATTTCTCCAGGATCTCAACCGGTCGGGCTCATACCTGCGGCGTCACAACGGACGGTGCGGCATACTGCTGGGGCGCCAACGGTGAGGGGCAACTCGGCGATGGGTCGCAGACATCGAGTGCAATTCCCATCCGCGTCATGGGCAGATGAACCGCGGCCGTTGAATCTTTGTGGGTGGCTGTGACCCGATGGTCATTGTTGCAGCACGTTCCTGAAACCGCAGCTCCAATCAGTGCGGGAGGTGGTTCATGCGATCCCGCAGCATTCTATGCTTCGCAGTCAGCGGCTCGGCGATGCTCACGCTAGCATGTACGGATCCCGCGACGACGTTGCGCGAGTCCTCGACTGTCGATAGCGCCAGTTCGGTCACGGTAGCCGGGCTGGTCACTCTGAGCCGTCGCGCGGCGTGACCAGCGCTTCCTCCGAATCGGTCAACAACGTGGAAGACGAGTTCACCTACGTCTCGTTGCGGCCAGGCTCGCTGCCCAACGCGTTGAGCGTGCAGCTTCGCAACCTTACCGCAGGCGGCCCGGGTACGTCCTCTCTGCCGGTAGTGAACGGAGGTTTTGATCCGATTCCGATTGCTGCCACGGTGAATGACAGACTGGAGCTCGCAATCTTCGAGGACGGTGGCTCCGGCAGCCTCCGCTATATGACTGTGCCCCGTAAGCGTCCTCCCGCGGTCGTGCGCACGGACCCGCCCAAAGGCCGAACCGATGTGGCGCTCAACAGCAGGCCGATTGTCGTGATGAGCGAGCCGATCGATATCACAACCGTGAGTGGCGTCTCCTTGTTGCTGGGAGGATCGCCGGTCCGCGCAACGACCGCCCTGCGATCAGACGGTGTAACGATCGAGGTGGTTCCCGAGGCGTTGTTGGAACCGAACGCTACTTACACATTGCTCGTTACCCAAAGTGTGCAGGACCTGCAGGGCGACGCACTCGAAGCGGAAGTACGCGTTGAGTTCACAACCCCGCCACCAGCAGGCCCGCGGCCAATCGCAGTCGGCCAGACAGTGAGCGGCAGGATCACCGGAACCGAGTCGGAATGTCGGTTCATGACTGTCGACGGTGGCTGGGGAGGCGTGTGTCATCAATTCGATATGGCAATGCCGTCCAGCGGCAGCCTCGAAACCACTGTGCGTTGGTCGGCGGGCGCTCCATTGGTCGTTTTCGTCAAGACCGCCAGTGGGGCCGCCCAGATCGATCTGACCTGCTGCGGCAATTCGCCGGCGACTCTTGTAGTCCCTGTCGAGGCTGGGGCCAGCTATCGCGTGGAGGTAGCGTATGCAGGCAGACCAGCAGGGTACCCGCGCATCAACCCGGTGAATTACACACTGGAGACCCGCCTCTTCCCAGCAGGCGATGAACGGTCCGCAACCTTGCGCGCCATCCTTTTCGCGGATTTGGCACGTACACAGCGACTTTCGTCCGGTCGAGTCGAGATCCTCGATGGTCCGCTCGCCGGATCAGCAGCCGTCTTCGATTCCATAACCGGAATGTACGACCTGGGTGGCCTGCCCCGAGGCTTTGCCCAGATTCGCGCGTCGGCCGACGGGTTCAATGCGGCGACCATCAAGGTGCCGGTTGGAGTCAGCCTCGCCCAGGAAGTTGTCCTGGGCCGGTTGGTCCCGCTGGTGGGTGCGATACACAAGCTGGGAGGCATGATGTGGGCATCAGCCAACTCCGCTTATGCGGGCGTCAAAGTGGAGATTCTCGACGGCCCTCATGCTGGCGTCTTCACCTTCAGCGACGAGAACTTTGGCATGTACCAGTTTGAGGGTCTTTCGCCGGGTCTCATCCATGTTCGGGCATCGAAAGACGGGCTCGCATCCCAGACTCAGGCGGTGCTGGTGAACGGCTTCACGACACTCCACTTCCGATGGTGAACGGCTCGGCGCTGACGCTGATGAACCGTTGCGTGCTGATGCTTTGCGCGTGCGGCGCTTTGGGAGCACAGACTGCCATGGCGAGCCCGCAGCAGCAGAGCGCCAGCGCTGAGCTGGTCACACTCGCGCGCGAACGGCCGGACAGTGTGCGCACTGCACTCACTGCAACGTTCGCTCTTGCATCGGCCGCAACCACTGTGCACATGCGCGCCGTGCACCTGGCGGCCGCGCGCGACCTGGCGCGTGCTTACGCCCAGGCCTGGTCAGATCCGTTCCTGCTGCGACAGGCCGCGCGTTTCCAAAGCTGGTCGCCCGCGCAGCGTGCGCTCAAGGTCGCGGCCGACAGTCTGCGCCGGGCCGGCAACACGGCGTACGGGCAGCAGGGAGTGCCCACTGCGCTGCGGCTCTGGCGGGCCAGCTTGCACCGCGCCAACACGCTGGGAGATTCGGCCGGTCGCGCGGCGGCGCTGGGCAGCCTGGGCGCCGGCTTCTATTCAGCGGGCGTACTGGACAGCGCCACCGTGTATTTGACGCGCTCGCGCAATCTTGCCACCAGGATCGGCGACCACCGAACTGCGGGCAACGCGGTCGGTAACCTGGCAAATGTCAGCAAAGACCGCGGCGATTTGACGCAGGCCGCGGAGCACTATGCACGCGCCGCCACGATCCGTGCGCTGAGCGGTGACACGCGCGGCAGTGCCGCGGATCAGAACAATCTCGGACTCATCGGGCTGCAGCTCGGTGACCTGGTTCAGGCCAAGCGCAGTTTTGAGCGCGCGCTCGCGCTGAACCGGAGCGGCAGCCATATGCTGCCCGCGGCGAAGAACCTGACAAACCTCGCTGATATCGCGAGCATCATGGGCGACTACGCACGTGCAGCCGCCCTCTATCGTGAAGCCCTCGATATCAATCGGTCCGCCGGAGATCGAGCCGAAACCGCGTTCGTGCTGCACAGTCTGGGATCGCTCGAGATCCGCCGCGGTGAGTACCAGAAGGCAGGGCCCTTCCTGTCGGAAGCACAGCGCATTCACGAGCAGTCGGGAGCACAGCTGGAAGCCGTGGCCGTGCGCCGTGAGCTGGCACTGCTGCGGGCGGCAACCGGCGAGCTGGACGTTGCGCTCGTAACGCTGCGTGCCGCGGACAGCGCCGCCGTTGCGGCCAGCGCGTCCAGCGCACTACTCGCTGATCTTGCGCTGACTCGAGCGGACCTGAGCGTGCAGCTCGGCCTGTTCGCCGATGCCGAAAACGCCTACGCGCGTGCGGAAACACTTTTTCGCAAGGCCGGCGAGGATGCGGGCAAGACGCAAGCACAGGAAGGCCGTGCTCTGCTTTACCACCTGCGCGACGATCATGATCGTGCGCTGCGCACGTTGGCCCTGGCTGCGCGCGGCCAGGCGTTGGCCGGTGACCGGCGCGCCGCTGCACTGACCCAGATTTTGGTTGGTCATGTGCAGCGCGCCAAGGGCGATACCGCTGCGGCTCGCCAAACCATCATGGGTGCTCGATCATCGCTTCAGCAGCTCGCCGATGCCGTCGGTGAAGCCACTGCATATCACGCACTGGGTGAACTTGCCTATCAGCGGAATGCGCCGCTCGCAGCAGAGGCCTCTTATCGGGCCGGCCTGGCGCGGCTCGGTGGACGACCCGCCGCCGATTTGCGTTGGCGGCTGCACGCCGGGCTCGGCCAGGCGCTGCGCAGCCGCGGCGCGCTGTCCACCGCCGCACAGGAGCTGCGCAGCGCCATCGTCGCGGTGGAGTCCATTGCAAGCTCGCTGCGCCTCGAAGATCGCCGGACCGCGTACCTGGCGGACAAATCGGAGATCTACTCCGGGCTTGCGCTCATCGAGCAGGAACGCGGTCGGCTCAACGAAGCCTTTTCCGCCAGTGAGCAGCTGCGATCGCGCCAGATGCGCGATCTGTTGGCACGCGGACGCTTCGACGGCTCGCAGGTAAGCACCGCGAGAGAGCAGGACCTGCGCCGCAGTATCTCCGAGTTGATGCGCGTGGTCGGCGCTGCCGAACAAGGTGAGCAGGTCGTTCGAGATCCTGCCTTGACGGGGCTCCGTGCAGGGACCGCTCGGGAAGCGCTGAACTCGAGCCAGAAGGAGTATGCCAACCTGCTCCTCGACCTGCGCGAGACCAATCCGAATTACGCTCGGGTCGTGACCGGTGAGATCGTTTCCTGGACGGTGGTAGCAGCCCGGCTGCAGCGCGACGAGGCGCTGCTCGAGTTCCTGGTCACCGATTCGTCAGCGAGCGTGTTCATCGTGACACACGATACGATTCACGTGCTTGATCTCGATATGGATCGGCGAACACTGTCGGACCTGATCGACTTTTCACGGCGCACCATGGAGCGCAAGGATGCAGTCTCGACGCGCGCGCTCTGGAGGACGCCAGCCAGACGACTGTATGACCACCTGATCCGGCCCATCGACAACGCAGGTTATCTCGAGGGCATCCGAAGGCTGATCATTGTGCCTCACGGAGAGCTGCACTTCCTGTCGTTCGGCGCACTACTCAGCGCCGGCCCGCCGGAACGCTTCCTGGTCGAGCGCTTTCAGCTGTCGTATTCGCCGTCCGCCACGGTGTGGGTTCAGGCGGGCCGGCGCAATAAACCACGCGGCGCAACCGGAGTGCTGGCTCTCGCACCGCGCGTGGCCTCGCTGCCCGCATCGAGCGACGAGCTGTCGGCAATTCGCAAGATCTACGGCCGAAAATCCACCGTGCTGATGGGCGCCGCAGCATCGGAGCGCGCGCTGCGCGCCCGCGCTCCCCAAAGCAGCATCATCCATCTCGCAACGTATGGCGTTGTGAACAAGCACAACCCGCTCTTTTCCTTCGTCGAACTTGCGCCTGAGGGCGATGATGACGGCCGTCTCGAAGTGCATGAGGTGACTGGCCTCGATCTGAGCGGGCGACTCGTTGTCTTGAGCGCGTGTCAGACCGCACTGGGCTCCGGTGCGCTTGCAGACGTGCCGCCCGGAGACGATTGGGTGGGCCTGGTTCAAGGCTTTTTCCAGGCAGGCGCCACCAGGATCCTCGCCTCGCTCTGGGCAGTTGAGGATCGCGCTACGGCGCAACTCATGGAACAGTTTTACCGCAGGCTCAGGTCCGGCGATTCAGAGGAGGCCGCACTTGCCGTTGCCCAACGTGCTGCCCTGCGCAATCCCAAAACTGCGCATCCATTCTACTGGGCCGGTTTCGTCTTGAACGGCACGCGCCTTTCGAAATAAACGTTCTTCGGAACCACTGACGCTACGACCACCGGAAGTCCAGACAAACGAGGAGCAACTGATGCCGGGACCTGGAGCCGTACCAAATCCACTGAGCGGGACATTCGCGTTTCTCATGCACGGGATCATGCACGCCCCGTCGAACGATCCCGTAGGATCCCAATGGGGAAGATTCATTGTTCCAAGACAAAGTGATGGCACGCTTCGCACACACACGCCAGTTGGTGCCGCTGATCCCCAAACCCAACTGATGATGAAGATCTACGAGTATCCCGCCATCGCGGCCTTCTACCCCACCGAGTACCCGCTTCCGTATCCCAAGCCCAAGGAGCCGCCCACCCCTGCTCAGCCCGTTTCAGGAGTGCCGCAGACCGCACCACCACTGACACCCACGGTCGGGTACTTCCCATTGGTCGAAAGCGGCATCATGACTTTTGAAAAGTTCTCGAGCGGGGTCGATGGAGCTTTTCGTGGCAATTACGCCGGATACCCCTCGCCGGCCTACGTAGAGTTTACAGGGCAGATCGCGTACGGCGGCCTGACAGGAATCGTAACGGGTGTGATCTCGCTGCGTTTTTCGGGGAATCACATTTGGGACTACGGATTCATCAAAGTATCGAAGGACGAGGTGACGTTGATGACACTATCTCGGGTCCCCCGTCCAGCCATTGCGAGTGGGACAATGAAGCGGATCAAGGGCCATCCGACACTGCCGTGAACGGGCTGCAGGCCTTTTAACGTGCACGAAGGCGCTGCTGGAACCGGATGCTACTTACACACTGCTCATTGGCCAACAAGTGCGCGATCGGCAGGGCGAGGCAGTCGAAGCGGAGGTGCGCGTTGAATTCTCAACACCGCCGCCACCAGCGGGCCCGCGCACTATCGCAGTCGGCCAGACAGTAAGCGGCAGGATCTTGGGAACCGAATCGGAATGTGAGTTCGTGACTCACGACGGCGGCTGGGGAGGCGTGGGTCATCAATTCGATATGGCCATGCCGTCCAGCGGCATCCGCGCTTTCAGACATGCCGGCCGGTGACGATTGGCTCGGCCTGGTCCAGGGCTTCTTGCAAGCCGGTGCCAGCAAGGTCCTTGCCTCACTTTGGGCACTTGAGGATCCCGCTACCGCTCAACTGATGGAACGGTTTTATCGCAGCCTCAAGTCCGGCAATTCAGAGGAAGCCTCACTGGCTGCGGCGCAACGGGCGACCCTGCGAGATCCGAAAACAGCGCCCATTTGTGAGAACTGGTCAGCGCTGGGTCGGCGAGGTCGAGGTTAGCCACATGGTTTCTGTGGGCTGGGTGTGTGACTCCATCTGACGCACCACCATTTCATGGTAGACGCCGCGCGCGGCCATCAGCTCATCGTGCGTGCCGCGCTCGGTGACCCGGCCTTCTTCCATCAGCAGAATCAGATGGGCGCGGCGGATGGTGGACAATCGATGGGCGATCACGAACGTGGTGCGCCCGGCCAGCAGCGCGGCCATGGAGGGCTGGATCAACTGCTCGCTCTCCGTGTCCAGGTTGCTGGTTGCTTCGTCGAGGATGAGGATTTGCGGTGAAGCCGCAATCGCCCGCGCGATCGCCAATCGTTGCTGCTGTCCGCCCGAGAGCTTGACGCCGCGCTCGCCAATGAACGTGTCGTATTGTTCGGGCAGCCGGACAATGAATTCGTGGGCATTGGCGCGCCGAGCCGCATCCTCCACTTCCGCGTCCGTAGCATTGTGCCGCCCGTAGGCGATGTTATCACGCACCGATCCATCGAACAGGAACACGTCCTGTTGCACGATGGCCAGCAGTTCGCGATACGTGCGCAGTCGAAAGTCCCGAATGTCGGCGCCGTTGATCAGGATGCGTCCCTGGGTTGGATCGTGGAAACGCGCCACCAGGTCGGTCACCGTGGTCTTGCCGGCGCCGCTGCGGCCGACCAGGGCAATGACAGAGCCACCCGGCACTGCGATGTTGAAGTCACGCACGACCGGCTGACCCTCGCGATACTCGAACTCCACATTCTCGAACTGGATGTGGTCCACCACCACTGGTGCAGCGCGCGCATCGGGGCGGTCCGGCTTGTCGTCCTCCATGCCCAGTACCTCGAACACACGTTCCATGGCGGCCAGCGAGCGCTGCAGCTCGGAGAATGAATTGACCAGGTTCCATACCGGATTGAGCAGCAGGAACGTGTACCACTGGAAGGCCATGATGTCGCCGATCGAGGCGCGGCCGGCCAGGTTCAGAAAGCCGCCGTACCAGACAATGACGACGCTGACCACGCCCATGAGCAGGCCCCAGGATGTCCACAGCACCATCTCACGGCGCTGTGCGAACATCTCCTTGCGCAGTATGGTGTGCCGTCCGACCAGGTATTCGATCATCTCGCGCAACTCGCGGCCGAAGGCACGCACCACGCGAATGCCCGAGAAGGTCTCGCCCACGCGCCCATCGATTTTTTCCGCATCCTTGCGAATGGTCCGGTAGATGGGCCGCACGCGCCGCGCAAAGGTCAGGCTGAGCAGGACAATGCCGGGAATGATGGCCAACGCCATGAGCGCGAGACGCCAGTTCAACGAAGTCAGGATGATGACGGCAATGATCAGGCGGATGACCGAGATGGCCGGGGACACGACCGCCATCTGCAACAGGCCAGTGGTGGTTTCCGTATCGCCCGTGAGGCGCGACAGGATACCACCGGTCTTCATGTCCCAGAGCCTGGGCAAGGGTAGGTGCAACAGGCGGTCGAAGAGCGCGCGCCGCAGCGAAAGGATGACCCGCACGTTCAACAGGCGCTGGCGGTAGTCCTTCAGCGCGTTGGTCAGGTTGGAGACCACAATCACGGTGAGAAACACGGCGCCCGCCGCGTGCAGGCGACTCAGGCGTGCGCTCGCATCCAGCGCCGTATTCAGAAGTACACTGTCCACAATGAAGCGCATGAACAGCGGCTCGATCATCTGCAGGCCGGCGGCCAGCAGTGCAAGGATGAACACCACAATCACGGCTACGCTATGGGGCCGCAGCCAGTGCAGATAATCGCGCAGATACTCGCGTCGTTTGCCGCGCAACAGCGGGCGGACCCCCGCAGCCGTTCCACCGTCAGCGGGCGCCGGCGCATCAGCGGGCGGCGTCTTGCCATTGGCGTCAGCCGCGTCGTCCAAGCGCCGGAGTTTGTAGTCCTCCAGGAATTTCCGGTACCGCTGGCGCGATGAGTGGGCTCGCTTCATGACTGCGCACCCATAGGCCTGGAAACCAGGTACTTCGATGCTCTTACTGCGTGCTGCAACATTCCTCGATCCTGGCTGAAGTCCGACTGCCCCAGCGGAAAATATCGGGTGACCGGCCCGGGCGGGACTGCGCATGCCGAGAGCGGTCGTCCAGGCGCCGCCAACGGTTGCGCGCTGGCAGCCGGGCTCGCACATTCGGCGCTGCTGGATCGGCGTGCAAGCGCCCCAGATCTTCCGCCACCACCCGTGACCCCATGATCCTCCTACGCGCAGCCGCGAGCGGCAGTTTGCTGCTCTTGACGTTGACTGTCTCAGTGTT
>JBOHRF010000174.1:0-10011 GCA_050732575.1 Longimicrobiales bacterium
CGTTGTTATCCGTTAAAAGGCTCAAATCAACCGCGTGTGAGCGCGCGTGTGGATGCGTGGCCGCGCGCGAGGCGGCGTTTACCTGCGCCGTTTCGGCGTAGCTAACGGATACCTGGTCACTTGGGGCGTAGCTATCGGGTGGATAGCTGGTCGATTTCGGCGTAGGTAAGTGCTCGTTTACCTGCGCCGTTTCGGCGTAGCTATCTTTTCCAGCGCCCATTTTTAGCTGCGCCGTTTCGGCGTAGGTAAACGCGTACGAATCGTGGTGCCCCCGCCCGCCTCGGCGACGCACCAGGTACCCGAGCCGTGCCAACTGGCCGAGCGCCGCCTGGACGCGTTTCAGCCCAGTTTGGTTACCGAGCATGTCGGCAAACTCCACAGTCGAAATCTCCACCGGACCCCTTTTTGTCCGATGCCGGATGAACCAGCCCAAGACACGCGCATCCGGCGAAAGCCGCGTGTCCAGCATGAACTCGACTGCGAGCTGCTGCGCCATGCCGACGCCCTACTTGCGGCCACCGGTGAACAGCGTTGCGCTGGCTCGCACGCCCCCCGATTCGGTCTCGACCAGCTGGCGCGAGCGGAGACGCTGCAGGTACGCGTCGCGGCTGCTGCGCTTGTAGCCGGTGACTGTGTCCAGGGCAGCGCGCGATACCTCGCGCGGGTACGCATCGATCAGCACGCGCAGGATTGCGGTCTCGCCCGTGGGCAGGCGATCGAGCCAGTACTGGCGCAGCGCTGCGCCGGTTGGCAGCGGCGTGAAATTGCCCAGGTGCGATTCTGCGCCGGCAGCGGCCATGATCCGGTCACCCTCGGCGTGCACGAGGCTCTTCTCACGAAGCCGCTGGATGTACGCGTCGCGCGAGGACCGTTTGTAGCCGGTGAGCACGGAGAGCTGCTCGCGCGTGACACCCTTCGGGTACTGACACGCAGCCGTCAGGACTGCGACCTCACCCTTGGGCAGATTGCCGTTCGTGGACGGTGTGCGCGGTTTTGTTTCCTGCGGCGGATTCTGTTTACTGACCTTTGACAGTCCAGCCTCGGCCAAGGCCGCTTCGAATTGCGCCGGGTGCGCGCGCAGAACTCCGCCGTACTGCTCCAGTTCGTGCGCTTCATCCGCATCGGCAGGCCCGTCATCTGGCAGCCTGAACGTCTCCGTCTGCTGCACAATCACACCGAGCGCCCCTACATGATCCGCCAACAGACGGACGAGCGATCCAAACGTTGCCATGACCTCATTGGCCCGGTCGATCTGCGGTCGCGCGTGCCCCATGGCCAAATCCCAGCCGCGCATCAATCCCCGGTTGTGCCCCTCGTTGTAGCCAAGCTGCTCGGCCGCCTCAGCGTCCCCATTCGAGACCTGGTCCAGCGTCTCGGCGGTCTGCAGCGCCTCCACCTCGCGCTCGAGCTCGGCAATTCGCGTCTTCAGCGCCTTCGGGTCGCTGGCTGCGGCTTCCTCGAGTGTCACCTGCAGCGCGGTCTTTAGCGCATCCAGATCGACCGCCGCAACGGCCGTCGGTTGCAGCGGCCGCTCACCGATCTTGGGAGTTTTCGAGGAGTCGAAAGTCTCGCGCATGCGCACGTGCACGAGCGTGAACAGGTCATCCATGGTCGGCGCCCAGAACCAGGCGTGACCATTGGGCAGCTTCGCCAGCTGGCGTAAGAATTCATCCTTGTGATCGCCCGAATCGTTCTGCTTGACCCAGTCGAGTAGCGCCGCGCGGTCTTGCGGCGCCGTGATCCGATGGCACACGAGCAGCTCCAGCTGCGTCAACGCATCCTTGTTGACGCTGGCCGGCCGCTGGTCGATCAGTGCGATACCGAAGCCCGAGTTTCGACCGAGCCGGATGATGTCCTGCACCGCGCCGACCATCTGCGCCTGGTCGAGTCCCACCTTCTGCGGCACGAACTGGCTGGCCTCATCGATCGCAACGAACAACGGCGTCTGATGCTGGGGCTCACCCTTCAGGTAATAGAGCTCTTCCAGGAACGCGGTTACCAGGCGCTTCTGGGCGCCTTTGCGCAGGTGGCGCAGCGAAAGGATGTAGCTGCCGGGGTGCGTGACCACGAACTTCGCGATCGTGTGGCCGGCATCTTCGTGCAGCGGCAGGTCACCCTGCGGCCCGCCCAGGATGACGACCGGATAGCCCGGGCGCTTCCCGTCCGCCGACGACTTGAGGCCGAACCATGAATTCGTAGGATCTATGACAACAACCGGGATGCCAACCTTAATCAGCTCCTCAACCAGAACGCTGACGGTTACGGTCTTGCCTGATCCGCGGATCCCGAGCACAGCCATCGTGAGGGACGCCAGCTCAAGCGGAAAGCACACCCGCGTACCATCGGGAAGAGTTCCGACGTGCAGTTTTTTCATCCTGCACCTGAACGGACCACGTTGTGCACGAACCGCCAAATCCCGGCTGTGTCATCGGCATTGACACCAACCGTTACGTCCGAGATGTCCAGCAGCGCGCGCAGCAGCTGCACGATCTGCTCGAAATCGACGGTCTGCTTCTTCCTGCCTTTGCCGGCCGTGATACTCGCCGCGCCGGAATCGATGCGTGCAGTTACCTCGACGTAGACGATCTCCTGCTCGTTGTGCTGTGAGCCCGTGGCCACCGTGGGTAGACCAAACTTCTCCTGCCCCTTCGCGCGCAGCACGAGCCCTGTCTCGAACATGCTGAGCAGCTCGGCATCGGTTACGCCTTCCAGGTGCGCAGCAAACCACGAGTCGATCATCTCGCCCTGATCG
Source organism: Longimicrobiales bacterium (assembly GCA_050732575.1). Lineage (GTDB taxonomy): Bacteria > Gemmatimonadota > Gemmatimonadetes > Longimicrobiales > RSA9 > JBBDWZ01. Next base: position 2,753 of record JBOHRF010000174.1, read on the forward strand.
CCCAGCGCAACCACGTGCAACGTCTGCAGGATCGCCCCGGCTACGTCGCCGGCGTCCGGCCGCGGGAACGTGCGCTCGGCCCACTGCTCGGCGGTCTCGGTTGAGACCACTTCATTTTCTGTTGCATCCTGCGCACTCGGCTCATCAGGCGTGGGCAGGTCGAAGAGCTCGTGCACGGCGGCGAAGAGCGGCGCGCCACGCAGCGTCGCCGCCAGCGCAGACCAATTGGCCAGGAAGAGCGGGGGATCGACGTCATACCAGAACGCGGGCACGCCGCCATCCGTACGCACAGCACACCACACGTAGCCCGGGCCGCCGGGTACAGGCTCAGGCGCGTGTTGGAAGATGCCCGGCCACAACGTCTGACGGTCGGCATCATCAGGATCGTGCGTCTCAACCCGATCGAACTCTTCAATCAGCGCGACGGCCAGCTCCTGGTCTGTAGGTGCCTGTGCAAACTGCCGGTCTGAACCCAGCACCAGCTTCAGCGCGGCCAGGTGCTCACGCCGGCGGATCAGGTAGCCGGCTTCATCATCGCTGCCCTCGATGGCTTCTTCGATGTCATCTTGCTTCACGCGGCGTCCGTTTTTCTTTTCGCGCGCGTCATCGAGCGCCAGTTCCTTCTGCGCGCGCTCACCCGCGACGTAGCGCTCGGCGACCTGCTCGAGCTGGTCGAGCAGATTCATCATGTTGGTCGACATGCCGCCGCCCTGGCCGTTTTCCGCAGGCTCTGGCAGGTAGGGCGTGTTGATGACCAGCGGCGCGTTCGAATCGGGCAGCGGCTTCACCATGGTGATCTGCACGGTCCGGCGGTCATCCTTGGTCCAGCCGATCGTGACCTGGCGCACCTCGGCGTCATCACCCCACGCGCGCGGCAGCCGGCAGAGCTTCAGCACCTCCGGCCGAAACGCGCGCAGCGTCTTGATGAACTCGGGCTCTGGTTCGGACGCTGACTCGAGCGTCGTGGTGATCGAATCGGCGCCACTCGCATCCTTCCATGCGAGATTGACCGGCTTCTCGTCCTTCTGCGCGTACCGGATCTTCGTAAAGCGAATGTTCATTGGTCTCCGAAAAGAGATGGAGTGAGCGCTAATTCGGCGCCGCGATCGACGCATTTAGCAAGGCCACCGCGTTGGCCGCGCGTCACGAGTCACCTCGGATGCAATGCGGGCATAGACACTCCGCCCAGGTTGGTTGCCAGGTGTCGATCAGCTCGTCTGAGAGCTCGACCAGCACGCCGTAGTTGTAGGGATCTGGCAGGGAATCGATGTCGGGTACGGCCATGAATTTCGGGTCAGCAGGATCCCAGACCGCGCGGCCGCAGAAGCCCACCACCGAATGCCCGGCCTCGCGCGTACCGTAGTTCATCACGTGCCAGCCCGTCGGCATGATGACCTCGCACACTTCCGGCTCGAGCTCCTGGTACAGCTGCGCGTAATGCTTCGAGAGCCAGGAATTGATCGCGTTCAGCCACGAACCGCCCGCCGCGTCGATCGCGCGGTAGTCGGGCACCTCCTCGATCGGGATCTCGAGGATGCTCGCAAAACACGCGGCCATGCAGTTCCCGCGGCCGCAGACGTTCGTCTGCCGGACCGGGATCATTTCGTGACCCCGCGCGGTTCGTACGCGTGGTCGTAGGGCTTGCTGCCTGGCGGCTCGCCGAAGTGCGGGCCGTGCACGGCCGCGTGAACACCGAAGCCGCATCGCCGACACCATGGCTGACAACGGCATTCGACACCTCGCCGAGGGCACAGCGAGGCGTCGACTGCACTGAATTCCTGGACGTCGATCGGCTGGTGCATCATTCGCTCACCTTCACGAAGCGCCACTCCATCACGCGCCCGTCCTCGACCCAGCGTCCGTACATGTGCTCAGAGCAGTACGCCCAGGTCGACGTGCCACTCTTGAATGGGCGCTGCAGTTCGGCAACCGCCCGCTTACAACACATGCGGTGTTCGTGGCCGAGCCAGCGGCGGCATCTCCTGAAGCTTCCCGCTTTCCAGGCTTGATCCTCCTCGACCGCCTGCCACTCGTAACCGGGGTGTTCCGAGGCCGGCTGCGGTGGACGTTGCTTGGCTCATGGCGCGCGCACGCCCCGCAGCACGCCCTCGAGAACGCCGATACCAACGTCCACCGGCCCGTCGAAGTACAGGATCCGCACGCGGCTGGTCCCGGGCTGCTCGCTCACCGCTGCGCCTCGAAACGAGTCTGCATCGACTGCCCTGGCCGGGATCGAATTCGGCTGGCCCGTCACTTCCTTGCCGGCCGGGATCTCCGTGACCGCCACCGCGCGCTTGCGCGGCCGTCCGCGCTTCCCGTTCGGCTTGCATTTGTTCCAGTGGCCCTTGAACGCGATCATCGTCATCGGGTGCGCGAGCTTCTTGTTGACGCGCTCGAGCGCGGCCGCGGGCAAGAGGTCCGGATCCGCTGCGCGCATCTGGCTCAGGAATTCGCGCAGCTTACGCCCGTCCTCGTGGCTCAATCGGGTTCCTGCCATACCTCCCTCGGTGTGGTTGGTGTTGGTGGATTGTGATTCAGGCTTCGCTCTGCGTGACGGCGGGCTGTACGGCACCGACTCCCTGACCTTCGGCCGCTTCGGCTCCAGCGGTGTCACCGGTGTTGTGGCGGGATCGAGCCGGCGGCCGACAATGGCGGGATCCGACTGAAGCGCGATCGCTTGCCTGACCAGGTCGCGTGCGTCTGCGTCCTCGGCATCGGTGAGTGGGCGAACGGATCCGTCACCCTTCTGGTGCGGGGCCAGCGCGATGGCGAGCAGTAGCTCCTCGGTCGCGTTGCGGCCGGCCTGGCGAAGCAGCCGGGCTGCACGCCGACGGGTGCCACCGGCATCGTGCTGGGATCGCACGCGGGCGAGCTCGTCGGCGTAGGTCATGCCACGCCTGCATACGTTTCACGCGAAACGAACGTGAGGATCGCGTCGAAATTCCAAAGAACTGTACCCGGCCTCGGTACACATTCGGGTACAGTTTTTGGAGGGTTTCGGGTGTGTGTTAACGGGTTGGGCGCAGATGTCGAGCGATGTCGCACACCGGCGGGAATTGCGCTATCTTCCGCGCATCCAGTTGGCTCAGCAGCGGTTGAATTTTTTGACGGCCAAGCGGATCGCACACATGCTGTGTCCACCCCCGGGAATGACCTCAGGACCGGACCGCGGAACCTGCGGTGGTTCGAGCTCGGGCGAGGACGGCTCAACGTTCCGCCCCTTTTTTCGTAAAGCCGACGCACTGCGATGCAGGGACAACAATGCCCATGCCTTCACCGCGCATGCCGCGCACCGTTCCGGAAGCGGCGCGCCGCAAGTTGGAAGTAGCGACCGCCATGGCCTGGGAGGCGCTCACGGAAGAGCACCAACAGCAGGCTCTGGATTTCATTGCGCTCTTCGAGGGCCGGCTCAGCTTCGAGGAAGCCCTGGTCCGCTATCTGCGCGAGATGGACCTGGCCGAGAACATTGCAAACACCATCAGGACGCGGGTGCTCATCGCGCTGGAAGATGGATTGCCCGCCAGTCAGCGGCGCCTGCAATTGCACGATGATATGCCGGTCGAAACGGCGCCCGATGATGAAGACGAAGGCTGGCGGCGCTTCCGACCCGATCTCATGGTACGCGGTGTTATCGAGCGTCAGAAACGCAACGAGGAAAACGAACGTTTTATCGAGCTCGCCATTGCGCGCGCTGAAGAATCCATCATCCGGCGGCACATCGACAACGCCATCACTTTTGCCGCGCTGCTCGATGGCCATGAAGCGCTGGGCAAGGCCGTTCTCATCTACATTGGCGCCATTCAGCTCACCGGATCCCGCTCACAATCCGTTCTGCAACGCACAATGGCCCAGTTGGCGGACGTGCACCTGCCCAGTGCTGCACCCAAGCGGGCAGGTCCGAGTCCCAGCGAATCCTGATCGTTTACCGACCCGGCCGCCCAGGGGTTGAATTGACACAAATCTCGGCTGGCCGCTAGGATTAAAGGCTGTTGTTCGGTTGGCCCAGGTGGCCGGAATTCCAACGACCAAAGGGATGGCGGACCAACCGTTGAGCGCGCCTCTTCTCCTGGTGAGCGGCACTGCCAATCAGCCGCTTGCGGAAGAGATCGCGGACAAGCTCGACATCAGTCTGGCAGATGTGACCGTCCGTCGGTTCGAGGACGGCGAAATTTTCGTGCGCATCAATCAGAACGCACGTGGCCGCGACGTATTCATCGTCCAGCCCACGCCGCCCCCGGCCGACAACTTGATGGAGCTGTTGCTGCTGATCGACGCAGCCAAACGTGCATCGGCGGCCCGGGTAACCGCCATCATCCCCTACTACGGGTATGCGCGTCAGGATCGCAAGGATCAGCCACGCGTAGCCATTGGCGGTAAGCTGGTCGCGAATCTGCTGGAAGCAGCGGGTGCGGACAAAGTCCTGGGCATGGACTTTCACACGCACCAGATCCAGGGCTTCTTCGACGTCCCGGTAGATCACTTGTATGCCGCGCCCGTGCTGACGGCATACTTCCGCGAGCTGGGGTTGGAGAATCCGGTGGTGGTGGCACCCGATGTTGGTGCGGCCAAGATGGCGCGCGGCTTTGCGCGTCGCCTGACCGCCAGCTTCGCCATCATCGATAAGCGGCGCCCGTCACCCAATGTTGCGGAAGTGATGCAGGTCGTGGGCGAGGTTGAGGGCCGGCCCTGCATCGTGGTGGATGACATGATCGACACGGCCGGTACGCTGGAGAGTGTGGTGAACGCGCTCATCGAGCGGGGCGCCGCGTCCGTGTACGCGGCTGCATCGCATGCGCTGCTTTCTGGACCGGCAGTGGAACGGTTGTCGCGCGCGCCGGTCGCGGAGGTGGTCGTCACCAACACGCTGCACGTGCCTGATGGCAAACAGTTCAGCAAGCTGCGCGTGTTATCCATTGCACCGCTGTTGGCGCGCGCAGTCAAATACACGCACTCGAATGAGTCCGTGAGTCAATTGTTCGACTAGTCGAGGTAACAGATGGCAACGCCAGCAAGTCTTTCCGCGCAACCGCGCGCAGAACGGGGTAAAGGTTGGGCGCGCAAGCTGCGCGCGGGTGGGCGTATCCCAGCGGTGGTGTACGGCCACGGCGAGGCCACGCGCACGCTGAGCCTGGATGCGCATGAGTTGGAGCGTTTGTTCTCGCAGATTCGCAAGGGAAGCACGGTCATCAACCTTCGCATTGAGGGCGAAAAGGCGGAGGTCAAAGCGCTCGTGCGCGAAGTGCAATCGCACGCCTATCGAGGCACCATTCTGCATGTGGATTTCTACCAGATTCACGCGGGTGAGCGAATCACGGTGGAGGTTCCGATTCATCTGCAGGGCACGCCCGAGGGCGTGAAGCTGGGTGGCATCCTGCAGCAATCGCTGAACGAGCTGGCCATTCGGTGTTTGGCCGACCAGATCCCGGACACCATTCGCGTGGATGTTTCGCACCTGGGCATCAATGACTCGGTGCACGTGAGTGATCTTGCTCTGCCGGAGGGCATCGAGTTGCTGGTTGATGGCGAGCGCTCGGTGTGCAGCGTGATCGCGCCTACGGTAGCGGCAGTGGAGGAGCCCGCTGTGGTGGCCGAGCCGACCACGGAGGCAGCGGAGCCGGAAGTCATTCGGCGCCGTAAGGAAGAGGGCGAGTCCGAGAGCTGATCGGGAGCCATTCCGTGAAAGTGGTCTGCGGGCTCGGCAATCCGGGCTCGGACTACGAGGCCACGCGCCACAACGTGGGCTGGTGGGTGTTGGATCGGCTGCTTCAGGCCTGGCATCTGGGCCGCTTTGTCCGTCGAGGTGCCTCGCTGATGGTCGAGGGACGAATCGGTGAGCAGGCGGTATGCCTGCTCAAGCCTGTCACCTATATGAATCGCAGCGGTGTGGCCTTGCTGCCGCTGCTGCAGTGGGCCGAGTTTTCACCTGCGACCGACCTGCTCGTGGTGGTTGATGACACCGCGTTGCCGGTCGGTCGCCTTCGTTTGCGGGCGCGCGGCAGCGCCGGCGGACACAACGGGCTCAAGTCCGTGGAGCTGGCGCTACACACGCGCGACTACGCGCGTCTGCGTATTGGCGTGGGTGAAAAGGAACCGGGCACTGACCTGGCTGACCACGTGCTTGCCGAGTTCTTGCCCGAGGAAGAAAAGCAGATTGTGGAGCTGCTGCCCGTTGCCACTGAGGCTATTGCTGCGTGGGTCGAGCATGGCATGGACCGCGCGGTCCGCTTCAACCGTTGAGAACGCCGTTGGCACCGAGCTTCGATCAGGCCATCCGTTTTGCCCAGGATTTGATTCGAATCCCCAGCCTGCCGGGTCAGGAGGGCGAGCTGGCCGCGCGCGTGTTGCACGAGTTTCAGCACCTGCGCTTCGATGATGTGTGGAGCGATGAAGTAGGAAACTGTTTTGCGCGCGTGCGTGGTCTGGGTGACGCCCAACCCGTCATGCTCAGCTGTCATCTGGATGCGGTCGATGTGGGCGATCCAGCCAGCTGGCAGTTCGATCCCTTCGGCGGCACGATAGCCGATGGGTTTTTGCACGGGCGCGGCGCCATGGACATCAAGGGACCGTTGGCCGTGCAGACGTACGCTGCTGCGTCCTTCTTGCACGAGCGGCCGCCCGGTGACGTGATCGTGGCGCACACCGTGCTGGAGGAGCGCGGTGGTTGGGGCATGGAGTACCTGTTACAAGAGCGGGCAGTGTGGCCTGCGGCGGTCATCATCGGCGAGGCGACGGCCGGTGACCTTTGCATCGGTCACCGAGGCCGCGCAGAAGTCATTGTCGAGATCCAGGGCGAGGCCGCACACGCCAGTGCGCCGGAACGCGCGCGCAACCCCATCAACGCGTTGGAGTCGATCGTGCCCGCGCTTCAGCGTTTCGCCGCGGCCTTGCCCACGGATGTCTTGCTCGGCGCCTCTACACTCGCGCCCACGGCTCTGGAGACGCTTCCGCGCAGTCGCAACGTGATCCCGGACCGCGTGCTCGTAGTGTTGGATTGGCGTCTGCTTCCGGGCACGGGAGCGGAGCTGGCCGTCGCTCAGGTCAGGGATGCGTTGAGCACCGTTTCCGTCCCGGACGGCTGCAGCATACAGGTCCGGCTGAGCACCGAAGCGCAGCGCAGTTACACCGGGCGCACGCGGGATCGACCGATGTTCACGCCGGGTTTTCGCATAGCGCTGGACCATCCGGTCGTGCAAGCCGCTACGGCCGTCATCGAGCGCAGCACAGGCCGCAGCCCGGCTCTGCGCCCCTGGACGTTTGCC
>JBOHRF010000175.1:0-9995 GCA_050732575.1 Longimicrobiales bacterium
GGCCAACACACGCTGGATCAACCCGTCGATGGCGTTGCCCTCGATCCAGCGCGCCACAATGACAATGTCATTCACAGGATCGCAGTAGATGATGTTGGTGCCATTGCCCAGATGGGCAAACGCGGTCTCAGGCGCACTGGGATAACGGCGTTTACCGGTGTTGAGGAAGAAATTCATGAAGCCGTAGCCGGGCTCGGCCTGGGTCGGCGTGCGGGCCATGCGCAGCCACCGCTCGGAAACGAGCTGCTTGTCCTTCCACTTGCCATTGCGCAGCGTGAGCAACCCAAAACGCGCCTGATCGCGCGCGCTGATGAACATGCCACCACCCCAGTGACCACCACCGCTCACCGATTGCACGCGCTGCCCGTCGAGTACGATCCAGGAATTACTGTAACCGTACCAGCGCCAGGTTTGCGACGCGCCGATCGGATCCATCACGAGCTCGCGCAGCACTTCAGGAAGTGGCCGGCGCCACACGTTGAGTGAGGCCAATGCCAGCACGTTCACGCGCGTGTCATTGTACTCGTACGCGCTGCCCGGCGCGTTGCGCGCGCGTGTGATCCAGGTGTTGGCCTCACCGGTGGGTCGATCGGCCCATTCGGGCTTGCCCCATAATGTGCCCTCCCAATCGCTCACCTGACGGAGCAGATGATCCCAGGTGATCTTGCGATTGTGTTCCGTTTCGAACAGCGCGATGGGTCGCGGCGCGCCGAATCGCCCAACACTGGATTCAACCGCCTGGCCGCCCGGGTCGGCCGGCAGAATGGGCGCCATATAGTTACGTACCATATCGTCGACACTGCGGATCATTCCTCGATCGAAGGCCAAACCCACCGTGGTCGAGACGAAACTCTTGGTGACGCTGAACGTCATGTCCACGCGTTCCGGCTCGCCCCATTCGGCCACGATGTAGCCCTGGCGCACGATGATGCCGCCCTGCGGTCCCCGCTCGCTGAAGGGACCAACCGCGTCACCAAACGGCTCACGCCCAGATGCACTGTAATGCGCCAGCTCGAGGTCCCGAGCCGACTGCGATGCGCGACTCTGCGCGAATGCCACCGCCTCCTGCAGCTTGGCGGCGTCCATACCCACCTGCTCGGGCCGACGTTTGTCCCAGCCCGGCTCGGCCGGTGGATAGTAAGGGGTCTGAGCTGCCGCGGTTGCGCCCATCGCCAGCGGCAAAAGCGCGAGCATGATTCGGGTTCGCATGTCCGTTCTCCGCAACGAGACGTGTCAGTACACGGGGGAAAGTGTAACGCGCCGATGCCATGAAAAGTGCGAATAGTTTGCGGATTCGCGCAAAAAGGTGGGCAACTCCGGGCTCTTTTGGCACCGCAGTACTTTGCATAACACGTTGTCAATTAATTATTTAGCTGATTGGACCAGGGGCGGCCCGCGGATTGCTTTCCCCCCAGGCCGAGAGCAACTGACAGACGGAGGAGCGGCGATGCGAACCAGGCTGCTCGTGGCTGGAGTCGCCCTCGTGCTGCTCGCAGTCGCATCCGAAAACCGGTGGTTGGCAGGTCGGCAGGCCAGAGCTGAAGTCGCAACACTGGACGCCATCCCGACCGAGAAGAAGTCACTCACCGATCGAGTGGTCCACAGCGTCAGCGGTGCTTTCGATGCTGTTGTTGCCGATGCGGTCTTGACCGGTGTGCAGAACGCGGAGCAAGTGCTCCGGCAGTACGAGCCGACCATGCAGGTCACGTACGGCGAGGACGGCAGGAAAGCGCGGGCCATAGCAAGCGAAGTTGCAAAAGCCTGTAAGCAGGCTCGTGCTGAGCTGAGCAAAGGCAAAACGTCCGTAGCATTGGATTATGCAGTCCAGGCGTCTCGTGACCTGGACGTTTTGAAAAAGATGTTCGAGCGCAGGTAATCCGGGGGGAGGCCGAGCGCTCGCATGCACTCCCTGGCGGCATATGCTGTCCAGGGAGTTGCTTTTTATGGCGCTTGCTGCGCAAGCGGGCGCGCCTGGTGGCGGGCGCACTGCGTGGGCGCGCTTCGCTGCGCTCGCGGGCGCGCGGCTCGCTGTCGCGAGCGCGTTGTCGGCGGGGCCACGGTCGCGGCTCGGGTTTCGTTCTTCGTTTCTTCCTCACTTCCTCACTTCATCACTTCCTCTTCTTCCTTACTTCCTCCTTTCTCGCTTCCTCTCTTTCTCGCTTCCTCTCTCCGGCCTTCCTGACCAATCCAAATGCGGGGTGGGCGTCGTAGAACTCCCGTGAACGTCGGAATCCTGAAAATCAGAGAGTGCAAAGCATGTGGTCGTTGGTCCTGCTCGGCGTATTGACTGGAATGGCTCTGCAGGGGCGTGACCGGCTGCAGGTCGGGACGGTCGGGAGCGCGGCCGCGGACACTGCGGTGGTTGCGGTGCGCACGTTTCAGTTTCGGCCTGCGCAGCTGGAAGTTGTGGTGGGCGCCACGGTCGTCTGGGTCAACGAGGATGAAATCGAGCACACGGCTACGGCGGGCACGGCCGAGATGAGGGATTCACTGTTTGCATTGCCGCTCGCCCGGAAAGGCGAGCGCGCTGCGTTCACGTTCGAGAAACCGGGAACCTACGCGTACCACTGCGCGCGGCATCCCTTCATGCGCGGAGAACTCCGCGTAACCCTGAAAGGAGAAACACGATGAGGTACACGTCCTACCTGCGGGCCGCAGCCCGCGTACTGGCCGTCCTGACCCTGGCAGGTGCCGTTGGGGCGACGTCCGCCGCGGCACAGGCGCCGGTCGCAGATCACAGCACAACGGCCCCGCGCATTGCTGCGTCCGAACTGCGCGCGTCCTTGAATCGACTGTTGCAGGAGCATGTTTATCTGGCGGGCGCCGCGACCGGTGCCGCGCTGGGCGGCCGGGACGCGGAGTTCAAGGCCGCGGCCAGCGCGCTGGATGGCAATGGCGTCGACCTTTCCAAGATGATCGGCGCCGTGTACGGTGCCGACGCCGAGAGTGCTTTCCTGTCGCTCTGGCGTCGTCACATTGGCTTTGCTGTCGACTACACGGTGGGCGTAGCCAGCAAGAACAAGGGCAAGGCTGATGGTGCAGTGAATGCGCTCGTGAACTACGCGCAGGACTTCGCGGCCTTCCTCAGCTCGGCCAATCCGAACCTGCCCAAGAACGTGGTTGCCGATCTGGTGAAGACGCACGTGGTCACGCTCAAGGACGTGGTCGATGCACAGGCGGCCAAGGATGCCACACGCACGTTCATGGCGCTGCGCTCGGCGGCGGGCCACATGTCCATGATTGCGGACCCGCTAGCGGCCGCCATCGCCAAGCAGTTCCCCGACAAATTCCGCACTTGATCTAAACGGGCGTGTCGGGCGTGTCGGGGATGCGGATCCAACACCCCGATACTCCCGATACGCCCGCACGCCTCTTCCGTTCACGGATTCAGCCAGTAGTTGACCTTTACCAGGAAGATGTTGTCGGGCTGGGCGCGGAAGAGCGCGCGCTGATCGCGCGTGAAATCAAAATCGCCAAGTGGTGCACTGCCCGAGCGCATCTGCTGCCAGGCAAAGAATACGGTAGAGCCGGGGCGCCATTCCCAGCGCAGCACAGCATTGCCGCGCAGCGATCGCACATTGAAGTCGTTGTTGGGCGCGGTGAAGGTCGGTGCCGGTCCGCTGCCGTCCGGATCGATGCGGAATGACTCGCCACCGTTTTGAAGGGATACGGATCCCACCTGATCGTAGCGATTGAACGTGAATTCGCCCGGCCGGCGCAGCTCTTTGAGTGCGCCATAGTCACCGCTCGAGATGAAAGGTTGCGCGTAGAGTTGGAGGGACAACTCGGGTGAGAAGGTCACATTCAGCCGCGTCTCCATGCTCAGTGTGGTAGTGCGGATACCGGCGAAGACGTAGCGGGCGCCCAGGGTAGCGCTGGCCAGCGCGTCGTTTACGCGGATCACGAATTGGCCGGGATCGTACGAGCCTTGCACGTTTGGGCCCACGGAAAGATTCCAGCTGGGTGCGGGTTTGACGCTGAGCGACGCACCCACTTGCTTGTACCAGCCGCCCGATTGCCAGCGCATGCCACCGCCGTTCAGGGAGACCGTGGTGTTCTTGCGGTAGTCCGAATTGTAGAACGCGAACAGCCGGCCACTCGTGGTCGTGCGGGAAAGCGGGCCGCCGCGCGTGAGCCGATCATCATGCGTGCCAATGTTCGTGCCCAGATTGATGTTGAATGACGAGAAGTTGAGGAACTGCACGCCCACACCGCCACCGATGGAATTACCAATGGACAGTCCGTCGAAGTTGGTGTTGTAGCCAAAGCTGCTCCAGAAATTGTACGAGCGCAGCCGCCGGCCAGGCTGCTGCTGCCGATACACGATGCGACCGTTCAGGCCCAGCTGATCGGCACGCGACTGGAAGCCCAGGTCATTGACCTCGTAGCCAGGACTGACGGCGTAAATGCCCAGATCACCGATCCAGTGTTGGCCCGACTGTTTGTAGATCTGCGCCTGCGCGGCGAAACCAGACAGCGTTGATGCGTTGTCATCCAGCTCGAGATGCCCGGCATCGGGACGTTGGTAGTAGCGCTGCGCACTCTGCTGGGTAAGTGTTATCGCGCTGGCAGCGCCGCGCACGTTGCTGCCGGCCAGGAAGCCGCTGAAGCGCCAGGCGCGGCCCGCCCACTCGTGGCTCCAGTCGATGCCGCCGGTGAAGGCGTTGGCGCGCAGCGCCTGCGCGACGCGCGCATCATCCGCATCGCGATTGACCGCGGTGACCATGCCGCCCAGGCGAGACATACCATTCTGTGATTGCTTGATCAGCCGACCCACGAAGTAATTGGTGAGCGGCTCGGCCGTACTGGATTCGTTGCTCTGCGTGGTCAAATTGCGGAAGCGAGCCTGTTCTTCCTGGGTCAGCGCTTCCAGCACACCCAGCGACCAGCCCGAACCGAGTCGTCCAGTCAATTTTGCAGCGCCCAGAATCGTGCTCACGTCGGGTACATCAGAAAGCGGAGTTGGTGCGCCCAGCTGCGGTCGCCGGCCTACCCGTCGCGAATAGAAGAGATTGCGATACACGCTGCCCGGTCCTACCGCCCCTTGTCCGAAGTTGAAGATGTCCGCGCCTTCCAGGAAGAACGGCCGCTTCTCCTCGAAGAAAGTTTCGTAGGCACTGAGGTTTACTACCGCGGGATCAACCTCGACCTGGCCGAAATCGGGATTGATGCTGGCGTTCAATGTGAGGTTGGAGCTGACCCGATACTTCAGGTCGACGCCACTCGAGACTTCGCCCTCGGAGTCGCTGCGGAACGGATTGGCGCCCGTTTCAATGCGCTCGTTGCGCGCCACTACATAGGGCAGCACTTCCAGACGTTTGCCCGTCGTAATGCTCTGCATACCCTCCAGATGGCCGTACCGTGGAATGCCGGACGGCTCGGACTTGGGCGAAAAGGCAAACACGGCCATTTCACCGCGCCGGGTGATATCCCGTTCGAACTGGACACCCCAGGTCTGTGCATCGGCGCGCGCGAAGCGAAGTTGACTGAACGGAATGCGCATTTCCGCAATCCAGCCCTCGCCGTCGATCTGGGCCGAACCTTCCCACACTGCGTCCCACGATGGATCGGCATTCTCTTCGCTGCGTACCGCGTCGCGCAGCACACCAGACGGATTGATGAGAAAAACGTACGCGGTCAGATGATCGTGATAAGAATCGAAGATGGCGGCAAACCAATCGGCATCACCGCGGTCCATGTCGCGCCGGCCAAGCCGAGTGGTGACCGGACTGCGATCGTACAGGTGCGCCCCTATATAAATCGCATTGTCATCGTAGAGAATGCGCACTTCGGTTCGCTCACTCACCGGTTGGCCCTCATCGGGGTCGATTTGCCTGAAGGTGCTCACGGATGAGGCGCTGTTCCAGGCTTGCTCGTCCAACCGGCCATCAACGCGCATCGGCATGGTCGTGCGCACTGCCTGAGCGCGCGGAGCATCCGCATGTAGTGCTGTTGCTCTGGGCGGCGCCGACTGGCCGGCCTGCCCGCCACCTTGGGCCGCTGTTTGCGCCGCTGCCACCGCCAACATCAGCGCGGAAAGACGCGCGCCACGCGCGTGGGCGCGGCGCGTGGCGACGTGCGCAGTTCTACCGAGGTGCTCTGCCATCATCGTGATCGTACCCGTGCTCGTGCTGGTTCGCAGATCCATGGGGATGCAGGATACAAGTTCGACGATGAAACAACTTGGAGTTGAGACGCGAACGGCCTCAGCGTGTGGTTGGACGTGCGCTGTGCGGGGACGGGGGTATGTCAGTTGCTACGGTGCGCGCAGCCGGATCCCCAGTTGCGTGCGGCCCTCGGCATTGAATGCAACAGCAAACCCAGTGGCTGGCATGGAGCGATGGCTCAAATAATACGCGAGCAACGAACCCGCCAGTCCGGAAACGAGGTCGCCATTGCTGTCCGCGCTGCCCAGCACGCCCCATTTCATCTGGTCGCGTATTTCCTTGCCCACGAACATCAAGGCGGCCGCGCCCCGCCGCCAGTTCAGTCGGTACGCGCAGCGCGCGCAATGCGTACGTGGTGCCAAATGCAATGGCTGCGTGGCTGGTCCAGTTGCAGGGCCGACTGAAGGTGCAGTCGTGCAAGGCCTGACTCACCACGTTCCGATCGCTCTGTGCCCAAACGGCGACGGGCGTTGCGGGAGCCATGACAGCTGCCATGGCCAAAAGTCCGATCAAAATGCGCATGAGCGATCCTGCGTGGAGCGGGCTGCAGGCGAATCGAGGCAGCCTGCATGCCGGTTATGACACGTTTGTGTCCGGCGCGGGCGGCCAGTTGGGGAGACCTGGTGCGCATGGTGGATGGGGAGTCGTTGGGAAACCTGGTGGCCGGCCGCGGCGTACATACCGCATGCAACTCAAACAGCGCCGACGACTGGTTTTTCTGGGCGGCTTTGCCGTCTACTTCACGATCCTGTGGCTGCTCTGGCCTACGGTCTGGATCTACCCGTTCAAGATCTTCGTGGTCTTTCTGCACGAGCTGAGTCACGCGCTGGCTGGTTTGGCCACGGGTGGCACGGTGCAACGTATCACGCTCGATCCCCGGCAAGGGGGCACCACGCTGGTGAACGGCGGAAATCCGTTTGTCATGCTTTCGGCGGGCTACCTCGGCAGTTTGATCTGGGGCCTGGCTCTCCTGCTGATCGCGCGTACGCGGCCGCGAATTGCGCGCACCACGCTGATTGTGTTGGGAGCGCTACTGCTCGGTGCGGCTGCGCTGTTCGTGCGCAACGGCTTCGGCTTTTTCTTCAGTCTGCTGTTCGGCCTGGCCCTCATTGTAGCCGCGCGCAAGCTGCCCAATGGCGGCCTTCTGGCGCTGCTCACCGGGCTGGGCTTGACCAGCGCGCTCTACGCGCTGTTCGACATCCGCGATGACATTCTGGCCCAGCCGTATTTGCAATCCGATGCATATATGCTGGGCCAGCTCACCGGTGTCCCCACACTGGCCTGGGGTTTCTTGTGGGCCGGCATCGCGCTCTTGGCCTGCCTCCTGGTGGGCCACCGCCTGTACCAGAAGGCCTAGCCCCAAAAAGGTACTGCAGTTGAAGTACCGAATGTGAAGTTCCGATGTTGAAGTTCCGATTTCGACGTTCCGCATTTCCAAGCGGACGGCGGAACTTCGACTTCGGAACTTCGACTTCGGTACTTCAAATTCGGAACTTCAACTGCGGGATTTGGCTGTTAGAAGTCGTCGGCGCGCCACGGGAAGCTAAAGGCCGCGAAAACCCCAAGTGTGCGGTCGTTGCTGTCGCCACCGAATCGGATCCGCGCAATGGGCTGAATGCTGATCCGATCGAAGATCACGAAACCGAGACCGACATCGACCACGCCATTGCCGAAGGTCTCCTTGATCGATGCGCCCGCTTCCTCAGTCGTCACGGCCGCGTACTCGTAGCGGACGCCCGCGTTCGGGATCAGCTGGAACACGCCAAAGCTGATGGGCAGACCCAGGGCTAATCCAGCGGTTGCACCCGGTGCCTTGACCTTGATGCCGGCTGCTTCATCATCGGGTCCAATAGAGTACGATCCACCTGCAATTGGACACAGCTGCGCCATGCTGATCGGGATCTGATAGCCGAACTCGAGAAAACCGTACGTCGCTTTTTCGCTGAACAGATCGTACGCCACCTGACCAGCGCCCAGGTTGCCGAACAGATTGTTGGGCCGGCCTGCGCCGATGCCCACTGCGTACGTCTTGGCGTCCTGCGGAAACTCGCCAGCCGCGTTGAGATGGACCGATCCGGCAACAAAGGACGGCAGTCCAAGACAGCTTTGCGCGCTCACCCCGCGAGCCGGCACGGCGACCGCGGCGCACAGTAGAACCACCAGCTTCAGCTTTGACATGAGCACTCCACGATAAAGAACGGCAAACGAGTTCGTTGGGTCGCGCATGAGGCACGACCGAAACGCAACATCTTGCTTTCGCGACGCTTCGAACAGATCATCGGTCACGACACGAAAGGGTTAACAGATTTCACCTTTGCGTCGTCAGTCCAGTTGGGGGAGATTTTCCATAATGCGCACCGCACAAATCCAGATGCTACGATTCCTGAAGCGTGCAGTTCTGCTGGCCGTGGTCGCGTCATGCGGCGGGGATAGTTCCGGACCCGGCACGATTCGATCGGTAGACGTCTCGTCTCCCTTCACCACCGTAATTGTGGGTCAGTCCGCACAGCTCACGGCAACCGCACGCGATGCGAACGGCTCTGTGGTCAGCGGGACGGTGAGTTGGAGCTCGTCGGCACCCAACGTTGCTACCGTCAACTCGACCGGCCTGGTATCCGCGATTACCGCGGGTCAGGCATCCATCAGGGCGAGCATGAGCGGCACAACGGGCTCGTTGCAGCTCAATGTCACGCCCAACCCGGCCGGCTCTGCCACTGTGTCCATGCCCGGTTTCTCGTTCGTCCCGTTCACCACGACTATCAACATCGGTGGAACCGTGGTCTACGAGTTTCCGGCGGAGCCGCACAACGTGATCTTCAACCGGCTCACGGGCGCCCCCACCGACATCCAGGCGACCATCAATCAGAGAGTGACACGCACCTTCCTGGTAGCGGGCACGTTCCCCTACGACTGCACGCTGCATCCAGGCATGAGCGGGTCTGTGGTAGTACGCTGAACTACTGGGTCACGCCCCGCATAGTCGGTACATAGTCCGGGAAGATTGCGGCCGTGTTCGGGTTGCCCAAACGATTCCGAACGATCTCAGCCAGAATATCCCGGTGATCGAGCGTGACCCTCAAATCCTGCCTGTTCTCCAATTGCTCCATGGCCAGACCGGGCCAGTTGTTCACCAGCACCCGGCCACCGGCAATGTTGCGACCCATGACGAACATGCAGTTGCCGCGGCCGTGGTCGGTGCCCAGGCTGCCGTTCTGCCGCGCGTTGCGACCGAACTCGGAGATCACGCATACGGTGACACCCTGCGCGATGCCGCTGCCCATCACGTCGGCATGGAAGGCGCCGAGCGCACCCGAAAGATCCTGCATGCTGCGGAACATGGATCCGGCCAGCGGATCCTGGTTTGAGTGCGTGTCCCAACCGCCCAGGTCGATCTGAATCGCTTCCACGCCAATATCGGATTTGATCAATGCCGCTGTGGAGCGCAATCCGCGGCCAAAGCCGGTATTGGGATACACGGCGCCACCGGCCGGCACATAGCCCGGGAAGTTGATCAAGCGGAGCAACTCGATGGTGTTCAGTGCATTCAGCGCCGAGGAACGCACGGGCTCGGCGGCGGGCGTGAAATCACCGCGCAGCCAATTGGCGCGCTCCACCCGCGTTGCCACAGTGCCGGCAATGGCAAAGTTGGCGGGATCAGGTATGGGGAGAGTCAGCGGTGCGCCGACCAGAGTCTTTTGCAAGCCGCTGGAAAGTCCGAGTGCGCGCAACGGCGCGTTCGAGCGCATGGGTGTAGAGGTGGCCAGGTGACGACCCAGCCAGCCGGTCGCCACGTTTACGTCGCGCGGCTTACCGACCTCGATGTAGCGC
>JBOHRF010000176.1:0-9939 GCA_050732575.1 Longimicrobiales bacterium
TGGCCACCTGCAGAAATGTTCAACCTGCCACGGTCGGTTGGCCACGCTACCGACGTCCGTTGGACAGCAGAGTTGCAGCAATCCCTACTGCCCTCGCCCTACATCCTGCGCTCTCGCCCTGTTTGTTTCCGTGTCACGGCACTCCTGTATGGTTCCGGCGACGCCGGCTTAGGATTAAGGGGAGAGTGAGGCGTGGAAGGGATTGTTACCAGATTGGTCAGTAACTCGCGCCACGAGCGCAGTTGACCGATTCAATACAGTCCCTTCCAGCCCTGACCCCCGCAATCCTCAGTCCTCGATCCGTTGACGTTTCAGGTCGCAATGGCAATTCCGCGCAGCACTGCGCGCACCTGACCCGCCAGCGTGAACTGCGCACTGCCAGGCAATCCCGTTACCGAATACAGATTCGATCGATTCGAGCCGACCGCGGGCAGGGTCACGAACGCGGCGCCATCGGGCGCGATATCGAATCCCGCATCATTGCTCGCGTTGATGGGCAAGGTGCCGATTGTGCGCAATGCGCCGCGCTCCGACAGTGTGATCACGTCGCGGTTGGCATCGATGGCCAGCAGCGATGTGGTTCCGCCGATGGCTGCGAACGTGTACGCCGTGGCTACAATGGCTGGGGTATTGGCTGTATTGGGATCGCCCGTGATGAAGCCCAGCACGGTATCCACGGTCACTGTCGCGTCGAGGACAGGCCCTGTTCGAGCGAAACTAGGTAGATATCGGTCTGCCGGCGCGCTTCCTTCCAGTCGGGTTTCGAGATCATATAGAGCAGCCACTTGCGATCGGGACTCGGTGCCACTGAGCCGGCCTGCTTCGTGAGCTGCATGTCGAGGAACGTCATGGGTCGCTCGGCCGCCGCGCCCTGAGTTTGGGCGCCGGCTGACATGCCAAACCCGGAGACAATGGTCAGAACGCTCAGGCCGAGGACGGTAAGCGCAGGTCGGGCAAGAGATCTGTACATACTCCTCGCGCTTTGAGGAACGGGATGGACAGGCGCTCAATATGGGGCGGTTGCAGGACGAAGCCGATGAACGGCTGGAAGAGTGCGCTGGGAAGGGTCGATGGGAAGTCGGAAGATGGGAGTTGGTTCTACCGGAGCATCGCTGGGGACGGCGGCGAAGCATCGCTGAGAAAGGACGGTGGGAGTTGGGAGTCGGTTGCCGAGATTTGAAACCCATAGAAACGACCCACTCAGTTGGGAGAAGACCCACAAATTGCGCACGGCACGCACGGCACGCACCGCAACGCACCGCAACGCACCGCACCACACCGCACCACACCGCAACGCACCGCACCACACCGCACCACACCGCACCCCGGAGGCACATGCGACGCAAACCATCAAGCCACGATGCGGCGAGGGGCGCCGTTGGCATCAGTATGGCTAGCGCTGTCACGGAGGACCGCGCGATCATCGAGCGCGTGTGGACCCTGAGCGCACAGCTGGATACCGGCCTCAGCGATCCCGACGTGGTTCGGGAGCTTCGCGACATCTTGGGGGAAGTACGTCGGCGGCTTTCCATCAGCGATGCAATTCTGTCATTGCTTGCGCACCATGGCGCTTCTAAGCCTCTGCTTGCAGAGGCGGGCTTCAAACTGGCGGCGGCGAGGCCGCCGCAAACAATCAAAGGACTGGCCCGACACTCCGGCAGGGACGAGACCACACTGAGGCGCCACTGGAAACGGCTCTGCCCGGATGCAAAGTTCCACTGTTTCAATCAGTTGCTCCTGCTCGCGCGGTTTCTGACAAAGGCCGGATCACCATCCGAACGGGCGCAGGCACTAGACATTGACATCCGGGTCTTGCGCAGTAACGCTCGGGCGTTGACTGGGATGCGACTGGAGCAACTGGCCGCCAGTCCGTGCATCATCATCGAGGTGCTGGAAATGTGGCTCAGGCCGAATGCCGGGGATTCGCAGTAAAGTGCCCGGTATTTGCTCTTTCGCAGTGAACCGACACCAACCATTCTGAACACGAGCGATCGCGGTCATTCAGGCATTCATCAGCACATTTCATCGCGTCGACACATTGAAAAAGGAGCGGATCTATGGCCAGGGACAGTTTAATGCGGTTTGTCAGGTTCGGGGCGGCAATTGCGTTGTTCACGCTGTCTCAGGTATTTCTTGCCACTGGTTCGGCCGTGGGTGATGAGGGTGGCTGCCTTCCAGCCCAAAATTATGGGTGTATAACCCATCACAACGCTTACAATAACAAGGCGTGCTCAGGAACTGGTTGTATCACGTGCAACGCTGAGCCCGAAGCGGTATGGCCCGGCTGTGGCGGAGACCTGCAGAACAAATTCAATCCGTCAATCTCTGGGTGCAACTAAGAGGCGGGACCCACGAACGCAATGGGCACGCGTGTCCAACGTTCTAACGCCAGCGGGATTATGCTTACGTCTCCGGCCGACGACTGCAACCGGGCTGCAGCTTTCACTTCGGCCGCAGGGGGCCGGACTGGACCGCTAGCCACTATCGGATGCTGCGTGGTCGTGGCATGCGCTGGGGCTGATTCCGCGCCAAGTTTCGATCACGCGGGGTTACCCATAGTGTCACTTGAAGCCGCGCAACTCAGTGTGGCACCTGCAATCGGGAAGCCCACACATTTGCGGCTTCAAGGTCAGACACTCTGGGTCTCGGATATGGCGGCCGATCCTGGTCTTCACGCGTTGGATGCCGAGACCGGCGAATTACTATACTCGACGGGTAGAAAGGGCGAAGGTCCGGGGGAATTCTCTGGAAACCCCTTTGGGCTCGAGATCGCACCGGGAGACACAAGCGGGATCTGGGCCTTTGACCTGCAGTTCCAGCGGCTGACTCGATTCGAGCGACGGCCGCTCGCACTGGACAAGATTCCAACGATTCACCTCCGGGGAACGCCACGAGTAACTAGAGTTGTCTGGATCACGCCCGACAGCATTGTCGGTTTGTCTGCCTCAGCCGAGTCCCGTTTCTCGGTGTTTGGCACCGACGGCTCACGATTGAAGACGGTGGCAGGACAGCTGATCGGTCCCGAGGATGGGCCGCATGGCGCCCGCCTTTCGGCGACCACCGCCGCGAATAAGGCATGCCGCTGGCCCGGCCGGGGATTCGTAATAGTGAACTTCATGGTAGGCCGGATAGAGTACTACGACGCACAGGCGCGGTTCGTTCGACTTGCAAAAGTCCCCTTTCCATCGGAGCCGATCTTCGCACCGGATGAATCTGGCAGAGTTGTCTTTCGCACGCCGCGTCGGTGGTACCTGGACTGCGCCACATCCAATCAATTTCTGTATGCTCTGTTCTCCGGCAGGCTGCAAACGGCCTACGACGGCGATGCGAGGGCTTCGGGCGAGTACGTCCATGTCTTTGACTGGAACGGAGACCTTCACGCGGTCTTCCGGCTCGACCGCGCCACCCGTCCCATCACGGTGAACCCGGGTGGTGACGTGCTCTATGTTGGTTCCCTGGTCGATGCTGGAATCTATCGATACCAGCTTCCGTCCATTTCAGAAAAACCGATCATTCCACCGAAGCCATAGATAGGGAGGATCCTTTGCGGCCAGGACTGATCCGGGTAGCCAGGCGGTTGGCACGGGGCAGCATTGATACCCTTTCGATTGCAATCGTGGCGATTGCGGTGCTAACGATCGGAGTCCGCTTCGCATTCTCCAGGCGTGACAAGCCAAATGTCGCGAAAAATGGGAACATCACGAGCGAAGAGTTCTTCAGGCTCACCAGGGCTGCCCAGTGGGTTGGACCACCATCAGCACCGGTAGTGATCCTTCTGTATTCCGATTATCTGTGTGGTTTTTGCAAGGAGTTGAATGATCTCCTGGCAACGCTGAGGCAACGCTACCCGCAGCACCTTGCGTTGGCAATTAAACATTTCGTGGCACCGTCAAAGGAGCCTCAGGCGCTGATTCCGATCGCTGCGGAATGCGCGGCTGATCAGGAAGGCTTTATTGAGTTTCACAACGCAGCATTCGCAAGTGGACGTGTTCTTGAGTACTCGGAGGGCTGGCGATACGTTGCCAGCGGATTGTCATTGCCCGATACGGCAGCCTTCACTTCCTGTGTACTCGGGCGTCGGTATGCGACGCGGATAGCTGAACATTTTGAAGAGGCCAGGCGTCTCGGAGTCAGATTAACACCTACACTGTATGTAAATGGACGCGTCATTGTTGGTGTTCCTCCCCTTGAACATCTTGATTCGGCCATTGCCCGTCATTTTCCGGGACGTCAGACGTCCAGCTGGTAGCCGGGTAACGCCCTGGAAGGTCGCTCCCGAGCCTGAAAGAATGCAGAACGTCGGGCTCGCTGCCATTCCATCAGTATGCCATGCTCCAGCGGCCCCCTTTCCCGCTCGCGATTTCGGAGCTCTGGCCGAACCGTGAGTACCGTCGGTCGCATTTCCAACGAGCGCATTCAAGTAAGCACACCGCCGCAGGGCCTGCTCCGCGGCCGACTATTTCGGTGCCAGCGACTGCGCATACATAGATCTCTTTACCATCGCGCTGCGGCGCGGCCAGACGGTTACGGCCACGTCACGGTGGAAGCGGGCTTCACCACGGTGGCCGACCTGGGATCGGCGGGCTACGGCAATCTGCGACTACGCGCCTCGATCGACGCGGACAGTGCGCCGGGTCCGCGCCTGATCGCTGCCGGTTCGTGGATGGGCGGCCGCGGCGGCGTCTGTGAGTTTGGCGGCGCCACCGTGCGCGGAGCACAGGAAGCTGCCGCGCGCGCGGCTGCGGACATTGCCGCCGGTGCCGCGCTGCTCAAATTGTGTATCACGAACTGGCTCGATCCGGTGGTAGCGCGTCCGGATTCCATCGAGTTGACCGTCGATGAAATGCGGGCAATCATGGAAAAAGCGCGCGCCGCAAATGTACCTGTCGTGGCCCACGCCATTGGACAGGCCGGTGTGCGAGCCGCACTGTCGGCAGGCATTCGCTGGTTGGCACACACACCCGTGGTAGATGACGCGACTGCGGCTGACCTGGCGCGTGAGCGCGTCTGCATAAGCACCACCATGACTACCTTGACGCAGGGCGCTTCGGCTGCGGCGTTGGGCGCGTCATTCCAGCGCCTGCGCAGCGCCGGTGCTCGCTTTGTGCTGGGCACCGACGCCGGTGTGCTGGCGCACGGTCAGAACGCGCGCGAGCTGATCACCTTGACCGAATTGGGAATGGCACCGCTGGACGCGATCCGCGCAGCCACCATCACCGCTGCCGAGTGTTTGAACCTGCCGCCCGACCAAACCAGTCTACAACCAGGTGCGCCCGCTGACCTGGTGGCCGTGCGCGGCAATCCGCTCGCTGATATACGCTTGCTCAGCGCGCCGTCCCTTGTGATTCGGAAGGGCCGGCGAGGGCATCCGTCTGGGGAGCGGATGTGATGCACGGGGCGGACCGGTCGCCATCTCACGCAACGGTACGACACGAACATGCATTGAAAAATTATCGCCCTTGACGCCAGCCCAGTCATATCAACGCATCGAGGGTAAGCTGCGCGGTCCACTTGCCGGTCAAATCCACGCGTCAGCTTCACCCGTTGTTAGCTATCGCGCCCGGCGAAGCCAGCGTCGTGGTTCCTGCCGCACGTGCAAGCATGCGATTATGCTGGTCGCGTTTCGTGTTTCGTCCCAGATAAAGAACAGGCCATACGGGAAACGCTTCACCAAGCCGCGGCGGACGATCAGATCTGCATCCTGATGCATGCGCGGAAATCTCTGAGGCGTGTTGCGTATTGCGATCAAAGCTTCATCCACCGCGCCAAGAAATCGCTCGCCAAGGCCAGAGGAGCGACCCTCGTACCAAGCATACGCCTCGTCAATGTCTGCCTCAGCCTCGGGGCGGACAATGAAACGCGCAGTCACGGTTTGCGGTGGAACCGACTCCGGATTCGCTCTTGGGCTTCCTTCCAGGAAGAACCTGCCTCGGGATCCTGCTGGTAGGCGTCCAATCGGTGCATGAGCTCGGTGCGCTGCGCTTCGGTCAGGGGCGGTTCAGTCGAGTCGTCGGGAAGGCTGTCCCAGAGCGCAACCGCGAGCTCAATGCGCTCGGCTGGTGTCAGGTGGCTGAAGTCAAAAAGGCGATGCGCCATAATGGGAATCTGTATCCGAGAGAACCGACAGGCAACGTGTTTGTTCAGCGATAGCGAACGCAGCGGGCGTAAGCCGCGCGGCCCAGCTCCTAAAGGTGCGAGTGTCGTAGCCGAGCTGCAACCGCGCGTCCGGGCGGCCCGCAACCGGCTGGCTGAACTGGTGGCCGCACGCGGCTGGCCGGGGCGACGTGTTGTTCCATCAACCCACCTACCCATCGGTCCGAATCGTCTGAGGTTGTGCAGAACCAATCGCACCGGGCGTCCTATAACCACTACAAGCCTGAGACATCTGTAGCATCGGACTGGTCGTGCGCGTTTTCCTGGCAGCATCGCTCACCCGATCGGGGCGCTCATGAAGGCACGTGGTTTGGCAGTTCTGTTTGCAGCATCAACGCTCATGGCGCCGAGCGCCGACACGTTGCGCGTGATGCGGGTCTACCCGACCGATGATGCGGACCCGCGGGCCGCCATCACCATCACGTTCGACCGGCCGGTCGCACTGGACCCAGATTCTGCGGTTTCAGCGTCGAGCATCTTCCGCATCGAGCCGAACATCGCAGGCAAGGTCGAGTGGCGCGACCCGGTGACGCTGCGCTTTGTGCCGGCGGCGCCGCTGGTTGCGGACGCGGAGTATCGCGTCCGCATCGCCAATGGCTTCAAGGCTCTGGATGGCAGTCGTTTGGAGCAGCCGTACAGTTTTACCGTGCGCGTCCGTGCGCCCACCGTGCTGGGCGGTTTTCCGCTGGGAACGGGCAGCCACGTTCAGATTGGTGAGCGGCCGGTGTTCCGTGTGTTACTGAGCGATCGCGCAGATCCGGAGCGCGTGGCTAGCCGTACCTGGGTCACCATGGGCAACGAGTGCGGTGGTGCGCGCGTGGCCATGCGCTACGTGAGCATGCGTCTGCCTGTCATGAATGATCCATCGTATCTCTATTACCGGCACGTGCGCGACTATCGCGGCGTGGGCGATTCGTTGCGCGATCGGCGCCGGATGGTGGAGCTGGTTCCGGAATCAGTCTTACCCTTGAATTGCAGCGGCCAGGTATCCTTGCCGTTCCGGCTGGAGAGCGCCTGGGATACGACGTTTTGGAAGTTCAGGACCTACGGCCCGATGCATGTGCGCATCTGGCCGTGCGCCCGGCCTAACGCGTGCAGCGAGCCGGTCCATCTGCAGTTCAGCACACCCGTGCGTGGCACGGAAGTGCTGCGCCACGTGCGCATCCTGCCCGCCTTGAGTTTTACCGTGTACGACACAGCAGCAGAGTTGGTCTCCTGGGTGCTGCAGACCAGGGTCAGGCCGCGCCAGCGTTACATGGTGGTGGTCGATTCCCAACTCACCGACGTGTTTGGACAGCGGCTGGGCAAGCAGGCGGACACGACGTATATCACGGAAAGTTACGCACCCGCGCTTCTGCATCCAACCGGAATGCTGCTGGTCGAGCGCAACGGACTCAGGACGCTGGCGGTTCGATCGGTCAACGTCGATACCGTTGAGGTGAGATCGATGGCAGTGCCGGACTCGGCGGAGTACGCATTTCTGAACGGCTCGAGTCCGCTGGACGAAGTCTTCCACGAGCGTGAAGCGAGCAGCGTGCAGCAGCAGCTTGTCTTCAGGCCCAGCCTGGATCGAGCGCACGTTACGGGCGTGCGCATACCGGCACATGACGCGCGGACCGGCAGCAGCGGTTCGTTGCGTGCCGTACAGGTCAAGCGTTACGTCCGGCCTGATGCGCGTGTGCGTGAGCGGGCGCGCGCGCCGCTCGGTTATCGCCGCGGTCAAAACACGACCGCGTTGATTCAGGTTACCGACCTGGCCGTTCACGCGCGCATTGGCGAGGATCAGGGACTGGTCTGGGTCACGGGCGTGCGCGATGGCCGGCCGCGCCCGAGTGCGCTGGTCACGATGCATGACAAATACGGCAAACTACGAGCGACCGCACGCACGGATGCCCGGGGTTTTGCTTTGCTGACAAACTTCAACGTGCCAGTAGACACGATGCCGTGTGGTTACTACTGCATTGGCTTCGAAGGCTACATCTCGGCTCGCCTGAATGACGATCGTGCACTGGTTGGCATCAACTCGGACTACCAGGCGCCACTCGCGCCCTTCCGCTTTCAGATCAACACGGCATGGAACACGGCCCAGCGTACACCCGCTGCCGTGGCCGTATTTACCGAGCGCAACATCTACCGTCCGGGCGAACGCGTGTACGCCAAGGCCATTGTACGCGAGGGACCGCTCGGCGCGTTGACCGTGCCGCGAGGTGATTCCGTGAAGTGGGAGTTCCTGGACCATGCCAATGCCAAACTCAGAGACACGATCACGGCGCTGAGCGGATTCGGCACAGCGGATCAGGCCATGACCCTTCCGGTTAGCGCGTCCCTGGGGAATTACCAGCTGCGCGTGAGTTTGCGCCGTGGCGGCGACTGGCAACCGCTGGGGTCGACCATTTACCGCGTGGCTGAATACCGCGCGCCCGAGTTCCTGGCGGAAATGCAGATAGACACCGCCACGCGCATGGCGGGTGACACGCTGATGGCGAATATCTCGGCGCGTTACCTGTTCGGTGCTCCCATGGCCGATGCCGAAGTGCGCTGGACCCTGCAGCAGCGCACGGCGCGGCCCTGGGAGCTGGGAATACCCAATGCCGGGGACTGGCACATTGGCGAATACGCCAGCGCCGACTACTACAACCCGCCGCGCGTGTACCCGGTACGCCAAGGTGCTGCGCGCCTGGATGCGCAGGGAACGACAGCGGTGCGCGTGGTGCTGCCCGCGCCTGCTAACGGCACTGCGGCGCGCACCGATCTGTACGCGGTTGTCACCGATGCCAACCGGCAGAGCGTGACCGTGGCGCGGCGAGTAGTCGTGCACGCGGCCGCGCTGTACGTGGGCACGCGCATCACGGGCACGAGCTGGCTCTGGACGGCGGGCCAGCCACAAACACTCGAGGTGATCGCGCTGCAGCCCGATGGCGACCGAATGGCCGGCGTTTCTGTGGCCGCCGCCGTCATTCGCCGCGAGTGGCAGGCCACGCGCAGGGCCGGCGGCGGCGACATGGTTTCCGACACCGTGGCAACCTGCAGCCTGCAGACACGGGCCGATCCTGTGAGCTGCACCTTCACCCCGCAACGCGGCGGCTCGTATGTAGTCGCGCTCACTGCACGCGACGCGCAGGGCCGCACCGCGCGCACATCGTTCGAGCGCTGGGCGGTCGGCGCTGGCTGGAACCCGCGCGGCTTTCAATCGCCCTTTCAGATCGAGGTGACGCCCGATCGTCCGCGCTATTCGGTAGGCGACACGGCAACGCTCATTATCGCATCGCCTTTCAAGGGCGTTGAAGCCTGGCTCACTGTGGAACGCGAGCGCATCCTCGAATCTCGGCGTATTCGTCTGGACTCCGGTACATCCACGGTAAAGGTGCCGATCACTGAGGCGCACGCACCGAACGCGTTCGTATCGGTGTTGCTGGTGCGTGGCCGCAGCGCCGCACCCGGGCCACCGGATGATCCCGGCCGGCCCACTCTGCGCGTCGGCTATGCTGAGCTGCGCGTGGCTAGCGACTACAAACGGCTCGACGTACAAGTGGCGCCGCTGCAACCCGAGTATCGTCCGGGTGAGGAGGCGCGCGTGCGCGTTGCGGTGAAACAGCCGAACGGCCGTGCACAACGCGCTGAAGTAACACTCTGGGCCGTGGACGAAGGTGTGCTCGCGCTGACCGACTATCGCGCGCCCGATCCCGTGGAATTGATCTATCAACCGCGCGGCGCGGGCATGCGCCTGGCCAGCAACTTGGTGGCGGTGGCAGCGCAGGTGCCGGACGGCTGGCGAGGGCCTGACAC
>JBOHRF010000177.1:0-9919 GCA_050732575.1 Longimicrobiales bacterium
AACTCGATGTACATGCGCTCGAGACTGCACTGTGCACCGACCGCCAGCTCTTTCGGCGCTGTGAAACGTCGTTGCGCGCGGTGGCAAGCGCTGACCCCAAACTCAACGCATTGCTGGATTTGCTGCGTGAGTTGGATGCCGGTGTGATGGTCTTCACGCAATACCGCGATACGGCCATCTACCTGTGGCAACGGCTGCAGCGCACGTTCCGTGTGGGACTCGTGCATGGTACGGACGCACGCCTGGGCGCGCGCCGCGCCGCGCGCACTACCGTGATTGAATGTTTTGCGCCGCGCGCAAACGGCGCGCAACCTCCTGGCGATCGGCTGCGCGTCGATGTGCTGATCGCAACCGACGTCCTGTCCGAGGGGCTGAACCTGCAGGATGCACATACAGTGGTGAGTTATGACATCCCCTGGAACCCGGTCACGCTCATGCAGCGACTCGGTCGGGTGGATCGGCTCGCTTCGCCGCATGCCCGTGTTCAGCTCTGCAATTTTCTACCCGATCGCGGTCTCGAAGATTGGCTGCACCTCATGGAGCGCGTCGAGCAGAAGCTTCTTATGATCGACCGGACCATAGGCGGCGATGGCACATTGCTCGAACGGGCTGATTCCCTTCAACCCGGCACAGTGGCAGGCGTAACAGGCCAACGGCTTCTTCCTGACGCGACGCTCGAACTTCAGGAGCAGGTCGAGTTGTTGCGCGCCCGTTGGCTCCGTATTGGCGCGTTCAAGCCCAGGCGCGGACCCGTAGTCAGTTCACTTCCCGGCCATGTGGAAGGCTGGTTGATCGCAGTCCATGATGACACGCGCGTGCGCCTGCTCTTCGTCGACGACCTGGGCAACGCGCGTGATGATGTGCGAGCTGCGTGTCAGTTGTTGGATGCGGCACTCGATTGTCCGGGCATCCCTTCTGCCCCGGGCGCCGCTGTGCCCTGGGCGCAGATGCAGGACTGGCTTGGCGCCGAACGGGCGGCCGTTGCACTGGCTCCGGCAAACCGACATAACTCGGAAGAACGACGTGTAACTCGGCTCCTTCTGAATGCAATGGATGCTGCCGCGCCGAACCCGCGGCTCGCGCGCCGGGCGGAGCGGCTTCTCAACCTGCTGGCGAGCCCGTCACAGCCGACTTGTCGTGACCGCCTTCCAGCGCTGCTCGCGTGCTGCGGGCCGGCTCCCGATGCCGCAGAGCTCATTACCAGCCTCGAGGACCTGTACGCCCGTGCGCGCGAGCCGGGGCGCGCTCGAGAACGACTTCGGCTCATCGCGGCCATTCAAGTGGTTCGTTGAGGCGAGCTACGGCAACACTTTGCCATATACGCCCTTTTCAAAGGCGTTCCCTTCTTCGTTGAGAGGATCTCCCGGCACCGGATTGTCCACGCCGTCCTGCGCATCGGCCCAGTGCGTCAGCTCGTGCAGCAAGGTTGCGCCCAGGAGATACACGCGCTTGCCCGACGCATTCTTTGCCAACCCCTTCCCGGCCTCGAAGTCCTTGACCAGATCCTCGTCAATCTGGATTTCGGCGGACCCCCAGGAGTAGCAACCGTACGCCTTGACACCGGCGCAGACCAGGCCGGACACCACCTTTACCGTCGGAGCTTCGCCCCACTTCAGTGCTTTCATGATCGTGGCCCGCTTGGTAGAACCCGATAACCGTTTGATCTGCGAAACTATCGCTGTGACGTTGCGCACCTCGGGCATGTTGACCCTGACGTAGTAGTGCAAATTGGGATATTTCTCGATTGTGGCTCGTTCCAGTTTCATAACCCCTCTCAGGAATGATGCGTTGCGATTACCACCGTTGCGGAATCGCGCACGGCCCAGTATCGGGTCGGCCCCGGCACCCGGTCAGTGGGCAAGATCGGCGGTGGAGGTCAGATGGCTGTCAGAATGGTGTCAGCCGGCAAGGCGCAGTATCAGATTTTCAAGGGCGATGAGCGTTGGCGGATTTGAATCGGGGTCAGCCTCGAGTCGGCCGGACCGGTTGGATTCGAGAGGTTGACCACCCCGGAACGTGGCCGTTAACTTCAACCGCCACAACGATTCCCGCGTAGCTCAGTTGGTAGAGCAGCGGACTGTTAATCCGCGAGTCGTAGGTTCGAGTCCTACCGCGGGAGCCTTGTTCTCCTGGCTGCAAGATCGAAAGGCCACCGAGCTGACATGCTCGGTGGCCTTTTCGTGGCTAGCCGCCTTCGCCGCGCGGTGCATCGCATCCTTGAACCTGTCAGCGCATCTCGTGGCGCGACCTCACGGCGAACAGCTCACTCGCCCCACTCGACATCACGAAGCGCTCGCCAACCGCGACCGCGAACATTCCGTAGCGAAAACGCTGGTAGTGGAGCGCGTCGGGCCGGCGGTCGCCGTTGAAGTCGCCCAACAGCATCCCCGGCAGTCGCAGGGGCATGGTCCGATACGCAACCGAATGCAGCCTGCGCCACCCGGTCGTTCCGCCCCATGACACTTCGTAATGGAGTCCTTTGTGGCGGCCAATGTCGGTGACGCCGTCGCCATTGAAATCTGCGAAGACCAGCTCTTTGAGCTTGGATGAGATCATTTCGTTCAGTCGTCTCCAGGCCGTGGCGCCTCCGTAGGAAACCGACCATTCGCCATTCGCGAAACCGAACACGTCGGTTGTGTCGTCTCCGTTGAAATCACCGAAGCGCAGGTCGTCCACGCGATAGCCTGAGCGCGCCAGTGGGAGCCAAGAGGTTGCCGCCCCGCTCGAGTAGAACCAGCGCACGTCCGTCTTGCCGTCACCATCGAAATCACCGGTCCGAAACGTTCGGATATCGATATCCGAGCCAGCAGGAAGTAGTGTCCATGGACTCACGCCATCGTATGAGATCTGCCACTGATCGTTAATCTTCGAGAGCACGTCGGTCTTGCCATTCCCCGTCGAAATCGCCCAGCAGCAAACGCGACAAATGCCCGGGATTTTTATTTAGGTGTCGCCAATCGCTCCGGCCGCGCGCGGAGAATACCCAAACCGTGCCGGTCGCCTGGAAGACATCGTCAGCGCCATCCCCGTCGAAATCGCCCACGCCCAGCTCGAACGACGTATCGACATCGTAACGGTTCTCCCAAACAACGAGATTCGGGACGTGTCCTTCGGTCCTGATGGCTTCATCGCGATCCTCATGAGCCAGCACATTCCCGAAGAATTAGGCGCCCTGAACCGGTTTCCCGCGCAGAAAGAAAGCAGGCCGCGTCTTGATGAAGTAGTACTTCTGCTCGCCCCGAATCGTGTTGTAACGGATGCGGATGATCTCGCCGGCATCGCCACCGTAGCCGCCCTCCTTGAAACCGTGCATATCGAAGTGCTGCTCGTAGTAGCCGGGGTCGCCCAGCACACCATTGTTGCACTTCTTGCCCCCGGAAAGCACCAGGTTCCACTGCGCGACATATCCGCTCGCTGGGTGGCCGTCGCCGGCGATCGCGTGACGGTTGTAGTTGAACAGGTTGCGATCGATTAAGGCGTAGCCACCTCCTTGCTTTTTGCGGTTGCCGTCCAGCACCACGCCATAGCCCGACCCACACATCAAATTGTTGGTGAAAGAAATTGTTGGTAATGAGGATGTTACGAGCCGTCTCGTGCGCAGTCGGCACCTCCAGGACATGCACGCCGGCGCCCGGCCAATCGGAGAACTCGTTGTTATCGATGAGCACGCGATCGACGTAATGGTTGTCAGTACTACGAACGAGTATCGCAGTGGTGCGCGGGTGCCGATTATATGGCGGAACGGACTCGCGCCGCGCGGTGCTACGGGACGGCCTATGCAATCGGAGCCCGCTCACGCGCGAGCACTGGCCGAGTCGCAGCATGAATGTCTGTGTCGGAAGCCGGTGCGAAAAATACAACAGGCCGCCACTCCGCGTCGGCGAGCGTCCACTAGCCAGGGTCACACCGTCGGGTATCTGCAGTACGTAATTCGAACCTTCAGGATTATCGGCAACACCCATATCTATCGCAGCTGCGTTCTCAACCCAGATCAACTTGCTCCCAGCGGCAATCGCGTTCACCAGCTGGTCGGAGGTCGACACCCACGCGTCGGCAGCCTCGCGCCGGATTTCTCGCCACTGACATGGGTGACCGGTCACGATCGACTGGGCCGTAGCCACCACGTTGGTGCTAGCGACGATCACGAGCGCAAACAGCGCGGCGAGTTTGTAGGAAGAACTCTTCTGTTGGGCTTGCATCCGTACGAGCCCTTTCAATGCAGATTAAGAAGTTCGCGCCCGGGCATGGAGGCCAACGTGGAAGAACTTGACTAAGGCAAACCCTATTAACCGGCCCAGTGACTTGGGGGTCGTGGCGGCTGCGCAACAAAACACGATTTACAATGTCCGGAGAAACCCCTTTCTACCTAACCGTTCAGACCTTCTTTTGAGTTTCGGAGTGAGGGTAAGGTCTTACATGGGCGGAAGGCGGAGCGGCGGCGCCTTGCGCATGTAACAGATGCATAACAATCTTCTGGCTTCCCAGGATTCCGAGATTCCAATGGTTCGAGCGGACGCCGCAGAGCCACCACAGTCTTCCCACGCCGGTACAACTCCTATGAAAAACCGTATCCTGACGTTGCTGGTGGGATTCCTTCTGATCGCGACGCAAGCGTCCGCGCAGCAGAAGACGGTCACCGGAACGGTGACGAGCGATCAAGGCACGCCGCTGGCCGGCGCCTCCGTCGTGGTCAAGGGCACCGGTCTGGCTGCGCTGACCAACAGTGGCGGCAACTACACCATCCGTGTCTCGCCCGGACAGGTGCTGCAGTTCAGCTTCATCGGCACGGCCACGTTTGAGCGTACGGTCGGACCGGAGAATACCATCGATGTACAACTGAGGAATCAGGCTATCAGCCTCGATGCGATCGAGGTAACTGCACTGGGCCAGACGGCAGCGCGCAAATCGCTGGGCAGCGCACAGCAGACGGTGCAGGGCCTCGACATTGCCCAAACGCAAAAGGAGAACTGGGCCAACGCGCTGCAGGGCCGAGTAGCGGGCGTCGAGGTCATAAGCGCCTCCGGCGTGCCGGGCGCCTCGTCGCAGATCGTTCTGCGTGGTATCAGCTCCATCAGCGGCAACAATCAGCCCCTGCTGATCATTGACGGATTGCCGGTCGACAACAAAGTGCAGCACAGCAATCAGCTTTTCCCTTCGCAGTTCGAGAACCGCACGCTCGACTTCACCAATCGCGGTGCCGATTTCAATCCCGAGGACATCGAAACGCTGACCGTGCTGAAGGGACCGGAAGCGGCGGCCTTGTACGGCATCGATGCAGCGAATGGCGCGATCGTGATTACCACGAAGCGCGGCAAGCCAGGCATCGGCGGATTCGAATACAGCAACAGCGTCAGAGTTGATTTCCCCGGCCGCACGCCGGAGATCCAGACTGTGTATGCTCCGAGCACGCAGGGTAGCACCACGTTTCTGTACTGGGGGAATCCCTATCCGGACAGCGTGCGGCGTTACGACAACATCTCGGGATTCTTTCAGAACGCAATGACGCAGAAGCACAATATCTCGTTCAGCGGCGCCTCCGGGGACTCGAGAATTCTGTACCGGCTATCCGGCAGCCTGCAGCAGATGCAGGGCGTAATCCCGAACTCGGCCTGGGACAAGGTCAACGTCACGGCGTCGACCAATGCCATGGCGACCGATTGGCTGAGGGCCGACCTGGTTCTAGCATACAGCACGGACTTCAACAATCAGCCCTTCAAGGGAGCAGACGGCCCGCTGCTCGGGCTGCTCGCCTGGCCGAGTTTCGACAATGCCCGCGACTGGACCACCGAAGAGGGTCGGCGCCGGCGGATCACGACGCTCGCCGCCGCATCGGAGGTCGATAATCCCTACTTCAGTGTGAACCGGAATTACAGCGAGTCTCGCACCAACCGAATCAACGTCAATCTCGGCTTCACGATCCTGCCGGTTTCCTGGGCCAACATTCAATCGAAGTTCGGCATCGACAACTATTCGCAGGGGATCCGAGTCGTCAATGACCCTGAAAGCAAGTTCGCGATCGCCAGCAACGGCCGTCTCGATGAGGCGGACGATCAGACCCGGAACATCAACGTTCAGAACCTTCTCAATTTCAATCGGTTCAGAGTCAACTCCGACATCCGCATGAGCGTGATGCTCGGCAACTCGATCACCGACAATAAGACCGATATAGCCGGTGTGACCGGCAGCGACTTCCTGGAACCGACCTTCACCTCCATAAACAACACGCGCAACCGGAATGCCAGCAACAACATCCTGCGGCTCCGCCGGTTCAGCCTGTTCGGCCAGGCGCAGGCCGATTACAAGGATCTTCTGTTCGTAACGGTGACCGGGCGCAACGACTGGACCTCGACCATTCCGCAGGAAAGAAACTCGTTCTTCTATCCGGGCGTGCAAACCAGCTTCGTGTTCTCGGACGCGTTCCCCTCATTGAAGCCGCACATGACCGGCAAGGTGCGCGCTGCGTGGACGCAATCCGGTAAGGACGCCAAGCCGTATGCCTACGCGCCCATCCTCGAAAGCAAGCCGACCACCAATCGCGGTTACGGCTTCGGTTTCACCGGGCCCAACCCGAACCTCAAGCCGGAAAAAGCGGTTTCCGGGGAAGTCGGCGCCGAGCTCGGTTTCCTGGACGGGCGCTTGGGGGTCGATGCGACGGTATACCGCAAGGAAACGCGCGACCAGATCGTCAACAACGTGCGCGCCAGCTATGGCTCGGGCTTCATTCTCATCAACCTGAACGGCGCGACAACGCGCACGCAGGGGCTCGAGCTGACCTTGCGTGGGATCCCGCTCCAGCGCCGGAATCTATCCTGGGATGCCCAGGTAAACTTCACGAAATCCTCGGGCAAAGTGTTGAGCATGCCCGAGAACCTGCCGGAGTACTACAGCTCCGACACCTGGATCGTGAACAACATTCGCAACGGCGTGACCACTGGCTCTTCCACAATGGGTCTGTTCGGACTCTGGTACCTGCGCAACGGGAACGGTGACATTCTGATCGAACCGTCCACCGGGTTGCCGCTCCGGGACGTCAACTTCACGCAGGGCCCGTACGACCGGCAGCCGGATTTCCTGGTCGGCCTGTCGAACACGGTCAGGTACAAGCGGTTCTCGCTTTCCGCGCTTTTGGAATTCCGGAAGGGCGGCGACGTCCTGAACGGTACCGAGTGGTGGCTCACGCAGCGCGGCTTGAGCACACGGACGCTCGACCGCTGGGAACCGCGCGTGGTGAAGGGCGTGCTGCGCGATGGTCTGGAGAACACCGAGAACCCGACCAGGAACACGATTGTGGTCGTGCCGGCGCTCAATAACAACTACTACCTAGCGATGAGCGAAGAGCTGTTCATCGAAAAGGACATCAACTGGGTTCGTTTGCGCGACGTGACGCTCAACTACCGGTTGCCGGACGGCATCATGGGCGCGCGCAGCGCGAGCGTCTTCGTGACCGGCACGGAGCTCTTCCTTCTTACCAATTACTCGGGGATGGATCCGATCGTGAACGGCAACACGGCCGCCACGGGAGGGTCCGGCGGTATCGGCATGGACTGGGGCAACTTCCCCATGCCGGTTGGCATCAACTTCGGCGTGCGAGTGGGTTTCTAACATGCGATCGCTAAATCGGACAACCGCCATCCTGCTGGCCGGTCTCACACTCGGGACCACTGCCTGCGAGGACTTTCTGGATGTAAACAACAACCCCAACGCGCCCGATCACACTGCGGCGAACAACTATCTAGCGCCCATGATGCACTGGCTGGCCACCTCCGAGGCGTTCGATGGTCGCTTCCTGGGCCGGTACACGCAGATGTGGATCATTCCGCCCGCGACCCAGGCGGGTACGCCGGACAACTGGGCGCGCATGGGCTACGATCCGACCTCGGACAACGCCGCACAGCTCTACCGTGATGTTTATTGGAATTTCGGCATTAACCTCGCGAACATGATCGAGCAGGCCGAAGCGGGAGAGCGCTGGGATCTGGCCGGCGTCGGATACGTGCTGCGCGCGTGGGGCTGGTTGAAGCTGACTTCCATGCACGGTGAGATCATCGTCAAGGAAGCGTTCACACCCGACAAGTTCAGGTTTACCTTCGACACCCAGGAATCCGTCTACCAGGAAATCATCCGCCTGCTGGACAAGGGAATCGAGCAACTGGGTCGCACCGATGGCAACGTCAGCCCGGCTTACGTGGCCGTTGGAGATAAGATGTTCAACGGTGACGCGAGCCGCTGGGTGAAGTTCGCCTGGGGGCTCAAGGCCATGGCCCTGAACCATTTCAGCAACAAGACCTCGTACGATGCGAATGCGGTGATCGCCGCCGCCGACAAATCGTTTGCCAGCAATGCGGATGAGGCGCTGTTCACCTACACGAGCGCGGATCCCACGGCCGCCAATGACCACAACTTCCTGGCGGTGGAGCGCCAAAACATGGCCACGTACCGCCAGACGACGTTTGTGGTTGGTCTGATGGACGGTACGCAATACGCCGGCGCAGTCGATCCGCGCATGAGCCGGATGCTGGCGCAAGACTCGACCAACACGTTCCGAGGCATCAGCGTCAACCAGGGATACAGCACTGTGACGCGCGAGCGGCCGTGGAACTTCTGGGGCTTTTACGGTACCGCCAATCCACCTGCGGGAACACAGGGTCGGTATCTGTTCGATAAGCGAGTCAAATACCCGGTCATGACGTATGCGCAAGTTCAGTTCATCAAGGCTGAAGCGGCGCTGAAA
Source organism: Longimicrobiales bacterium (assembly GCA_050732575.1). GTDB lineage: Bacteria > Gemmatimonadota > Gemmatimonadetes > Longimicrobiales > RSA9 > JBBDWZ01. The sequence continues at coordinate 8,732 of JBOHRF010000177.1, forward strand.
GCGGGCAATCAGGGTGTCGCGCGCCAGGCCTACCTGAGCGGCATTGGTTCGCATATCGATTTCGTGAACGCGCGCAATGCCGAAATCGGGAATCCGACTTTGACCCAGATCTCGGCGTCGGAGAGGGCGGCGTTCCTGGCCCAACCGTCGATCGCACCGGCGACGCTCACGCTCTCGCACATCCTGGGGCAGAAATACATCGCGCAGTGGGCCTGGGCGCCCATTGAGGCCTGGATGGACATGCGTCGTTACCACTACACGGACATGGATGCGGTGGCCAGCACTCAGGTGTTCCGCGGCTTTGCGTTCCCGACCAACTACTATCCGGATAACAACAATAGGCCCGCGCAGCGCGTGCGGCCGAGGTACAACTCTGACTATGTGTGGAACCGTGATGAGTTGGCCAAGATCGGCGGCCTGGCCCTCGATTACCACACGAAGCCCATGTGGATTACGGAGCGCTGATGAATATGAGAATCTCACGATCCATTCCGATGCTTCTCGTGGCCGTGGCCACGCTGTCGGCCTGCGAGAAGAACGCAGTGGGTGTGCTCGACGACCCCGCGGCGGGCAACGGAGCCAACGTCAAGTTCTTCAACTTCTCGGTCGGCTCACCGCAGGTGAACTTCTATGTCAACGACAAGAAGGTCACGGCAATCAGCGCAACGGGCTGCTATCTGCTGGATGACACCAATCGGCAGCAGTGTTTGAGCGGGGGCCTGGAGTCAGCCAGTGGCGTTGCTTATGGCAGTGCCGGGAATGGCGCGAGCGCCTGGTATTCCGACGTTGCGGCGGGACAGGTTACGGTCACCGGCAAGATCGCCGCGACCACGGACAAGAACCTGGCGATTGCCAACCTCCAGACGAACGTGGAAGCGAGAAAGTTCTATTCGTACTACCTGAGCGGCATCTACAACACCACGGCAAAAACAAGCGACGCATTCATTGTTGAAGACGTGATGCCGCCCGAGGACTTTGCCGTTGCCTACGTTCGGTTCGTCAATGCCTCGTCCACGACGCAGCCGATGACGCTGTACGTGACGAACCGCACCACGTCGGCGGAATCGGCGGTCGGGGCTGCGGTCGCCTACAAGGCCGGCGGCGCATTCGTAGCCGTGCCTGCGGGCAGCTATGATCTCAACACGCGCGCCGCGGGTTCGGCGTCCAACGTGTTCTCTCGTACGCAGA
>JBOHRF010000178.1:0-9853 GCA_050732575.1 Longimicrobiales bacterium
GCGTAGTACCCAGCGCTGACCGAACCGACGCGCGATCCCCTTCAATTCGACCGCGGTCGTACTGTCCGTCACGTGCGTATCAGACCCCGACCGGTGCAACAGAGTCGGGCATCGGTACGCGTCCTCCCATTACACGAACCTGACCGCCATAGGTCACACAACAAACGCCCAGAATCTCATCGGCCAGATCGAGCCGCAGGCCCTGTTCGGTTTTCAAGTAAGCAAGCAACGTGGCCAGGTTGCGGGAGTACATCTGGCTAGCGTGCGCCGGGACGCCGGCCGCCAGGTTGACCGGCCCAAGGATACGCACGTGGTGGGCAACACGCTCCTGCCCCGCCACCGTCAACTCGCAGTTGCCTCCGCTTTCGGCCGCCAGATCGACGATCACTGAACCCGCCCTCATGGACTCCACGGTAGCCGCTGTGACCAGCGTGGGTGCTGGTTTGCCGGGTACCTGCGCGGTGGCAATTACCACGTCTGCATCGCCGACCAGACGACCGACGTGCTCCTGCAACTTGCGCTGTTCCTGCGCGCTGGTCTCCTTGGCATAACCTGCTGCGGTTTCCGCGCCGGTCACCTGCACACCCACCCACTGTGCGCCCAGACTCTCGACCTGCTCTTTCACCGCCGGGCGGATGTCGAAGGCCTGCACAACTGCACCCAATCGTCTTGCCGTGGCAATTGCTTGCAGTCCGGCAACGCCTGCGCCGAGTACAAGCACGCGTGCCGGCGCGATCGTGCCTGCGGCCGTCATGAGCATGGGGAATAGTCGAGGCGCGTTGACCGCGGCCAATAGCACGGCGCGATATCCGGCCACGGTCGCCTGGGAAGAGAGCACGTCCATTGACTGAGCGCGCGTGATGCGCGGAATCAACTCCATCGCAATGGCGTTGACTTCGGCGCGCGCCAGCAGTTCCAGCAGATCGTGCGCTCGCAATGGATCCAGGAGTGCAATCACGGTGCTCCCCGGCCGCAAGGCGCGCAGCACGGCTTCTGCAGGTGCCTGCACACCCAGCAGCAAATCTGCAACGCGCGCCACTTCGGTCCCGTTGTCGGCCGCTGTTGCACCGGCCTTCACGTATTCGGCGTCGCTGAAAAAAGCGCTCAGGCCCGCACCCTTTTCAATGATGACTTCCCAGCCCTGGTCGCGCAGTCGGCGGACAGTCTCCGGCACCAATGCTACGCGCGTTTCGCCAGTAGCAATTTCCTTGGTAACACCCAAAATCATCTTGCGACCTCAGTTACGGAATGCGCGGACCCTGTGTCTTGAGCTGGGAATCGACCCAATCGGCCAGGAAGATATTGGTTTCACCAGGGCGTGCGGCGCCCCGGTTCGAGGCAAAAACCAGTCGGCGGCCATCGGGGCTAAACATCGGAAAACCGTCGAACTCGCCATGTGTAGTCACCTGCTCCAGACCCGAACCATCGATGTTGATGAGATACAAATCGAAGTTGCGGCCGCGCGGGTTACTCAGATTCGAACTAAAAATGATTTGCCGGCCATTGGGATGAAAGAACGGCGCAAAGTTGGCTGCGCCATTACGCGTCACCGGTCGTTTGCCGCTACCGTCCGCATTCATGACGAAGATGTCGAGCTGCGTGGGGCGAACCAGATTCTGCGCCAGCAACGCACGAAAGTCTTCGATCTGCCTGGGATCACTCGGATGATGCGCACGGTAAACGATCATCCGGCTGTCCGCTGAGAAAAACGCGCCTCCATCATAACCGACCTCGGTGGTCAGCCGGCGCACATTCGTACCATCGATGTCCATGACGTACAGATCGAGATCGCCATCGCGCGTGGAAGTGAACACGATCTTGCGGCCGTCCGGAGAAATGGTTGCTTCCGCGTCGTAGCCTGGTGTGCCAAACAGCTTGCTCACCTGGGAGCCATCGGCGTGGGCGGCGTAGATGTCGTAGTCGTAGAGCGCCCAAACGTAGCCACGGCTCATGTCGGGTGGTGCCGGGCAGGAAGCGTCCGCGTGGTGCGTGGAGCTGTAAACAATGCGATCGCGGCCAGGGAAAAAATACCCGCACGTTGTGCGTCCCGTGCCATTGGACAGCCGGCGCAGGCCGCTGCCATCCAGATTCATGGAAAAAATCTGATCGCACGGCGTTTCCGGCGGCCGCGTACTCTGGAAGATCAAGCGCCGGCCATCAGCCGAAAAATACGCTTCTGCGTTCTCGCCGCCGTTGGTCAGCTGTCGCAAATTGACCAGGCGCGGCTCATCACCGGAGGCCGGGAACGGCGTCGCCGATGGCCCGGACGACACCCGTCCGGAGGCGCACGCCGAAGCGGCAGCGATCACTACAAAGAGACCAATTCTCACGCCTTAGAATACCGGCGTCACCCGACCTTGTCGAGTGCGAAACGGCTTTGCCTGCAGCCAGCCATCTCCTGACAGCATAGAAACTTGCATGCATCCAACCAGCGGAGTGCGGGCGCGCCTGCTCTTTGTCATTGCTCCACCAGGCGCCGCACCATCCCATTGCTCGTCAGAACGTACAACTCGCCGTTCGCGTCCTCACCAAACGATAGGATCGAGCCGATGTTACCGAACGCCCAGCTGCGTGCGTCGGCCGCCTGGCCGTTGCTGTAGCGGAAACTGCGAATCCAACCCTGACAGTAATCACCATAGAAGTAATGCCCGCGCAAACTCGTTATGCGACCACGGTAGACCAGGCCGCCCGTGACCGAGCAGCCCTCGGAATGGCTGTACTCGATCACCGGCATGGTCAACCCCGTACGGGTGCAATTGCTCATTGGATTGTAGCAGCGACTGCCTTCCATGATGCGCCAACCGTAGTTCAAGCCCGCTGCGTTGGACCGCACGACGTTGATTTCCTCCACCTGATTCTGCCCGACATCGGCGATGTACAGGTTGCCATCGATGCGGTCGAACGCGATGCGCCACGGGTTTCGCAGTCCGTACGCCCAAATCTCACTCCTAACGTTGGCTACGTTGCGGAACGGATTGTCTGACGGCACGGTGTACGGGTCTCCACTTACGTCAATGCGCAGCATATCACCCAACAGATCCGATCGATCTTGACCATGGTTTTGAGGATCGCCGCCGCTACCCCCGTCGCCCATTGCAATGTAGAGCATGTTATCAGGGCCGAACACAATGTGTCCGCCATTGTGATTGCTGTACGGTTGCTGAATCAGGATGAGCCGGCGTGCCGACGCGGGATCGGCTCGATTGGGATCACTCGTGACTGTGTAGCGCTCCACGTTGGTATGGCCGCTCCGATCGGTATAATTGACATAGAAGAAACCGTTGGTTCTGTATTGCGGATGAAAAGCCACACTCAGCAGGCCCTGCTCTCCGCCACTTCCCACCCGGCTCACAATGTCCAGAAACGGTGTGCTCAATAGCTGGCCGTTCTGTATGATTCGGATTCTCCCCTCCTGCTCGACGATGAACAGGCGAGTGTCACTGGCAGGCGCTGTGAGATGGACCGGATTGCGAAGACCACTCGCCACTACCTCGAGCTGAATCTCCAGGTCTTCCGTAGGAGTTGGCGGGCCGTCCTCCTCGGTGCTACAACCCAAAACGGCGATCAACAGCAACGGTCCAACCTTCATGGCTCTCCTCCAACGATGGGTATTCTACGGTAGCCTTACTGACCGTAGTCCGGGAGTCTCGCGTTGTTCCACTACATGGGACGTTGGCCCCAGCGCACGCGTCACGCGGCTTCATCTGGAGGTGGTAACGGCTGTTCGCGTCACGTGGATGGAACGGGCGTATCGGGCGTAGCGGGCAGGTCGGGCGTAGCGGGAAATGCGTCTCTTGTCACCCGATTCGCGCGTCACTCCCGTCACCCGTCACGCCCGTTCAAGAAGGAACAAGCCTTGCACATCGGCGTCCTTGGTGGACCTTTCTGGAGCAAGCGAATCGACCGGACCACGACCGGAACCAGCACTTGTCTTCAGGCACAAGCTTGCGGCGGCAGATTGTGGACCTGGGCGCGGAGGCGGGCGCCGAGGCCATAGCCGTGGCATTCTACGACTACGCACATCGGACTGGGTGGAGCTTCCACGCGGACCGCTGGTTTCACGCCGCCAGTACAATCAAAGTGCCTGTACTCCTTGGTGCCTTTGCGGCCATCGATCAGGGTCGCTTGCAGCCCTACTCGCGGGTGCACATACGCAATCGCTTTTTGAGTGTGGCGGATGGCCGGCCGTATCGGGTCGATCCGCAGCGGGACTCGAACGCAGAGGTGCACGCGGCTACGGGCAAGACCCTGCAGGTACGGGAACTGGCGCGGCACATGATCGTGACCAGCAGTAATCTGGCCACGAACCTGCTCATCGAGATCATCGGTCTGGATGAGATTCAGAGTGCACTCAAAGATCGCGGCCTGCATGGCATCGAGTTGCAACGCGGAGTAGAGGACATTGCGGCGTGGGAGCTGGGCATCAACAACAAAGTCACTGCCGCGGGACTGCTCGATGCGTTGCGGGTGCTGGCGGAAGAGCGGCATTTCTCGGCGGACGCGTGCCGTGAGATGATGGAAATCTTGCATAGTCAGGAGTTTCGCAGCGGCATTCCCGCAGGATTGCCAGAGCATGCGCGGGTAGCGCACAAGACCGGTGAGATCTCAACGGTCGCTCATGATGCTGGCATCGTCTACCTTCCAGATCGCGAGCCGTACGTAGTCGTGATCCTGACCGAATGGAAACCGGATGTGGGTGGCCGGACGGCCACGATTGCCCGTATCTCACGCATCGTTTACGAGTACGTGACTGATGGTGAACGCGATTCTGACTGAAGTGAGCACGCTCGCTCTCCCTATCGTTGATGCTTGCCACCTGGACCATGCGCGACGTGCCATCTTGCGCCCTGATGAGTTGGTGCCGGACCGGGCCGGGAAGTTGCGCCGCCTGCCGCGTTTCTTCTATGAGGTGGAATCGTGGCAGATGGCATTGGAGACACCGCTGACCGAGCACTTCGAACTGTGGGAGTTCATGGGCGTTGATGTGCGTGAAGCGCAGCCCATGCGCATTTTTCCCCGTTACGTGCCCTGCGCCGTCACTTTGCTGGCCGTGCACCTGGAGCTGCTGCGCCAGTCGCTGGGCACGTTCATCCACATTGCGGCCAATGGCGGCTACCGCAGTCCTGCCCACAACTTGACGGATCATGCCTCAACCCACTGCTGGGGCACGGCGGCAAATATCTACCGAATCGGCGATGACGTGCTGGACAACGAGGAGAAGATCGATCGGTACACGCGCCTGGTGAATCGCTGTCTGATCTCAGCCTGGGTCCGGCCATTTGGCCACAACCAGGGTCAGGCCGATGATCACCTGCACATCGACATTGGATACGTACTGGTCACGCCGCGCGCGGCGGACTCCGATCGCGGGAGTGCATGACGGTTCATGGCAAGAAGAACGGATCACTCGAGCGAAGCAGCCTACCCTCACAGCGGCTGCAACTGGCAGCCATGGGACTGGAAGCAGAATTCTCTCTGGTTCTGGATGATCACCCAGCCAAGCCGGAAGACACGTTCGGTGATCCGCGGGCCTTCATTCGTGGCAACCTCATGCACCGAACCGGAACCTCCTATCACCTGCCAACGGGCGCCGCTGTGTACTTCGATACGGGCGTCATCGAGCTGGCCACTCCAGTAATCGAGATCGAACGGGGCTGCGCCGCGCGCGCCGGCCGTAATCTCTGGCAGAGCGTGAGATTCCTGCGGCGCGAACTGGATGATTGGGAAAGCCAACACCACCATACCACCCGATTGGTCGGCTTCAGCACGCACTACAACGTGTCATTCGAATTGCCGCGCCAGAGGCAGGGGCGCAATCGAACCGTGCACAAACTTGCCCTGTTACTGTCCTACATATTGCCGGTGCCCGTGATGTTGCTGGCCACCAATCGCCGCTCGACCGGCGTGGGCGTGCGCCCGCGTGGTGAACGCATTGAGGTGACAGTCGATTTCACACCCAGTGCGGAACTGATGATTGCAACCGCCACCCTGATCGCCGGGATCGTACGCAATGTCATGTCCTGGCCGTCCTTCGATCTGCATGAGCTGCGCGACCACGGCATCCCGGTCATCGCCGGATATCGACCGGTGCCGCACACCACGCGCAAAGGCTGGCTGGCCCGCTACGACTGTTATCCCATGAACCCGTTTGTCGCGGATATCGATCACGCACTCTGGCCTACTACGTCGGGCCAGGAGCTGAGTCTGCGCACCATTGCGGGACGCGTTACACGCGCGTTTTGGCCATCGATCAGACGCCTTTCGGATCCGTTTACGTTTCGGCTGATCGGCTCGGTCATGCGCGGCCGCGCACCTTCCCTGCTCGACTTGCCAGACCGCCCACCGGAATACGAGGATGTGGGTCGTCTGTGCGATTGGGACGATCTGTTTCCGCCCAATACGTTACAACGTTCGCGCTACGAACGGGTGCTGATTCGGGCCATCTCAGGGCGCAAGCTGCGCCTTTTTGGCCACTGGTTCACGCCCGTCGGCATGCGGGGTTGGTCGCAGGTAGTCTTCCGGCGCGATGGCGAGCGCGCCCAGCACTATTTCTCGATTGACTACCTCCTTGACCATCTGCAGGACTGGGAAAAGGGTGGAAACGGAGGTCCGCTGGCCCGTAGGAAACTTCAGTCAGGCGCGGGCCGTAATAAGCGGTGAGGAGGTGCCATGTTTTTCGAGCTGATCGGTCTGGCAGCGGCGTCATCGGCTGCGCTTCTTGGGTTTGCCAAAACGCGCGAGTTCGTGCGCAACCGCCTGCGTTATGTGGATAGCGTTCACTCGATAACCGCGCCCATGAAGGCCGGCGGCGCAGCGCTGCTGGTCGCGGCGCCCATCGTCTGGATTCTGCCTATCGTAGGCGCACCAACCGCCATCCTCTTTGGCGCCGCCGTGGGAGCCGGTGTCGTGGCTGGTAGTCGGGACATCCGAAAACGTTTGCCAGGCTACTGACGCTTCCCGGTTCGGTCGTTCTGGCCGAACTCTATTAGCCAATCCAATCGGGTTCGGTCGCTGACGGCGGCGGAACCCGATCTTCCTTTTGCCCGTTCCGTCACGCATCTTCCTGCCCCGTTCCTGGGTCGATTCCCTCTACTCAATCCGAATGGACGACGAAGATCGCCGGCGCTGGTGGACCGCTCGCTGGTTCCGCTGGGGTATCGTGCTCGCGGCCGGCGGCCTGGTTCTACTGGCATCCCCGCCCGTGGGTGTGACCCTCACATCCTGGCGGTTGCTGGCCATTTTCGTCGCCACCATGGTCGGACTCGTAGTCCAACCCCTGCCGGGTGGCGCTGTTGTCTTGTTGGGGGTGTGCACGCTCGCGGTCTCGGGCGTAGTTCCGGTGACCCGCGCCCTGGCCGGCTACAGTGATCCCGTGGTGTGGCTGGTGCTCTGCGCATTCTTCATTTCGCGCGGCATGATCAAGACCGGCTTGGGACGGCGTATCGCGCTCCATTTCGTGCGCTTGATCGGACATACTTCGCTCGGCCTTGGTTACGCGCTCGGCCTCTCCGATGTCGTGCTTGGCTCGATTATTCCCTCAAACGCGGCCCGCAACGGCGGCATCATCTTCCCCATCAGCCGCAGCCTGGCAGAAACTTACGACTCAAGGCCGGGCCCAACGGCCGGACGACTCGGCTCGTTCCTGATGGTGCTCCTCTACAATATCGACGTCATCGTCTGCGCTACGTTCTTGACCGGCCAGGCATCGAATCCGCTGATTGCCGGCTTTGCCCGAGAAACCGTGGGCATCGAGTTGTCCTACCGCGCATGGCTGGTGGGTGCCCTGGTGCCAGCCTTGTGCTCTCTCATTCTGGTGCCGCTCGTTTTCTACCGCCTTTATCCGCCCGAGGTGAAACACACGCCCGCCGCCACCGAGTTTGCACATCGCGAACTACAGGCGCTGGGCGCCCTGAGTCGCAATGAAAAGCTGATGCTCTTCGTCTTTGCGCTCGTACTTGGGCTTTGGATGACTATGGCGTGGCACCCGATCGAATACAGCGTGGTGGCCCTGATCGGCGTTTGCGTACTGCTGCTCACCAAGGTCCTCGACTGGTCAGACGTGATTTCGGAAAAGGGGGCCTGGGATGTCTTCTTCTGGTACGGCGGTCTCGTGCAGCTGGCCCGGCTGCTGGGAGAAACAGGCATCACCAAAGTCTTTGCGGAATGGACGGCAGGCTGGATTTCCGGCTGGGAATGGTGGGCGGCACTCGGTGTGATCCTGCTGGTCTATTTCTATGCTCACTATGCCTTTGCCAGCATCACGGCCCATGCCACCGCCATGTTCATCCCGTTCCTCACTGTGACCGTTGCGGCCGGCGCACCGCCCTACATCACCGTGCTGGCACTGGCCTACTTCTCCAATCTCTGCGCGTCACTGACGCACTACGGCACCACTCCGGGCCCTATCTATTTCGGCGCCGGCTATGTACCGCAGGGTACATGGTGGAAACTGGGACTGGCAGCTTCCTGGGTGAACATTCCGATCTGGATTGGGATCGGCCTTATGTGGTGGAAGGTCCTGGGGCTCTGGTAGCGGCCATGGTCAGTGTGGCGCACGTGCTGAGCGCAGCAGCACCAGTGACCGGCCGGCCAGCGCATACGGCGAGCGGGTCACCGTTGCACCCGCGGCGATCGCCGAATAGCGCGTGTCGACCATCACTTCCCAGGCCCCACCGTGTAACGTGGGCGGCAGCGTGAACGCCACCTCGCCTGTGTGCGCATTCAAGAGCAACAACAGATCGTCGTCGACAATCGCCTCACCGTCTTCCGTCAGTTCGTGCAATGCCGAACCATCCAAACGCACACCGATGCATTTGATCCAGTCTGCGTCCCACTCCGCATCCGTCATTTCCTGGCCGTCGGGCCGCAGCCAAACAATGTCTCGGACACTGCTGCCTCGAATCGCGCGCCCCTGAAAAAACCGCTTTCGGTGCAACGCCGGATGCTGGTGCCGCAGCGCAACCAGCTGGCGCGTGAAGTCCAGCAGGGCATTGCTTGCCTCCGTATCCGTCCAGTCATGCCAGCTGATCTCGTTGTCCTGGGCATACGCATTGTTGTTGCCTTGCTGCGTGCGGCCCCGCTCATCGCCGCCACACAACATGGGTGTGCCCTGGGAGAGCAGCAGCGTAGCCAGAAAATTTCGTTTCTGGCGTTCCCGCAGCGCGTTGATGGTTTCGTCGTTGGTTGGACCTTCCGCCCCATGATTGAATGAGATGTTGTGGCTGTTGCCATCCCGATTGCCTTCCCCATTGGCCAGGTTGTGTTTTTCGTTATGGCTGACCAGATCGTGCAGCGTGAAGCCATCGTGGGCGGTCACGAAATTGATGCTGGCCTGCGGGCTGCGCCCATCATCCTGGTACAGATCACTGCTGCCGGTCAATCGATAACCCAGCTCAGCCATCTGATCTTCATCACCGCGCCAGAAGCGCCGGACTGTATCCCGATACTTGTCGTTCCATTCCGTCCAGATGATCGGGAAATTGCCGACCTGGTAGCCACCGTGCCCAATGTCCCAGGGTTCGGCAATCAGCTTCACCTGGGACAGCACCGGATCCTGATGGATGATGTCGAAGAATGATGATAGACGATCTACATCGTGCAGCTCGCGCGCCAGCGTAGCGGCCAAGTCAAATCGAAATCCATCCACGTGCATCTCCAGCACCCAATAACGCAAACTGTCCATGATCAGCCGCAAGACCTGAGGATGCCGTGCATTCAAACTGTTGCCGGTACCCGTGAAATTCATGTAGTACCTCGGGTTCTCCGGTACCAATCGGTAATACGTTGCATTGTCGATGCCGCGAAAACTCAACGTAGGCCCCAGTTCATTGCCTTCCGAAGTGTGATTGTAGAC
>JBOHRF010000179.1:0-9812 GCA_050732575.1 Longimicrobiales bacterium
GCTCGAATCCACGACCACATCGATGCATGCGGGATGGTCTCCGGATTGCAGATGCTCGAGCAGGATCGGGATCATCTCCGCCGCAGCTTCTTCGGCGTCCAGATTGCCCGCGCCCGTACCCAACGGTGCTACCGAGACGCTTTCCACGCCATATTCGCTTAGTCGGCGCAGCCCATTCTGCAGGGCGCGGCGGATACCGGCCGGACTCACGCTTTCTTCCTTGGAACGCACGCTCACGTGCACCATGAACTGGGCGCGCAACTGGCCCGCTTCGGTTATCACGGCCGAACCCACCGGCAACTCACCCAGTTTTTCGCATTGTTCCAGCAAGGCCGTGCCGGCCGCGCGCTCCAGGCGGCGCGTGGCCGGCGTTACGGGTTCCCATTCGGCTGAGACGGGGCGCAGCACGGCGGCGCGTTCACTGTCCGCCAGCTCGCCCTGCACTACGCGGATCATCGAGAGGCGATTTCACGAGCCATGCGGTACATGACCATGGCCCGCTCGGGCAGGCGCTTCTTGTCGTAGAGAATGCCCATGAGGTAGAACGCGCGCGCATTGTCCGGTTGCAACTGCGCCGCCCGCGTGAGCATCTCCAGCGCCTCTTCTACGCGCGTCAACTGGTTCAGCGACTCGCCCCGATAGAAATAGGCGTCACCACTGTCCGGATCGAGATCGATGGCCTTCTTCAACTCGACCTCGGCCTGCTCGTAGAGCCCACGCTTGAAGTACAACACGCCCAGGTGCACATATACATCGGCACGCGCCGGATCCAGCCGTTGCGCACGTCGGTACTCGCGTTCCGCCGTGTCAAAGCGACTCAGTGATACCAGCGAATCACCCAGGTTGAGCAATACATCAACGTTCTCGGGCGCCAGTGCGTGAGCCGACTCGAACTGATCCAGCGCCAGCGTGTGATGGCCGCGCTGCTCATACAGGCAACCCAGACTGTTGCGCACCCGGATGTTGTCCGGCTCCTCCATCAGCAAGCGCTGATACAGGTCCAGCGCACCCATCGGGTCGCCGTCACGTTCCATCTGGCGCGCGCGGCCAAACAAAGCCTCGCGCGCCGGGTCTGGTCGATGAGTCCGTTCTTCTTCGGGCGGATCCGCTCCGGCGAATGCCTCCCCTTCCGCTCCCGGCACGGGTTCCGTGTCCGAGGCGCCAATCTCCGCCCACGCGCGGTCGCGCGATCGTCTCCAGAGCCGTTCGTTTGTCATTCGTTCACCGACTGCATGCTGTCTGCTACCCAATCGAGATAGGGCTTATAGCCGTCGTCCAGGCTCAACATTAGAAGCTCCGGTACATCATAGGGGTGAAGCTCGACCACACGCTGTTTCAGGCGCGGCCAGGCCTCCGTGGTCGTCTTGAAAATGATGAGCGCCTCGTCTGCTTGATCGATGGCGCCCTGCCAGCGGTAAATCGACGTGATGCCGCGTACAATATTGCCGCACGCCACCAGTCGCTCTTCCACCAACGTCCTCACCAGTTGCTGCGTAGCCGCCGTATCCGGCGCCGTGCACAGAACCAGCTGTGTGGTCATCAACCCTCGACCAGCGCTGCGCCGTCCTGATACAACGCTTCTATGGCTGGTCCAAAGTTCTTCTCGATCACGCGCCGCTTGGCCTTCAACGTGGCCGTGATCTCGCCCCGGTCAATGTCGAATTCACGATCGAGAATGAGGAACCTCTTGGGCATCTCGTAACGCGCCAGACCGGCCAGTCGCTGGGTCACTTCCTGTTCCAGCTTGGACCTCACCTTCGCATCCGCCACCAACTGGTTACGACCGGACCATCGAATCTGTTGTTCGGCCGCCCAGCTCTCGAGAGATCCGAAGTTGGGCACGACCAGCATGACCACGAACGGCCGCTTGTCACCCAGCAGGAGTGCATCGGTCACGAACCGGCTCTGCTTGGCCATGTTCTCGATCGGCTGCGGCGCCACTTTCTTACCACCGGCTGTGACCAGCAGTTCTTTCTTGCGATCCGTAATGCGCAGAAAGTGGTCCTCATCGATGTCACCGATGTCGCCCGTGTGGAACCAGCCGTCGGCATCGATGGCTTGCGCCGTTGCCCCCGGGTTGTTGTAGTAGCCTTTCATGACCTGAGGTCCGCGTACCAATATTTCGCCGTCTTCGGCAATGGCGACTTCCGTGCCGGGCACGGGCTTGCCCACGGTGCCGAAGCGCAGAGCATCGGGCCGGTTTACGTTGGTAACAGGCGATGTTTCCGTGAGGCCGTACCCCTCCAGGATCAGGACACCCGCGCCGTAGAAGAACAGGGCGAGTTGCGGACTGAGAGGAGCGCCGCCGGAGACGAAAAAGCGGAGGCGGCCGCCCAGTCTTGCGCGCACCTTGCTGAACACCAACCTGTCGGCCACCCCATGCTGCATGCGCAGCGCCAACGAGGGTGTGCGTCCGGCCAGCGTTTCCTGCGCCCAATCAAGCGCCACCTGACGCGCCCAATGCACCAGTCGCCGGCGCAGTCCGGTGGCCGCCATGATGCGGCCGTACGATTTCTCGTACACGCGCGGCACGGCACATACGACCGTGGGTTTCATCTCTTGCAAGGCCTGGGACACGTCATCGAAAGAAGACACGTACGCGATGGCGGTCCCGAAATAGAACAGACAATAGTCGACCAGCCGTTGGAACACGTGCGAGAGGGGCAGGAAGCTGAGCGTCAGGTCACCGCCCTGCGCTGCCGCCAGCCAGGCCTGCGCCTGCACGTTAGAGTACAGGTTGTTATGCGTGAGCATCACGCCCTTGGGTTCCCCGGTCGTGCCTGACGTATAAATCAGGGTGGCCAGGTCGTCGGGTCGCGCTGACTGTGCTCGTTGCCGGAACGCGGCTTCGTCGGGCCGTGCGGCGCGCCCGGTGGCCAGCAGTTCGGCCAGAGATATAACGCGCGCGGCTTTGGTTGCTGGTGCATCGAAAATGATGATGAACTCGAGCGCGGGCAGCTCGTCTTGGATTTGCTCGATCTTGGCCAACTGATCGGCGTTGGAAACCACCACTGCGCGCGCGCCCGCGTCTTTCAGGATGAACGCAATCTGATTGGGCGGCAGCGTTCCATAAAGCGGCACGGTGAGCGCACCCATGCAGATGTTGGCGTAATCAGTGAGTGCCCATTCGGGCCGGTTCTCGGAGAGCAGGCCGATGCGGTCGCCTCGTTTGATGCCTTTGGCTTCCAGTGCTGCGCTGAGGGACCGCACGTCGTCCAGTAGTTGGGCATGAGAGATCGATTGCCAGCCTGCTGGTGTGCGGTACATCTGCGCATTGGGCAGCTGATGCCGGTCTACGGCGTGGAAGAACAGCTCGACCAGCGTACCTTCTGGCAGTTGCGCGGGATGCGCGGCGATTTTTCTGTAGGCATGACGAGTGGCCAATCGGTCCCCTCAGGATTCGGTGCGCACGCAGGCGCGAGTCACTGACGCACCACGTCGCTGTGAATCTCGATGTCCGGACGCAGTGAGTGCATCACGCTGCAATATTTCTCGTGCGACAACTGCACGGCACGGTGCAGCTTTTCTTCCGCCTCGGCTGCTACCCCACGCGCTTCATACACCAGGCGGATAGCGGTGTAGCGGCGCGGCGCACTCGGTGCGCGGTCACCCTGCGCGCGCACGGTCAGTCCTTTCAGCGGCACGCGCATCTTGCTCAAAATGTCCACCACGTCGGCGGCACTGCAGGCTACCAGTGACACCAGCATCAGCTGCACGGGTGAGACCGCTACCTTGGTGTTGCCATCAACACGCAACTCGAAACCGTCCACGGGTCCGCCGCGAAACACGAGTCCGGTTCCCTCCCACTCGAGCGCAACCGAGACATCCGCCATCAAGGCGCTTCCGCGGCCGAGGGGCCCACACTGCTTTGCAGCTCAGACATGGTTTGACGGGCATGCTCGATATGACGCCGGGCTTCCGCTCCCTCTGGCGGATGGGCCAGGAACATGCTCAGGTGACGGAGTGCCTCTTCCGTGCGCCCGTCGCGCAGCAGCAGAAATGCCAGGCCGTAGTGTGCACCCGGCACGGACGGGTCCTTATCGAGTACAGCGCGGTAGGTCTTGATCGCTTCGTCGGTCATGCCAATGCGCGTGTAGGCAATGGCCATTTGCTGGAGTATGGCATTGTCCCGCGGCGCATCACGCAGGGCCAGGCGAAAGGAAGTCAGGGCCTCGTGGTACTTGCCGACGCCCAGAAGCTCGATGCCTTCCCGGTAATAGTCGACCCGATCATCGGTATCTGCCTTGAAGAGCTTTTTCCAGAGGCTCATTGACCCATCGAAGTCGGAGTGTGAATGACCTGGATCGGCTCTAACCCAAGATACGGACGCGCGCGCCACACCGGCAATTAGTGCGCGCGAGCCAAGACAATGTGCTGTGCATCGCGCGCGAGTGTGCGCGCCTCATTTGAGTCTGCCAGTGCTTGGGCCGCGGGCAACGCGGTCGAGATGACCAGGCGCGCTCCCGGCGCAAGCACCCGTAATACTTCCTCGTGCAAGTCAGTCGGTGCGCCCTCACTCACTACCACACCACGCACACTGCTACTGCGCAGAGGCAGTACAGTATCGGCCCGCAGCAGACTCACGCCGGGAGTCGGCTGCGCGGCGCGTGCATTGATGGCGATCAGCTCGAGCCCGGGCACGAGCTCGGCCAGCTCGGCCGCACGATCTGTGGCCGCACCCATGAGCACGGCATAACCGTGACCTTCGGTCAAACCGAGTAATGCCGCCAGTCGCCGCGCGTCCTCCGCGGTCGCCGCCGCTGTCATCGTGTGGAAACTGCTGTCCGTATCCGTACGCAGATCGGCCTCGCCGTTGCGCACCGAGAACTGCCGCTGACACGCGGGGCAGCCCAGCGCCCCCTCGAGGATGCGGCGGTTCACAATGCGTTCCGCTAGGACGATCAAACCCTCATGCGGGCCACAGTGCGGGCAGGTCAGCCAGTCGGTCAGGACCAGGTGCACGGGTCCTCGGGCGTATCGTTCAAGTAATTGTGGATAAACATGTTGGACAGTGCCAACCGAGGCATACCCCGGCCCGCTCGGGTCGGTTCGCCTGGCTGGGTGGGCGGGCCATGCGGAAGGGCAGGACCAACGCGCATGGGCGTTGGCCAGAAGCTCATTTCACTTCGATGAGACTGGCCTGCTCCAGGTCCTGGAGCAGGCTCAACAGATCCTGCTCGCAACGCTCGAGGTCGACTTCGTATTCGCTCACGATCAGCTGGCACAGCTCATTCACCGAGGCGGGTTGCTGCAGGCGGCTCCACACGCGTGCGCCCACGGCATCGAGGCTGTAATAGACGCCGTCTTTCATCTGCAGTATCACGGCTTCGCCGTGCACCGTGCAGGAGACCTGGTGGGTTGTGGCAACGACCGTTGAATTCTTTGAGATCATCAGATGCGCGTGGCGACCCAGTCCCTGAGGCGATGGTGTGGCGCACGCCGACCGTTCTTCCTGAGCGAGAGTGCGCGGTTGCCATAATACGCGCCGTAGCGACCGTACGCACCCTCCGCTGCAGCCCGATTGAGTACGATACCGAGCAGTGAGCCCCGCGCCCGGCGCAGCTCGTTCACGGAATCGGTCAAGACCGTGCGATCCGTGCGGCCGGCTTCCGCCACCAGCACCACGCCATCGGTGACCGCGCCGATCAGCGCGGCATCGGTGACCAGGTTCACGGGTGGCGTATCGATGATGACCGTGTCAAACCGCTCTATCATGGTGTGCAAGAGCCTGCTGAACACATCGCTGCCCAACAGCTCGGCCGGGTTGGGCGCTTCCGTGCCACTTGACAGCACCCACACGTTCTTCAGACCGGGATATGGCCGCAGCACGTGCTCCGGCTCGGTCATCCCGACCAGGACATCGGTGAGTCCGGGCTGCTGGGCTACGCCGAAGATTTCGTGCTGAACGGGTCGGCGCAAATCGCCATCGATGATCAGGACGTCATTCCCCTGTTGGGCTATGGCCAGGGCCAGGTTGGCAGCTGTAACGCTCTTGCCCTCTTCCGGGTTGGGACTGGTCACCGCGATCACGCGCGGTCGATCCGCTCGCACAAACCGCAGATTCGTGCGCAGCTTGCGATATGCTTCCGCACCCACCGTCAGCTCGTCGGTCTGAACGGCGAGCGGACGCAGCGTGCGCCCGCGCAGTTCAGGGATGGTGCCAATCACGTTTACTGCGGCCGTGCGCTCGACATCATCGGCATCGCGGACACGTGTATCAAACTGCTCCAGCAGAAACGCGGCCAGCACACCCATCAGCAGCCCTACCACCAGAGCAAACAGCAGTGAGCGCGTCTGGTGCGAACTGTCCGGCCCACGGGGCAGTGCGGCGTTCGAGATAATGTCGACGGACGCGTTCTCCAACCGCTCGTTGATGGTGGCCTCGTAGTATCGCTCCGACAGATCGGTATAGACCCGCTCGATGGCATCGGTCTGCTGGCGCAAGGCATCCGTTTCCGCCTGCCGGCTGGACAGCAGGTTGTAGTCCGATTGCAGCTCGCGCACACGCGCGTTCGCGTTGGTAATCTGTCCATCCAGCGTCTGGATCTGGGCTAGCGCCAACTCGAGGATGTCTTCACGGGCTGCTGCCATGGCGGAATCAATGGCCACCACCGCACCGGAGGTCGCCGAGAGCTGATCGCGTTTGACCGCCTGCAGTCGCTGCGCCTGCAGATTCGTAATCCGCTCGTAGTGCATGCCCACGCCCGGCAGGATGTGACCCAGCGCGAGCGCGCGTTGCACGCCTGCGGCGCCCGGCTGCTCCAGCGCGCTTCTCAGCTCCACCAGCTGTGAACGTGTGAACTGAAGGTCGCGCAGCCGCGTGGCGCCATCCACCAGTGCGTTGCCCGCAGCTTCCTGGTTGGGCGCGGCGTTGGCCGACGCCGGCATCCGATCGGTGGCGTGCAGCGCCTTGCGCGAGAGGAGCAGCGAATCGGCTAGTATGGCCAGGCGTTCGGCCAGGATCTCCTTGCGGCGCGCTGCGTCCAGCCGGTTGCGCCGACCGCTGTACCACATGTAGCTGCGCCCAATGGCATTGGCCACATCGCGGGCATAGGCCGGGTCCGGACTCGTGAACCGGATGGCCATGATCATGGTGCCCTTCACCTGCTCGACGTGCAGAGATTCCTGCAATTGCATGAGTGCATCATCGACCGACAACACGCGCAGCCCAACAGGTTGCGCGTAGTCCATGCGTGCAACCGGCCGCATGACAAAGCCGGGACCGGACAGTGTTTGACCGTGGGCCGCGCGGTGCAGCTCGCGATTCCATTCGTCGAGCAGTTGGAAATCGGAACCTACGGCGCGCACTGAATAGAGTCCTGCCGGCGCAGCGGGCTCGATTTCGATGTCCTGCGCGATCCGGCTGCGCAGCACACCGGCATCGACCGGTACCAGGCGCGCACCCAGGCTGTCGATGACCGGGCTCAGGACGGGTTGGCTCTGGACGACCTGGATCTGCGCGTTGATGGCCTCTGGAGTCAGCTCATAAAAACCGGCCCAGCCGGCCTCGAGCAGATCGCGGTCCGGCTGCTTTTGCAACTGTACGACTGCGGAGTAAAGCGGGACCTCACCATGCGACCGCCACCACGCGCCAAACACCACCACACTTGCAACCAGAGCCACCGCCCACCAACGACGCCGCAATACCCGCAGCTGGTAGCGGAGCGCCACGGGTGGTCCCCCAGCGTTGGCCCCGGGCGCCGGCAGTACCGGGAGTTCGCCCCCACGGCTTACTTCGCGTTCGCGCATGCCGTGGTCAGCGATCCAGGGCGATGTAGATGGTAGCCAGGAAGGACGCGGCTTGCAGAACACCAAGCACTACCTGGAGCGTCCACCGATCTTTCGTGCCCACGACAATTCGATCGCCCGATTGCAGCTGGATATCATTCAAGGCGCGACTGCCGTGCGGACCCTTGCCCTCGACCGTCAACGTCTCGGCAGCACGCAGAAGCGTGATCTTGTTCAGGTCGGCGTTCTCACGAAATCCGCTGGCCCGCGCAATCGCGTCGAACAGCGTCATCCCTGGACTCACTTCCACGGTTCCGGGTTGAACCACGGCACCCAGCACCGAAACTCCATAGATGGGCAGGATCGTGATGACCGGATTGGAAAACTCTTCTTTGTACGCTTCCCGCAGCATGGCCCGCAGCTGTTCCACCGTCTGACCCGAGACGGGTACGCCGCCAATGCGTGGCAGATAGACGCGACCCGATTGCTCGACAGGAAAATCGTCCGCCAACACGCGCTCGCTCTGACCTGACCACAGGCGGATGCGCAGCACATCACCGTTGCGAACCAGGTAGGTACTGACGGAAGTGCCGTTCCCGTCCGTCTGCTCCTGAGCCGCAGCCGCGCTGAACATGCACAAAACCGCGCCGACCAGGACCAGCATGCGCCGTCGCGGTAACAAGCAGATTCTCACAGGTCCGCCTCAGTTCCGGGCGTCTTCGCCCCCGGCTCGATTGAAAAGAGAAGGCCACGGGAAGCCGTGGCGCCTGCGGTACTACGCCAGAAGTGGACCCTGCGTGGCGGAACTGACTACGGCCTGCACCTGTGTCACTTCGCGTCAGGCGCCGGGTTTGGGTGCAAAGAACCATGCATAATTCATGGACTTACGAAAAGAGTACGACCCGGGCGGCCAGGGCGACGATGCGCGGTTGGGCGGCCAGCAACGACCATTTCGACTGCGCCACAGTGTCGCGGTTGTGGCGGCCCAGGATGGCGTGGAGACCGGGCCCGAGCAGCCCGAGCATGTGCACGTAATCGGCCTGGGTGAAGCGATCGAAGACCCAGCGCATCAGGTCGTGCACGTGCAGCTCGGCATGCAGGCCACGCAGCTCGCGTGTGTAGCTGGTCTGTTCGGTGATGGCACGAGCGGCGGCCAGCGCGCCCCAGAGTCCCGACACCAGTCCGCCCACGGTGGTGACCTTCACGTGCGCGGCAGCATCGCCGACCAGCAGCACACGATGACCGCCCCAATTCCATTCGAGGCGTCGGAATGGCTGATGCAGCGGGATGAGCGCACCCTGAAAGGACTGAGCGGTGAAGCCATGCTCCTGCAGAAAGTCTTCGAGTAATGCGCGTGCATTGCCCGGCTGTTCGGCGATGAGACCAAGCGCACCGGTCGTTGTCGATTCCGGGATCAGCCAATAGAAGAAGCGAGTGCGCGCACGTTCGAACCACACGGCCGTCACATCGGGATCATAACCGGGTGGCAGCGCGACCTGGGCCTGCACGATGGGTACGGCGCGGCGCGGTCGAGGGTCGAATTGGCGCGCAATGGTACTGCGCACGCCATCAGCCGCCACCACATTGCGGGCGAGTAGTACGATGGGATCACCCTGGCCAGTTTGGCGGGCCATGATTTGAAAGCCACCGGGCACGGGCGAAAGGTTGGTGACCGCTGTTTGCAGGGCGAGCGTGGCGCCAGCCGTGCGGGCACGTGTTGCCAACAAGGGCAGCAGACGCGCGCGCTCGATGACCAGATCCGGAACCTGCAAGCGAACGTCCTGTTGGACGCGGCCGGCCAAGAGCCGCATCACACCAGTTCTGTGCACAATCGCTTCGTGTGGCTGAAAGCCGAGCACAGGCTCGAGGTGTGGTGTCACGATCCAGGTTCGCGCCAACCGATCGAGCGCAGGTTTGCGTTCGACCAATAGCACGCGCTGACCGCGCTCGGCCAGCATTTCGGCAGTGCGCAATCCCGCGCACGATCCGCCCACCACGAGTGTATCGTACCAGCCGCGTGGAATTCGATCGGAAGTAATCTCAGAGTTTGCCATCACGATCCTCCCACCGACCGCGCAGGCTGA
>JBOHRF010000180.1:0-9765 GCA_050732575.1 Longimicrobiales bacterium
TCCACACCGTGCCCAGCTTCATTCCGCTGCCACCGCCCAGCTGGCGAATGTCTCCTTGCACCTGGCGGCCAGTGGCACGCAATGCGGGAATGACTCCGATGACGGCAGCCGCGACCACCACGAGGAGGAGCGTGTAGAACACCGTGACAGGCTGCAGGCTGAGATCTGTCCAGAAGGGTTGACCACCGTACTCCTGGTTCAGAATGCCGTCGCCTGTGCGCAGGCCGTACTGCATGAGGGGCAGTCCGAGCAGTGCGGGCACGAGCGCAAGCACCAACGCTTCGAGGAACAGCTGAACGACAATCCGCGTGCGGCTCGCGCCCAGTGCAGTACGAATAGCGATCTCGCCGCGCCGGCTGGCGGTCCGCGCATACACCAGGATCGCGATGTTCATCGCCACGACGAACAAGACCAGGCTCAACATCAACTGGACCTGGACGATCACCATGGGGCCCATGCCCTGGATATCGATCATCATGGCCGTGTACGGCCACACCTTGGGGCGAAGCTGCTCGTTCGTGAGCGGGAACTGCGCGGACATCCGCTGACCGATGACGCTCAGCTCCGCCTGTGCGCTGACCATCGTCGCACCTGGGGCAAGACGACCGAAGATGAAAAGGTCGGGACCTTCGCCGCGTGCGATCTTCAACGGGTCGAGCCGGAAGGGCACCCAGTACTGATGATTCATCGGAAAGCCATAGCCTTCGGGCATCACGCCGACGATCGTGTACACCTGGCGGCCCAGCCGAACTGTGCGCCCTACCACGTTGCGGTCCTGCTCGAACCGATCGCGCCATGCGTCGTAGCCGATCACCAGCACGTCGGCGGCGCCTTCCCGCTCGTCTGCTTCCGTGAGGTAGCGTCCCATCGTTGGCGCTACGCGCGCCAGGTGAAACGCGCCCACCGTCATCGACGCGATGTTCACAGGCGGCCAGGGCGTCGTGCCGATGAACAGCGCAGCCTGGTATTCGTGGAACGCGCTGATCTCGACCACCGATTTCATCTCGCTCCTCCAGAGGATGAAATCGTGCAGTGACCGCTGCTCTTCGTTGTTGACCTTAGTGTCCCAGTTCTCCAGGCCAACGATGCGATCGGCCTCGGGCAGCGGCAGCTTCGGGTAGATGTTGCTGTAGAGGAAGGTAAAAATGCCGGACATGAACGCGGTCGCGACCATGATGCCGAGGCCGGAAACGAGTGTGAAGCCTGGATTCTTGAATAGCAGACGCAGACCCAGCTTCAAGTCGAGCACCGTGCCCTTCAGCCAGGCAAAATCACGGCCGCTGCGCAGCTCTTGCTGATACCTCTCAACGCCGCCAAATGCGACGGCCGCGCGCCGCCGCGCTTCCGCCGGCGCCAGCCCCTCTTCGCGCGTGAGCCGTTCGACTTCCATTTCCAGGTGAAAGCCAAACTCCCGCTCCATTCGACTGTCCGCCGAACGACCGCTCAGCAGACGCACGCGCGCACGCACACCATCAAACCAGCTCATCCTCGTCCTCGATCAGGAAGTGCGCAGAACCGCGTTGAGCGCGGCCGAGAAGCGCTCCCAGCTCTCCAGCTCGGCCCCCAGCGCGCGCTTGCCCGACGCGGTCAGCCGGTAGTAACGCGCCTGCCGGTTGTTGTCCGTCGTGCTCCATTCGCTCACGACCAGTCCAGCATTCTCCAGGCGTTGCAGCGCCGGATACAGCGAGCCCACGTTCGCCTCCAGCACGCCTTGCGAGATCTGCTGGATTCGCTGGCTGATGCCCCAACCGTGCATGGGCTGCAGGGAAAGTGTCTTGAGGACCAGCACATCGATCGACCCGCGTAATGCGTCGGTGTGTTGTCGGTGGCTCACGAGCGGCTTCCTTCTGTTGTCTATAGAAGCATGGCACTGCGCTCCTATTGCTGTCAATAGGAATGGGACGGCGGTCCGGCAGACGGCAGCGATCGATACTACTCGTCGCGCGAACTCGATCGTATGCGTCTCCGCATCATGGAACTGGCCGGCAAGTAAGAATTACGGGTCAAACGGTGGGGTTTTCGACCTCCAATATGAACGGCTTCACGACATTCACGCCACTGCTCCACCGTACAGCATCCAGCGCGACCGTGTTACTGGTAATCCCACTGTACAACGCAGAACGAATCCAGAGGCAAGCGCGGGTCGCCCAGGAATAGAGCAGAGCGCAGCCACTCTTCCTGATCTTTGCTCACAAGGTCTGTAGACCTGGGAGCGAAGCGTTTGCATTCGACGAAGGCAAACTCGGAGGCACGCCAGGCAAACGTGTCCCAGCAGCCCTTGTATCGGCGCGGCCTGTTGAAACCCGCGATCCGGGCGACGAGCTGCCGCGGTTCATTCTCCTGGATTGGACGCGTTCGCTGCTCGTCACGAGGGACATCCTGCCAGTCCGTCAGATATTTCCAGACCTCTTTACCGCCACCCTGAGTGTTGACCCACCGACCATCCCAGCCGTCGTTCTGTAACAGCCGCAGCACGGCCAGTTCGGCAAAAAGATGCTCGCCATTCAGGTCGATCATGGCTGCCGATTTCCTGCCGAGATCGTCGACGAAGGGCTTGCCTCGCCACATCGGGAAACGCATGAAGACAGCTGGAACATCGTGTATGACACGTCCGCCCGGGAATCTGATTGGCAGCTTGAGCTCAACGCGGAACTCACGCTCTACATAGGGACGGAACGCTGAAGTCCATCCGGGCGCGACGTGGTCAGATGTGGTCACGGGATAAGCGGTAGACGGTAAACATCGGCATGACGCGACCCGGTCACTCGCACGTCTGAGTCGCGCACAGCCGCTGGTTGAAGAACGGCATGACGCTATTCTGGAAGCGAACTCCCATCGCGCTCGTGTGTGTGCCGCTATACACCTCGAACGTATGGGCGAGGCCGTAGCGATCCAGGGCATCGTGCAATGTTCCCGCGTCCACGCGCAGGCCGTCCTGATCGCCTACATCGATGGCGATGCCGTTGTACTGCCTCAGGTTGCCGATGTACTGATCCAGGAATGTCAGCGGCGCATTGGCCGCCCAGCGCGCCAGCACATTCTGCTGGCTCAGCGAATCCCCGTAGGGAAGGTCGACGTAGAGCGGCGGGTTCTTCGGATTGGGGGACCACGCTGCCGCTCCTGCAAGCAGAGAGCGCAGCGTTCCCGGCAGCCGGGCCGCATCCGCAGCCGTCGTGACTTCGGCCAGCGCCTTCGCGTTTTCCGGAGTGAGCGGACGCGCGCGCCGCGGTGAAAGGCAACATGGACTCATGATGTAGAGGCTGCCGAATACATCCGGATGTTTCATGCCAATGCGCGTTGCGCCGTAGCCGCCCATGGAATGCCCGACCAGACCTCGGCTCTTGCGAGCGGCAATTGTGCGGTAGTGGCTGTCGATGTAGGCGACGACGTCGAGTGCAATGTACCGCTCGAAATCACCCGTCGTGGCCGAGCTCGAGTACATTGAACCGTTGTGCAGCGTCTTCGAGTCCGGCACCACGACGATCATTTCCTTCGCGCCGAGAGCAAAGGCACCCTCTATGGTCTGCGGCACATGGATCTCCTTCGACCACTGCTCCGCGCCGACCGAGTAGCCGTGCAGCGCGTACACCACGGGATAACGGCGATTCCGCTCCGTCTGATAGCTCGGCGGCAGGTACACGATGACGTCCCGGTCTACCGCATCACCTTCGAGATTACCTTCCAGTGCTGTCCCATGGATCTTGATGCGTTCCGCCGTCACGGGCCTGGCGCCCGGCACCAGAGGCGGCATTTCCGTTCGCACCTGCGCGTGCACCGGAGCGGCGAGAGCCAGCACGAGCGGCACGGTCGCGGCGAGCAGAAGCACTTTCGCTGGCATCATGGCCGTCTCCGAGTCTTTGGCGTTAACGCCATTCCGGCGTGGGCGACCGGAGCGTTGCGGTGCAAACGCGATCGCAAGCTACCCAACAAACGCTGCAGCGCAACGTTGCCCATGTCAGGAACCTTGCGCGAGCACCACCCTTAATGTCCCGGTCAAGCGAGAAACGCAGCCAGTATCGGCAGCAGCAAATCAACGCGGTTCGTCAGATTGAAGTGATGGTTCCGGGCCGTCGACCTATGCATCGATATCAGCACTGGTCAACGGCGCCGCGTCCACGCACGGGATTTCCGCGCGCCGGGCGGCCGTGACCGATCCGATCGAGTCGCTCCGGGCAGAGCATTTAGTACAATGGAGGACAGCCGTCCTTAGTAAGGCCGTTAGGACGGATCTACGCCAGGGCCTGAAGTGCCCGCTCAATCTCCTGGTAAGCTTCCGGACTTGCTTCTCGATCCAACAGCTCGAGCGCTCGTTTTAGGTGCTGCCGGGCCTTTGCCGTGCGAGCTTCTGTAGAAGCCGTCACGGCGGCCTGATTCTGCGCCTCGTTGGTCCGCTGGCGCGCGTGATACTCCTCAAGGCTCATCGCTGCTATCTCCTATCCTTCTGCTACTCAGGTCGTATAACGAAATAGCACGTCGAGCGGGTGCGCCGTTGACCACAACCCGCGCGCCATGGCTGATGTATCGGGGCGCAAGAAATATTCGCGAGCCCGGCGCACGATCGCGCGAACATCGACATCAGTCGTGTCAACGCCCGTGGCGATGGTGAGTTTAGCGGGCGGTTGCTGAACACGGGTGTTGTGCCGGGATTTTCAGCTCACGACGAAATGGCGGATCTCGTAACGGCCGGACTCACACCATCCAGGCGTTGCGCGCTGCCAGCGCGAACGCGGCGGATTTTCTCGGTAATCCCGGTGACCGCGGCATCATTGCCGTTGGACAGAAGGCTGATCTTGTTCTGCTCGATGGCAATCCCTCAGTGATATCGCGCATAGCCGACGCATTGCGGGTGTGCTGGTGCGCGGCCAGTGGCTGTCCAGCGCGGCGATCACGAACCTGCTCCGGGAACTCTCAGCGACACCATAAAAAGCGCGGCCTATGTTCTGGCCATGACGTAATGCCCGGCTTTCGCACTCGGGACGAACTCCGTGCATCGGTAGCCGAGCGCGGAAAGATCAAGGCTCGCCAGCAGGTGTTCGCCGGAGCCGAGCAGAATGGGCGACACTGCCAGGTGCATTTCATCAACCAGCCTGGCCTGCAGGTACTCGCGAATGGTGGCGGCACCGCCCAGGAGTCGAATGTCCTGATCACGGGCCGCGGCCTGCGCTCGCTCCAGCGTCGCGTGGATGCCGTCGTTGACAAAATCGAAGACGGTCCCGCCTTCCATCTCCTGTGGTGGCCGCTTGTGATGCGTGAGCACGAAGACAGGCGTGTGATACGGCGGATTCGCCCCCCACCAGCCGCGCCACGAATCGTCGGGCCAGGCACCGCGGATCGGGCCAAACATGTTGCGGCCCATGATCCAGGCGCCCACACCAGTCATACTGCGAGCCGCAAAAACCTCGTCGATGTCGGTGTCGCCACCCGCGCCGTCACCGCGCGTAGCTTTGAACGTGGGTGTGTGCACCAGCCAGTCATGCAGCTCTTCGCCGCCGACACCGAGCGGATTCTCCATCGACTGATCCGGGCCTGCGCCGTATCCGTCGAGTGAGATCGAGTAGCCACTCACAACAAGTCGCGCCAATGTCCGATCTCCTGAGTCAAAGAGTGGAGTCGTTGCGTGGTTGCGCCGGCATCACCGGAGCGCCTGCTCTGTCAGGTGCAGGACACGTTCCGCTTTCTCGAGCAGTCCTCGATAGGCATTTGCCACGTCACGCTCGGCAAAGTATCGCAATGCAACATGCTCGCGGAATTTCGGGTCTGCGAGCAATTGTCGGTTGAACCGGACGTCGGCCCCAGCACGTTGCGCGACACTCGAGATGAACGATTGCAGCCGAGTCACGTTCTGCTGAAAGTCCGAGCGCAAGGCGTGCAGATGTGCGGTTACCGTCCGCGCTTCTGCTCGCTGGTCCCACCAGGCATCCAGCGCAAACGCGAGGAGAATGCTGGACATGACGACCAGCCCGTCAACGAGGGCCCGACTCAAACGTGTCTGTCGATCACTCACGAGTTGATACCGATCGTTGGAGACTACGGAGAGCGTTGAGCGCAACTAGACTAACTCGCGTGCGCGTTTTGGCAATATCATTCCATTGTGCGACTCGCATCGCACCGAAGATGTAAGTCTGGCCGTGTCAACTTGCAGAGTCGGGCAGAAAGACATCCGTCACTTCATAGAAGCCTGGATCGAACCGCGCAATTCGAACCCACAATCCCCGAGGAAAGATCGTGCAGCATGCGGCAGTAGTTTAGGATGATGAAGCCCTGATAAAAACGGTTGGTATAGCGAGCGGGGTTCTCCAGGATGTCACGGCCCCAGTCGTGAATCGTGGCGAGAATGTCACGTTGCAGATCGGTCACTACAATCGGGTCGACCAGCTGATCGGGGTCGGGGCCGAGAAGGGAAACGCCGTACTCGCGGAGCACCACTCGGACGACCACGGTATTGCAGTGATCGGAGCGGACCAGGGTTCTTGCCCCATGGTCCAGATACCACACTGGGCTTCCGGCGGCTTGGACCGTTGCCAGAACCGACTTCGGAAAGTACGAACCCTCGAGGTGCTTTGCCCATTCGGATGGAAGATCGAACACGCGGCGGTGAAGGTCCTGAAGCCGGCCTAGTTCATCGTCGGTGATGTCGCGCTCGAGCACCACGATGAAGTCGACATCGCTGTGTTCGTCGTAGCCGCCAACCGCGAAAGAGCCTTGCAGGTAGATACCTACGAGGTTGTCGGCCAGGTGCTCGCGAAGGCCTCTTACCAACTCGAAGAGAACTTCATTCAGCTCGGGGAAAAACGGTCCAGGACGGTAAAGTCATTAGCCGCTACACGAATTCTCGCCAGTGAGTGGCTTCAACCGAAGCACGATCTCCCGCTACGATTTTGCAAGGAGCCTCTTGGGAGCTCGCCGCCGCCACGCCGCTTCCAGCGCGTCGCGAACCACAGCGCTCTTCGCTTGGCGCAGCCTTATGACCGTGCTGCCTTGGCGCCCATGCTCCTGCCGCTGGAGCAAAGGCGTCGCCGCTGATTTTGATGAAGAACGCCTGCTCCTCGGGCGGGAGCACAACCACACCAAAGGATGCGTTGGGGTATCCAAGCGTCGC
This sequence comes from Longimicrobiales bacterium, assembly GCA_050732575.1. Classification (GTDB taxonomy): domain Bacteria; phylum Gemmatimonadota; class Gemmatimonadetes; order Longimicrobiales; family RSA9; genus JBBDWZ01. The sequence continues at coordinate 7,100 of JBOHRF010000180.1, forward strand.
AAAGATCTTTCCGCCCACCCTGAAATCAGGATGACCCATGTGGGATGATTCAAAGGCTTCCGGGAAGCTCAAGGCGATTTTGCGGAATTGGCCTGCGGTCATTGCCTTCTCGTTCGTCCACGCACGGCGAATGTCCATGCGGAGTCGTAGACGCGGATCGCGTACTGCTCGGGGAATCCCCAGTAGAACTCGCTCCCAGACGACGCATGGTGCGGGTGACCCGTATTCTACATATGTCGCCTTGGTCACGCAGGGCCGGAGATGCTCCCCACCGCCGCCGCCCTCAACGCGTGCGGGTTCGCGCAATCGGCGCGTATTGAGTTGTCAGGACCGCAAGCGGTGCCGTCGTTATCGCGGCCAGCAGTGCCAGTGTCGAATAGCCCCACGCAAACACGACGACGCCAGAAAGCGCGCCGGCGGACGCGCCGGCCAGCCCCATGATCAGGTCCGATAGACCCTGACTGGACGCGCGTAGTCCGCTGGGCACGGACTCGGTCAGGAGTGTTGACCCGGCTACCATCGTCGCTGACCAGCCGAGTCCAAGCACCATCATTGCGACCCCGAGCACTGCGTGATTGTGACCGGCCATTCCAGCGAGCGCGCACGCGACCAGCAGTAGCGCGATCCCGCCGACAATAACCAGCCGTCGGCCCAGGCGATCAGTCAGCCACCCCATTATAGGCGCAAATGCGAACATTCCGGCGATGTGCAGGCTAATCACGAGGCCGACAATGCGGAGCGTGTGCGCCGCGTCGTGACCAGCGTCGCGAATGTGCACGGGTGTCATAACCATCACAGCGACCATGACGATGTGACCTACGGCCATGGCGCTCACGCCCAGTCGTGCGGCCGGCAAGGCAGCGACCACGCGCAACGCGGCTCGCATCCCACCGCTCGACCCGTCAAGCGCCTCATGTGCACCGGCGGCTCCGCCCGAGCTCTGCGCCTGCCGCGCTACGACCGCCGGGTCCGGTCGTAGCAGCACGACCAGCAGCAACGCGGCCAACGCCAATAGCGCCGCCGAGAATACATACGGCGCTGCCAGTGTCGGGATGCCGTACGACGCGAGTGTTGTCCCCGCGACGGGGGCCAGGTTTGGTCCGACAACGGCGCCGAGCGTCGTCGCCCAAACAATCAGTGAAAGATGCCGGCCGCGGAGAGCAGACGGGGCTAGATCCACCGCAGCATAGCGGGCCTGGAACGCGGCGGTCGTGGCGCCACCAAAAAGGAAGAATCCCGCGAACAAGAGCGGCAGCGAACTCAGTAGCGCTGCGCCGACGATGATCAGAGCGCCTGCAGCCGCAAGGCCACAAGCTGCCGCGAGACTGGGCCGGCGGCCGTGACGGCGCACAATCGCCGTTGCCGGCACCGCGAATAACGCAGCGCCCACGACGGCCGCACTCTGCGCCAGGCCGGACAACCCCACACCGGCAATCTGCTCAGCCAGCAACGCTCCCACCGATGAGCCAATGGCAAAGCCGACGCCGCTTATGATTTGCGTTGCGAACAGCAGGCGCAGCGTTCGCCGCTGCACCGCCGCAATATCCACCGCGTCTTCGAGTGATGCGGGCCGTGTGACTCCGCCGATTGGACGGACCGGAATTCTGTTCCTCCGCGCTGGGGTTGGGCGCGCCGATGAAGGGAGTCCGCCTACTTACACTGCGGGCAGCGCTCGTAGATCGCGAACGACACATTCGTCGTGCGACCCGTGCCGTCGTCTCGCATGTACATCACCGCGATAGTGTTGCCGTCGGGGGACAAAACATTCGTGAGCACCTGCGTGACCTTGCCGTCCTTCTTGTTGATGATCTCATTGATCCGATCGTTGATCTGGCGCACCGCGGTGTGACTCGTGCTCGTGTTGCCGGTGACCGGCCTGTCCTTCCCGTCGAACTCCGTGACATACCACCACTGCGCTGTTTCACCGCGCGCGTTCACGGCTTCGACGGTCACCTTCATCCCGCGCGCGCCGTGCGGCTCGTACGTCATGATGTTGCTCGCCGGCGCCGGAGCGTCCGACCTGAGCTTCCATTTGCCAAAACGGGGATTGGTCGCTTGAGCCGCAGCGATGTCGGTGGACAACAGCGCCAGAACGGTGAAGAGTAGAGTGCGCATGATTCACTCGCGACAAGTCGTTGTGAACACTGGTGTATGCGTAGCATCGTCCACTGTCGATCCACTCCCGCGTGCGACGACGATGGCCGTCTCACGCCCCTGTTAGCTCCGCGTCCGCGACTACGGTCGCCTCGGGCTCTGGAGCCGCGGCTAGCGTTGGCGGCCAGCAGCCGCGCCGCCCGCTCGACGAGGGCGGGGTCCAGACCGCCTGGGCCGCAGCCGCCTTCATCTCGGTCAGCGTCAACCCGGCTGACGAGGGGCCAGGCGGCTCCGCTCGGCTCGCCAGTTCTGCCGCCTGGCGCAGAATGAGGGCGAACTCTTCGTCGCTGTAGACGCGTCGATCATCCGCCATTACAGACCTCCCTTTCGAGACGACTCCAGCAAGGTGGTACGCGTTCTAACGAAACAAGGTTAAGCTGATCTTATAAAAGCGGTGGCCTCCGGAGGGCAAACACACTACGCTGGAGATTCCCAAGTCACCTGCGGATGCCTACCCACAGGAGGCCACCATTGCATGTCGCAGGCATTGATGCGCACGCAACGTATATCCT
>JBOHRF010000181.1:0-9760 GCA_050732575.1 Longimicrobiales bacterium
GTACACACTGGACTCGACGTCGGGTAAGGTCGACGTCCGGTTCGCGCAATCCAAGAGTGTCGACTATCAGGAGGCCATCGACGCCGCCACGACGGTGCGCGTCATCCGGCCGAGCCAGGAAGTCGCAGCCCCTTACAAGAACAAGGTGATGCAACTGGTTACGCCCAAGACCGGTTCGGCTTTGTCCGCAGTGGGCGACGACGGCTACTACACGGTCGTGCTCTAGGGTCACTTGGTCTGAATGCCGCGGCCGTGTGATTGGCGTCCAGCGCGGCAAGTGCTGCGCACCGCTACTTGATGGTCGCGGCAAAGATGCGTTGCACAGTGTAGTCGTGCTTCCGCGGCCGTTTTCACGCCGCTTCGAGTGATAGCGTCGCCGCCGCGCGCTTCCAGCGAATCCGCACTTGCTCCTGGCCCTCACGCCGCAGCTTGTCGGCCAGCCGGGTCGCCGGCGCGCCATCACGTTCAGGCTGGCTCGGCGCTGGGCACGGACTTCAGGACGTGCCGCGCCATTGCGCCGCCGTGCAGGTCCACCGCCGTGTGCAGGATCATGGGCCAGAGGAGCGAGCCGGTTGCAACGTAGAGAATCCCCATCATGAGCCCAGTCACGCCGGTCTTGATGACGCCGGCGGTGCCCTGATAGAGGTGCGCCAGTCCAAACACCAAAGCACCGAGGAGCACGGCCGGCCATTCGCCCACAAAGACCGCCAGATACCAGATCATGTAGCCGCGGCAGACGATCTCCTCGCACACGCCCGCCGAGAACGAGACGAGACGGAACTGCGCGCCCTCGCGCTCCGTGTGTGGCATCAAGTCGGCGACCGCGGCCACCTGCGCGCGCAGCCCCTCCAACCCCTTCTCGTCCGACCTCAACAGCGCCCGCCACTGCGCGTAGAGAAATGCGAGTCCGAGAGCGGTGATGAGCGCGCCGGCCAGCAGCCGCACGCCTCCGGGAAGCGCGAACCCCAGAACTGCTGCAGGTCGGTCCGCGAGCAACCAGAGCGCCACCAGGCCGATCGTAAACGTCCAATACACGAGTATCGCTTTGCGGTATTCCGCGGTACGGGCGTGCGCCTCACCCGCACGGACGCGCCGGATCAGCCGGCGATACTCCCACGCGCCGTAAAGCGGATTGAACAACACCGACATTGCCAACGATGTGGTCCAGAATTGCGGGCTCGGGCATTTCAGATTTTCTCCTGCTTTCTGGCCTCTGCATGGCCGGCTTCCCTGGCCGGCGTGAGCACTACTGTCACCGCGTACAACGGGTCCGTCGGAGAATCTCCTCTCGCTTCCGTCAGCAGCGCCGCCAACTCGTCGATCAACTCGTTCGCCCGCCGCAGTTGCGCCTCCGTCAGGCGCGCTTTCCCCCTGACTCCAACCATCTCTCGCAGCGCACCGTCGAACCGCGTCGCCGGATCCTCCAGCGCGGCCGTCGCCTCCCGCGCCGTCAGACGTAGAATCGCCTGGATCACCTTCGCGCCTGCTTTCCGGTCCCGCGCCGATCCGCGACGCGCGGCGATGGCCACCCGCTCCGTTCCATGCCGGAACCGGAACCGCCGCTCCCGCTCCCCGTCAGCCGGCTCTTCCACCGCCACCAGACCGGCCTTCTCCAGCACTTCCAGGTGGTAGTAGAGCGACTGCCGCGACCGGCCCAGCCGGGTCGCCAGTTCCTGCGTCGTCGCCGGCCCATCGCCCAGTGCCGCCAGGATCTCCAGTCGCGCGGGCGCGGCCATGGCCTCGAGGGCAGCTCGGCCGGTCAGCGGGGTGTTGTCGCTCGAGCTCATGGGATGAGTATAATGAGGTCATTCCAAAAATCAATGATTTTGGAATGATGGAGCGCGACAAGGGACGTGTCGATTTCGACCGTCAGCAACGCAACCGGCGGCGAGCCCAGACGCCGCTATTCACGCCGCAAAGCCGTGACAGCGTCGACCCGCGTCGCTCGCCGCGCCGGCGCGTAGCAGGCGAGGAGTGAGACGAGGCCGAGGAGGATCGCGACGATGACGAGGGTCGGAGGGTCTGTGGGCGTGACCTCGTAGAGCAGGACCGTCAGCAGCCGGGTCAACCCCAGCGTGGCCGCCAGGCCGATAGCCAGGGCGATGCCTGTGACCAGGCCGGCGCGGCCGAGCACGAGCCGAAGTACATCGCCGCGTTGCGCGCCGAGCGCCATGCGAATCCCGATCTCGGGCGTCCGCTGCGCCACAGTCTGGGCCATCACGCCGAAGATGCCGATGGCCGTGAGGAGCAGCGCCAGGGCGGCGAACGCCGAGAGGAGCCACGCGGCGACGCGCGTTCGCCACATCGCGTCACCAATGCGCTCTTCCGCGGTCTTCACCGAGACGAGCGGAAGATTCGGATCGAGCGCACGCACTTCCCTGGTGATGGTGGCCGCGAGCTCACCTGCATCGAGCTCGCTGCGCACCACGAGCTGCATCCAGGACTGGTACGACTGAGTCAGCGGCAGGAAGACGCCCGGGCCCGACGCGGTCTCCAGCGTATGGTACCGAACGTCGGCCACTACGCCGACGACCTCCGCGCCGTCCAGGAATCCGCCCTGGCCGACCGCGATGCGCTTGCCGATCGCTGACTCACCCGGCCAGTACCTGCGCGCCGCCCTTTCATTGACCAGCGCGACCTTCGGCCGTCCCACACGGTCCGCGTCCGTGAAGTTGCGGCCCACGACGACGGGGATGCGTAGAGCCTCGAAATACCCAGCCGTCGCCCACGCAATACCCACCGGCAGCAACCGTTCGCTTTGGGGTTTCGGCGGAAACCAGATCAGCGTCTCGTTGCATCCGCCGGACACAGGCATGCAGTAGCCCCATCCCGCGGACTCGACGCCGGGCAGCGCGCGAACCCGCTCGATCAACGCCTGGTGAAAGATCGGCCCGCTCGTGGCATCGTATCGCGCGTCGGGCAGACCGATCTCCGCGCTCAGGACGTTGTGCGGGTCGACGCCGATGTTGGTTTGCTGCAGCCGGCTTGCGCTCCTGATCATCAGGCCGGCGCCGGCGAGGAGCACCATCGCCAGCGCGATCTGGGCGCCGCTGAGAAGCGACCGCGAGCCGAAGCGACCGAATCCGCGCACGCTCGCTGTGCCACTCGTGGTTTTCAGAACGGCCAGCGGCCGCACTGCCGAGGCTTGAAAGGCGGGCAGGATCGACACGAGCACCGCCGTCAACAGTGCGAGGCCTACGGTGAACGCGAGCGTAAGGGTGTCGAAGCCGATCATGCCCGCGCTGACGCGCGTCAAGCCATCGGCGCCGGCGATGCGAGGTGTCCCGGGCGAGATCGGCGTGCCGAAGAAGACGCTCGCATCGGGCAGCAGGCTCGCCGCGGCGATCAGCAGCAGCCCCGCGACGGCGAGTCCCGCGAGCGCGCCCGCGCCCGCGAGGATCAGGCCTTCGAATACGAGCTGACGCGCCACTTGCGCGCGCCCGGCGCCAAGCGCAATGCGGATCGCAACTTCGCGTCTGCGCGCGATCGACTTCACGACGAGAAGATTCGTGAGATTGACGCACGCGATCAGGAGCACACACGCGACGGCGCCGAGCACGATGAGCGCTGCGAGCCTGAGATCGGCGTCGAGGCGCGAGTCGTATAGCGACCGGGCGGTCACGCTGGCCCTCCCGTTCGAAGCGGGGGCGTCGTAGTGCGCATCGTAAATCCGGGTCCCGTAGACGCGCAGCGCCGAAGCCACCGCGCTCTCCGTGACATCGGCTCGACGACGCGCCACGACTCTGTAGCTGTGGCTGTGCGCTTCCGTCAGACTCTGGGCGTCCGTGATCGCCAGCGGCGTCCACAGCTCGGCGCTCCCGTTCAGCCCTGTGAAACCGATCGGCAGCACGCCGACCACGGAATGCGACACGCCATCGATCTGAATGGTGCGACCGACAACATCCGGGCTCGCGCCGTAGCGGCGGGTCCATAAGCCATGGCCGATCGCCACTACCGGTGCCGCGCCCGCGCGCTGCGCTTCGTCTGCGGTGAAGGGCCGACCGCGGATCGGGCTGATGCCGAGGCTGGAGAAGTAATCGTCCGTGATGACTTCGCCGGGAACGACTTCCGGATCGCCGTCACCGGACACGCTGAACGAGTGCCTGCGGAAAAGCGCAGTGCTCTCGAATTCCCGCTGGATCTCGGTCAGGGTTTTGTACTTGGGATAGGACCAGACCGTCTCGTTGGGCCCGCCATCGCCATTCGGCGAGAGCCAGTGCACCAGCATCAAGCGATCCGCGTTTGCGAAGGGCAGCGGCTTCAGCATCACGGCGTTGACCACGGCGAACATCGCCGTGTTCATCCCGATGCCCAGGGCGAGGGTCAACACGGCAACGGCAGTGAAGCCCGGCGCACGCGCCAATGCACGCACAGCGTGTCGCAATTCGCGTGTGAGGGTGTCCAGCCAGGACGCTCCGCGCACCGACCGCGCTTCCTCGACATACCGGTCGATACCGCCAAAATCACGAAGCGCGGTCCGCCGCGCCTCCTGCGGGGTCATGCCTGCACGCATGCGCTCCTCCGTCTCGAGCTCGATGTGTGCGCTGAACTCCTCATTGATGTCCAGCCGCAGCTCGTCCCCGCGCAAAGGTGCACGCGCGCGGCGCAGGAATCGGATAAGCCAGCTCATATCGATTGCCTCTTCCGCATTCATTGTCCGTTAGCCGGAGGCCAGTACCTGCTCGACTGCTGTTGCGAACAGCCGCCAGCCCTGCTGCTCCGCTTTTAACTGCTGCGTGCCGGTTGCTGTCAGCTGATAGAACTTCGCGCGCCGACCCTCGGGTGAAATGCCCCACTCCGACCTGATCCAGCCCTGGTCCTCCAACCGGTACAACGCGGGATAAAGCGAACCCTGGTTCACCTGCAGCACGTCGGCCGATAACTGCCGGATCCGCTTGGAAATGCCCCAGCCGTGCAAGGGGTTGGTCCGTAACGTCTTGAGGATCAACAAGTCGAGTGTGCCCTGAAGCAGGTCCGCGCGTGGCTGGCTCATGTCGGTTCCTAATACCTAGGCGTTCGACAACAAGGTGCAGGTCTTGTTGTCGAATGTCAAGGTATTGCCACGCGCGCGCCCGAATGACGGAGCTGGGGTCGTAGGCGGCAGTGCGGCGAGGCGCGTGTGCGGCCGAGCTCACCTGCGCTGGAACTCGACCTCGGGAAACTTTCGCGACTCACCCTTCAGCAGCGGGCTGCGGCGGCCAAACAGAGTCTGGTCGAGCCACGCTGTCAGGTACGCTCGCTGGATGGTTAGCGCGCGCTGGCCGTCGATGGGACCGGGAGCAAACACATCAACGTTGATCGTGGACTTAAAGAGCGTGATGTCGCTGAGGTCGGCATGTGCGGCCCCTTCGATGACGAGTGCAGTCGTGGACCGCTCAGGTTGTCGTAGAACGCCGCCCACTCGGGGCTGTCGGCACGCCGCTGCGATTGGTTGCCGATCATGAGGAAGGGGCGATCGAGGCCGGTGGTAACAAGATCACCGTCGAGCACGATACCCACGTCGATGCGCCGGTCGCGTTCCATGGCCGCGACGAGTGCAGGACTGCCCAGCGAGTGCCCGAAAGCGCCGACGCGTTTGAGGTCCAGTGTTCGACCAAGGCCGGCAGGCAGTCGACGGTGCCCGGCATCCGGATTGCGACCTGCGGCCAATGCACCGAACGCGTCGAGCACGAACCGGATGTCCGCGGTGCGCACGGCGCGAAGCGTCTCGTCGATCTGTATGTCCGGCTTCTGGACCACGAGACGGCCGTCCGGGAATTGGACTGCACCCGCGTCGAACGTGTGCTCGATTCCGGCCACGACGTAGCCGCGACTCGCCAGTTCCTCGTGCAGGCCGCTGTAAATGGCGGCGCTGACACCGAAGCCGTGCGAGAACAGGATGAATCGGGCGGGCCGCACCAGCGGCTGCCGGCGCATCCTGGCGGCTGTTGGTTGGAAACGTCAGTAGGTCGGCCGGGTGCGTCGTGCCGCCCACCGCGTTGAGAAACTCCGTGAAGTTGCGCGACACGGCGTTCGGCAGGTACGGCGCGAGCGGCTGGTTCCTGGCCTGATGGCTCGCAGCAGACGGGTACCACAACTGCATCATCAGCTCACGCGGGCGCGGCGCCGGCGCCAGCGGATCCACGCGTGAGTTGTCGATCAGATGCAGAGAGGTCGTGCCGACCTGGAACGGGCCGGTCGGCGCCGGCAACTCGAGTAGCTGCGGCGACTGTCCCCTGGCGTACAGCGCAGGTGTTTGCAGTTGTACAGCGGTTGGCCCGGGCTCGTCGTGGCACGCTGCGCCCAGCGCGAGGCCCAGTCCGATGATGATCGTGTGAATCCGCGCGACAGGTTTCATGGCATCCTCGCCGACAGTCGTTCAGAACCTGCATGGTCATGTTCTGATGAATGTCGGCGTGCGCTGAAACCTTACATGAGGAGCGTGAATCAATCTGGCAATCGCGGCGTGGCGCGCTGCGATTGTCAGATTCACTACCGCGTGCGGCAGCAAGGTGTCAGTCGCTCGCGGGCCTTGAAACGTTTGTCATGTTGACGTCTCCGCATCAACCTTACAATCGACGCTGAGGGAAACGCGATTGGCAGGTTGACTCCCCGTCTTTTGTGGAATCCGCGTCAAGCGGCAACCCCGGCACAATGGAACCGGCATTTCAGCTGCTCAACGGCTGATCAGCCGTGCGGGTGAGCACGAACCCGGCCCGGCAGAACAGCGGTGCCGCGGCCGGATCGTGCTGATTGGAAACTTGCAGAGTTAAGGGCCGTTCAATCGGTTCAATTCGTCGTCGTCCTCGGCGGAACAACCGGCAGCGTGATGCTGGACGGATGCTGCCGCGAATGCAGGATGCGCGTACGCGCCGTGCGCATCTCGGTGGTCGTCTCGTTGTTCTTCCCCGTGTTCAGGTTGCGGCCGAAATTCGGGAAGTCGCTGCCCGCCACTTCAATGCGAATCCGGTGGCCTGGCTGGAAGAAGTTGCTGGTTGGGAAGAGCTCTACCTCCAGGCGATACTCCTTGCCCGGCTCCAGCAGCTCAGGCTCGCTGTAGGAATTGCGGAAGCGCGCGCGCAATGCCTTCCGTGATGTTGTAGACCCTGCCATCGGGGTAGACATCGAGCAGCTTCACGGCGATGTCCGTGTCCGGTACATCGGTTGAAAAATAGATCGTGGCCTTGACCGGGCCGGTTACTTCCACGCCCTCGCGCAGCACCTCGGTCGTGTACACGAGCACGTCCTGCCGCATCTCGACTTCGCGGTTGTCTACGGAGCCCTGCTTCAAACCACCGCGCGCCCCTGATGTACGGCTGCTGATGGTGGGAACCGGATTGGCGGGATCGTAAACGAACTCATCATAACGACCCGAGCCGGGTGTGCCGGTCTTGAGCACCCCGTTGCCTTCCCGGGTATTGGCTTTGCCCTGGCTGTCCAGGAAGTATTCGGTGAAGCGGGTATTGGGAACAGGGAAAGCCGACGCTGTGCGCCACTCGTTCTTGCCGGGCAGGAAATACATGACGTTGGGCTGATCGCTCTTCGGCTTGCCCAGCATGTGGTGATCGAGCCAGGCATCGCGAATCTTGTCCAGATCAATGACCGCGCCCGCTCCGTAGTCCAGCTCGCCCAGTTTGGTGGTGCTGTTCACGCCATGCGGCCAGGGGCCCACAATGAGGTAATGGTCCGTGGCATTGCGCGCGGTTTTGACCTCGTTCAGGTAGTGTTGCATTGCGCCCTTGAGCTGCCCATCAAACCAGCCGGTAACGCTGAGCGAAGGTTTGTCGAAGCGCTCGTAATAACCGCGCACGCTCACGGGATCCCAGTAGTTGTCGAACTTGTCGTGCTCCATGAGCTCGCGCCAATAGTGGATGTCACGACCAGCAACTTTGTCCAGACTGACGAGGGGCAGCTCGCGCATGATCGCGGGCCAATTCCAGCCGACGCGCGGTTGCCCGACTCTGCCATCCATGCCCATGGTCCAGGTGTAGCGCAGGTCCACTTTGGGCACACCATTGAAGCGCGACCCATCATGGAACTCATCGGCGCCGGCCACGTTGGCCATTATGGCAACATGGTGCGGATTGTTCTCGCGCGCCATCAACCACTGATTCTTGCCCGAATACGATCCGCCCGTGGTCGCGATCTTGCCGTTCGACCAGGGCTGGCGCGCAACAGGCCGGTGTGCTGGCGCCGACGCCGTCCGACAGTTCACGTGTTGCCATCACGATCAGCCACGACATCGCGTACGCGCATCAGGTGCGCGCCGGCAGTGCGCCGTCAGCGCGTGACACCGCGTCGTGGACCCTGATCTGGACCGCGCCCACAACAGGACGCGCAGTTTCGTTTCACGCCGCCGCCAACGCAGCGGATGGCAATGACGCGGTTGATGGCGACTTCGTGTACACCACCAGTGCCACCACGGCCGGCGCAGCGCAACGTCACTGAGATCCGCCCTGGGCACGCTCCTGTTGTACGGCCAGAGCGCCGAAGGCGGGCCCATGCGCAGGCCGTACGGCCGGTCCATCAACGCGGTTGGCAAAGGACGCTGGCATCCGCGGTTCCGGTCAGGCATCATGTCTTCATCCCTTATACGGAGAAGGCTCGATGTCGGTCTTTGCTTTGCTGCTCCTGGCCAGCATTCAGGTGCAGGATTCCGCCGATGTGCTGATCCGCGGCGGCACGCTGCACGACGGCTCGGGCCGCGCCGCGCAGCGCGCAGATGTCGCGATTCGAGGCGACCGCATCATCTTCGTCGGCAATGCTGCGCTGAGCGGAATCAGGGCGGGCAGGATCATCGATGCCACTGGCCTGATCGTTGCCCCCGGCTTCATCGACCCGCACACGCATTCCTCGGAAGCGCTGTATGGGCAGGACCCGACCGCGCGGCAGAATCGGGGCGCGCTTTTGCAGGGTGTGACTACGGTCGTGACGGGCGCGGATGGCCGTGGCCCGCTGGATGTGGCGCGCGTTCTGGGCGAAGCCGAGCGCGCCGGCATCGGCACCAACACGTACGCACTCGCCGGTTTCGGCACGGCACGCAGCCGGGTCATGGGCAGTTCATCGGCGCGCGCGACTGCGGCGCAGATCGACTCGATGCGCGCGCTCATCGCGCGGGCCATGCAGGAAGGCGCGTACGGCGTGGGCAGCGGCCTCTTTTACGCACCCCAATCGTACGCGAGCACGGAAGAAGTGATCGCCGTGCTGAAAGGCGCAACGCCGTACGGCGGCGTATACGACACGCATCAGCGCGATGAAAGCTCGTACACGATCGGTCTGCTGAACTCAGTGCGCGAAGCAATTCGCATCGGGCGCGAAACGGGGCTCACGACCAACCTCGGTCACGTAAAGGCGCTGGGTGTCGATGTCTGGGGCAAAGCGGACAGCGTGCTGCTGCTGATGCGCGAAGCGCGCGCCGCAGGTCACATGGTGGTGGCCGATCAGTACCCGTGGACCGCCAGCGGCACCGGCCTATCGGCTGCACTGTTGCCACGCTGGGCCGAAGCCGGTGGCCGCGATTCCCTGCAGCAGCGCATTGCCGATGCGACAACGCGCGCGCGCATGCTCACGGAAATGCGCGACAACCTGCGCCGGCGCGGCGGTGACAGCACGCTGCTCCTCACCGGGGGCAGCGCGGCGGCCCGGCAATACGTCGGCAAGACGCTGAAACAAGTGGCCGCGGAGAAAGGCACACCTGCCGTCGAGACTGCACTCGAGCTGATCCGCACTGTGGGCAGCATGAGCGTGGCCTCGTTCAACATGAACGAGCGGGACATCGAGA
>JBOHRF010000182.1:0-9738 GCA_050732575.1 Longimicrobiales bacterium
GATGAACCGCGAGATGCAGAGTATGAACATGACCGGCGACTCGGCCTGGACGGCCACCTCGGATTCTGTGCGCGCTGATCTCACACGCATGCCGGAAATGACGCCCGCCGAGCTGCAAGCAATGATGCCAGGTCACCATCGCCGGATGACGCGGCTCATGGAGGCCCACCAGGCGATGATGAAGAACATGCGCGTGTAGCCGCCGCTAACACGGGGTCTGGCCGGAATTGTCGCGCAGTAGCATGCAGGCTTAGCCTGCCTTCAAGACCCGCGATCGTAGAGCCACTCTGGCCGGCTTCTCTCGGATTCGCGAGCGAAATGCGTGGCGGTCCACCAGTTGTTTTTACCTTTTATCGCTGTTGTGATCGTTTGCCGAAGGCCTCGCCGGCGCCTTCGGCAACAGGAAGTTGATCTGCAACCGCACCTGGTCATCGGGACCGAAGTCAGGACGGACGATATTCTTGTAATAGTGCGCGGCCAGGATGATCGGATGCGTGCCGAGCACGGAGGTCCGTGAGATGCCCATGCCGAGTGGGACCGTCCACTGGTCGCCGCCATCCGCATCCCAGTTCGCGGTAATGACCGGCGCCGTCGCCAGTGACCAGCCGACGCCGAAGTTCCAGTTGATGAACGGCTGGATCAGGAGATCATTGACCTCGCGATCGTCGTCGAGACGATCGAGCGCATCGATGTCGAGAAAATCGACTTCGTCGATCAGGTCGCCATCGTCGGAGAAGGTCCACAGGTTGCGAGCCAGCACGCCGAGCACCCAATGACCCGTGGAGAGGGAGAGCACGGCATTCGGTCCGGCGGCCCAGCTGCCCGTACTCACGAATCCATTCGTCGCAGTTGGAAAGGATAAGGACGGCCCGATGCCCCAGATCAGTTCGCCTTTCGATGGTGCGACGAACAACTGCGTCTGCACGTCGCCAAAGCCACTCTCGGACTGACCGAAGAGCAGCGGCACGTTCACATAGGGAACGATAGGCCGGATGATCACGTTGAAGTTGTCGTTGAGCCGGAACGGGATGACCGGCTGAAAGTTCAGAACCAGCACGGTCCTGTCCTGGAGAAATCCGCCCGTGTTGAAATTGAACTGGAAGGGAACGGCGGCCAGACTGCCGACGGGATTTTGAGATTGTTTGCTGAGCTCGGAGGCTGAGGGCCGGGCCTGGGCCTCGAGCTTCGTCGGCAAGCTGCAGATGAACGTCAATAGCAGAGCTGCAGCAGCTCCGTTGCCAGTGATTCTCATCCACGCTCCCTGGTCGCGGTATCCTGCGCCTGCTGAGTGAACGGCATTCGGCCAGCACAGTGCGGGCGCGTCAGCACGAACGATTCGGGGCACACGCAGAATTCGGTATTGGACCTTGGCGGCACTTCGCGCCCATATCGGCGCACCAGCGTTGCCTGGGGGGGCGAGCGCGTTCCAGCGACCATTTTCTTCCTGGCGCCGGCCGCGCCAATCTCGCTCCAGGGTGCGCAGATCGCCGTTCAGCGCGCCGAGTTGCGAGCGGCCCAACAAGGACCAGCCATCACCCAGTCGCTGTGCGTAGCAAGCGTGGCAAGGAAATCATCGGCGCAGTCTGGCACACCCACCACGTCAACCGTGCATGTGTGTCTTTCCGGCAACAAACTTGCTCGCCTCGAGCCGAACCGCCAGGCAGATCTCTTTCAGCCAGTCCCGTTAACGGTCCACCGTCCGCCAGCGTGCCGAGCGTGTCGTTTGGATTTCCTATCCCCTGTGCCCGGTGCAACGAGCCAACGGCGGCACAACGCAGCAGCACTCCGATCAGGCCGACACCGAGACACAGCAGCTCCCACATCTGATCAGCAGCGTGGCTATTCAGCAGCGTGGCTATCGCGCAGGTATTCGAAGTCTCGTTGCGAGACGAGCAGTACAGGTAGCAGCAAAAGCGGCACGTAACGCCGAATGTGAAAGAGCTCTCTGCCGACCTTTCCAGGTCTTCACGGAAGGCCATCTCGCGGCACAGGCGTTTGACAAGGACATCGCGAAACTCTCGTGCTGCGCAGCCTGAATCGACTTGACGACACGCGAGTCGATGCACGTCTACGGGTCCCGCATGGGGTTCCCGTGTCCGACCCCGCCGGCGGCCAGTGGTCGAGGCGCGCACGCCGCTTGGCCAGTCCCGCCGCGGGGGCTGGACCGACGTCCGAATCCCTTCTCGATGGCGGACCAAATTCTCGCTTGTTCGACGGCCGAACGTGATGCGAACATACCGGTAACTCAGGCGCCGCACCTGGGAACGTGCACATGATCGCCGAGCCGCTACGAGATTCTCTGCGTTCCGTGTGGCTGATCAATAACCGTGTCACGCTTTATCTCATCGAGAATCTTTCCGACACGCTCTGGAAGGCAAAAGCGCCGGGCGCACCTCGACGCACGTTCAGATGATCGGCGGCCATTTGCGCAACGCCCGCTGTATGTGATCAATGCAGGTGCGTGACTGCAATTTCGAAGGTCACGCCATGCCGCGAAAATACCTGTGCGGTTGGGCTGCCCGCCTCTCGCAACAGCGCAAGCAGCAGATGCTCCGTACCCATGAAGTCGTCGTTGCGTTGTCGGGCCTCTGCGGCTGCCTTCTGGATCAGCTGCTTCTCACCCGGTGTCGGCGGAATGGCGACCGCGTCTGCTGCCGGCCGTCCTGGCGAGCCCAACTGGGCGTCCAACTCTCGCCTTTGGCGAGCTCGGA
Organism: Longimicrobiales bacterium; assembly: GCA_050732575.1. GTDB lineage: Bacteria > Gemmatimonadota > Gemmatimonadetes > Longimicrobiales > RSA9 > JBBDWZ01. Next base: position 2,712 of record JBOHRF010000182.1, read on the forward strand.
ACGAAGCAGGAACGCACCCCTCGACAACGATGCGCGTACCGGCAGTCAGGCCGGCCAGCACGCGCACGCGGCCGTCGGGCAGGGGCTCGCCAATCTCAACAGCCGTGGCTCTGAACTCACCTGGCGCAGAACCAGGTACGAAGACGACGGTGCGAAGGCCGATTTCCTGAACCGCCAGCTGCGGCACGGCCAGGACCGGGGCCCCGCTGTGGTCGAGCTGGACCTCTGCCCTGGCGAATGTCCCGGGCCGCAGCGCACGCGCGGGATTCTGGATTTCCACGCGGCGCGCACGGTTCGTCGTTGCGCATCGACGATGTCATCGTGTTCCGTCGTGACTTGAAGGGGCTCTGAATACGCTGCCGCAGAGACGCTGCCGGTTACGTTGAAATCCCAGGAACTGATGAGCGCAGCACGCGTTCGGTGTCTGCGTGTCAGGGTCGATCGGTGGGCAGCTTGAGAAATCGGTTCAGGTTGCGCAGATACCAGGAGAGCGCGACCGCCAGGATGGCAAACACGATGGCGAGGACCAGGCGGCCCGAACCACCAGCGTCCAGGTGGAGCTTGAGTTCGTAGACCGCAAAGCTGGCGCAGAACAGGATGCCACAGGCGATCAGCAAACGGTGGAACCAAATCAGATTCAGCATCATTGACCCGCCGCCAGCATGGCCCGCTCGCGCCACTCATCGCGCTCTTCGCGGTTGGACCAGCGGAAAAAAAGAATCGTGATTGCCACCCAGTAGACCATCATACCGGGCACCCACATGATGAGTCCACCCATCTGCTGGTCGTCCAGTGCGCTCAGACGGAAAACCCGGGGCGCCTCCGAATACCACGCGTAGAGCACATCCGCGGAGAGCGTAATGAGCGCCGATACCACGCTCATGGGAATGCCCAGCGCGAACAGATAAAGCATGCGCGCCGGGCTGGTCATGCGCTGCAGCTCGGGCACGGGGTCAACCACCGGCCACCACACCAGCAGTGCCGCGCCGATGAACATGAGATGCTGCACGATGTGCACGTTGTGGTTCTCCAGCGCCCAGTTGTAGAACTGGGGCAGGTGCCAGCCGGCAAAAACCACGTTGTAGATGCCGAACGCCACCAGCGGCGAGGTCAGCACGCGCATGGTTGCGGCCAGGAGTGGCCGACGCAGCAGCGGTTGAACCAGCCAGGCCGGGAGGCCGATCAGCAGCAGAGGCGGCATGATCAGCGTGAGCAGCAGGTGCTGCACCATGTGTGCGCTGAACAGGTAGAAGTCAGACAACTCGTGGATGGGGCCGTTCAGCGAGATGAACAGTATGGCCAGGCCAGTCAGAAAGAACGCAGTCTGCAATGAGTCGGTGCGCTCGGCCAGTTGGTGTCTACGACGCAGTGGCCCGACTGCATAGAGATATCCGCCGGCCAGCGCAAGACAGCCTATCAGCGTACTAACGTGGACTGGAAAGCGAGTCCAGGAAAAATCGCCGTTACCATGGAGCAGGGCGAGCGAGGCGAACATATCGCTCAGCGCCACACGTCGTACGCAGGCAGGACCTTGAACAGCACAACCAGTGCGACTACAACCAGCGTGGCCAGAAACATGGGCGCAAAGAACACCCGGCTGAAGATAGGGCTGTCGAACTTGAGGTGCATGTAAAAAAGCACGACCGTAACGAATTTGCCGGCCGAAAGCACGAGCAGTGTGGGCACCAGCACCGATTCCAGCTGCGGGATGTAAAAGATGGCAACCTCAATCGCCGTGATGATGGTCAGCGCAAGGCCAATCACTACATAGATCTTCCAGTTCGGATGACTGGCGAGGTGCTCCTCGTGCGCCGCCCCGGGCGGCGGACCGCCGCTCCCGTGCGCGCCCGGTGCACCCATGGTAATGCCGCCGTGCACGTGTGCGCCGCCCGGGCTGTCCTGCGTTGGCTCATCCGCCATTGGTGCCATCCTCTAACGCTGTCGCTTTTCGTTTCACGTTCTGGCTAACGTTTTCGTTCACGTCTGTTGACGGCCGAGAAGTAGAACGTGAACGTGCTACTGAATCAAGTAAATCAACGTGAAAATCACGATCCACACAATATCGACAAAATGCCAGTACAGCCCGGCAATTTCCAGAGTCAGCGCCCGGCTGGCAGGCAAACGACCCTTCCAGGCCTCGAGCCAGAGTACGAGCAGCCAGATCACGCCAATGGTCACGTGCGCGCCATGGAATCCAGTCAGCACGAAGAAAGTCGAACCGAAAAGATTCGTAGACAGCTTCAAGCCTTCGTGATAGAACTCGGTAAACTCGAACGCCTGAAATCCGAGAAAGACCGAGCCCAGTGCCGCCGTCGCCATGATCCAGAGGAGTGCACCCGCGCGCCGATTGCGCTGCACCGCGTCCAGTGCCAGCACCATGGCCAGCGAGCTCATCAGCAGCACGAACGTGCTCACGGAAGTGAGCGGGATATTCAGGACTTCGTGCGAGAAGGGCCCGACCACACTCTCGTTCTTGTATACCATGTAGGTCGAGATCAAAGACCCGAAAAACAGTGTCTCCGATCCCAGAAACACCCAGAACCCGACCTTGAACGTGCTCAGGCCCGTTGCGGTGGGGGCGAGGGCTGCGTGTGCTGCGTCTGCCAAGAGTTGGTCGTCCTTTCCTCTATCCGGTTGGAGCGACGGCGAGGATTGCCAGCCTCGTTACGTCAATCCGTTCTCGCCGTCGCCCGCGCCCTGTCGTTCCGTGCCTATCCGTCCTCGCCGTCGCCCTCAGTTCACAGGCTCGAACGCCCAGTTGACCACGCCAATTGCGGTCCAGGTCAGTCCGATCAAGGGCGGCCACCAGGCTCCGGTCAGGAACAACGCGAAGGTGAGAACCACACCAACGGCCGTGATGATGGGCCAGTAGGAAGGCGGCGGCATGTGAATGTGCGGCTCCATGGCGCCGCGTGCAGCATCCTCTACGCGTGCGGCTTCCACCCAGAGCGGCTCGCGACTGTGCACAGTTGGAATGCGATTGAAGTTGTGTTCCGGTGGTGGCGATGTAGTCGCCCACTCGAGAGTAGCGGCGCCCCATGGATTCGGGCCGGCTGTTTCACCGCGCCCGTAACTGCGCACCAGGTTGTAGACCAGCAATAACACAGCAATGGCCTGCACATAGGCGCCGGCCGTGGACAGTTGATTCAACCCGGTGAGATTGAGCTCGGCCGAATACGTGAAGATGCGGCGCGGCATGCCCAGCAGCCCAATCCAGTGTTGGGGCATGAAGGTCAGGTTGAAGCCAATGAAGAAGAGCCAGAAATTCCACTTGCCCAGCTTCTCGCTCATGAACCTGCCCGTGACCTTCGGGAACCAGAAATACAGGCTGCCGAAGATGGCAAAGATGAGTCCGCCAATCAGCACGTAGTGGAAGTGAGCCACCACGAAGTACGTGTCAGTCTGTTGCAGGTTGTGCGGTGAGGTAGCGTGCATCATGCCCGAGATGCCGCCGATCGTGAAGGTGGCCACCATGCCAATCGCGTAGAGCATGGCCGTGTTGAGGTGAAGCGAACCGCCCCACATGGTGGCCAGCCAGTTGAAGATCTTAACGCCAGTCGGTATCGCGATGATCATGGTGGCAATGGTGAAGAACGCATCGGCAATGGGGCCCAGCCCGGTGGCGAACATGTGGTGCGACCACACACCCCAGCCAATGAGTCCGATCAGCGCGCCGGAGTAGACCATGACCGCGTAGCCAAACATCGGCTTCCTGGAGAACGTGGGAATGATCTCGGATACTATGCCGAATGCGGGCAGGATCAGGATGTAGACCTCCGGATGTCCGAACATCCAGAACAGGTGCTGCCAGAGCACAGGGTCGCCGCCCGCCTGGGTCACGAAGAAGTTGGTACTCCAGAAGCGGTCGAACGTGAGCAGAAACAAGGCAACCGCCAGCACGGGCAGCGCGGTCACGATCAGGAAGCTGGTGATGAACGCCATCCAGGTGAACAGCGGCATGCGCATCAAGCGCATGCCGGGCGCACGCAAGTTAATGATGGTGGTGATGAAGTTGACACCGCCCATGATGGAGGCGGCGCCCAGAGCTTGCAGCCCGAGTACCCAGAAATCGATGTTGAGGCCGGGTGAATATTGCTTTGACGTGAGGTTGGCGTAGCCGAACCAGCCGCCATTGGGTGCAGCGCCCATGAAGAAGCTGGCGTTCATGAAAATGGCGGCGAACAGAAAAATCCAGAACGAGAGAGCATTGAGCCGTGGAAAGGCAACGTCACGCGCTCCGATCTGGAGTGGCACGATGTAGTTGAAGAGCGCCACTGCGATGGGCATACCGACCAGGAACACCATGGTCGTGCCATGCATGGTGAAGATCTGGTTGTACAGCTCGGCGCTGATGAAGTCGTTTTCCGGTTTGGCCAGCTGCGTGCGAATCAGCATTGCTTCCAGCCCACCGACCAGCATGAAGAACAGCGCGGCTACGCCGTACAGAATGCCGATCTTCTTGTGATCGACGGTGGTGAGCCAGTCCACGATGCCAGTGCGCCTCCCCTTCGGCGCCACGGGCAATGGCACTTCCAGCGAGACCATTTCGGTCGTATCCGTTCTCATTTCAGGCTCACGAGATACGCAGCAATGGCGCGTATCTCGTCCTCGCTCAATCCGCTGGGAGGCATGCCGCCACCGCCTTGCTGCGCGCCGGGCATGAGCACGCCCGGCTTCAGGCTCTGCGGATCGCGAATCCACGCCTCGACGTTGGCTTGCGTGTTGGGACGCGCGCCCGCGCCCACGTAGCGCCGGGCGCCGAAGCGCGTGAGGTTGGGGCCGAGCACGCCGCGCGCAGTCGTGCCCTGAACGGTGTGACAGGCAATGCAAACTTTGCTGGTGAAGATCTGCTGTCCGCGCACTACGTCACTTTGCGGGCCGACCGGCGTCGCCGGTCCCTGCAGAGGCGAGGGCGCGGTTGACTGCGTGCGTGTTGGGCCTGCTGCCCTCGAGGTGTCCACGGGCGGCGCGGGCACTGGTGTTGTTGCGTCAGCGGTCGCGCCCATGGCTTGCACCCAGGCAGTAAACTCGGCCGGTGAAACGGCCACGATGGCCATGCGCATGATGGCGTGTGATATACCACAAAACTCGGCGCATTGCCCGTAGTAATAGCCCGGTTGCTCGATGTTGAAGGTGAGATGATTGGAACGTGCGCTGCGCTCATCGGGTCCGCCGCGCGGCCGTGGATTGACGTCTCGTTTGCCGCCCACGCGCGGTATCCAAAAACTGTGAATGACATCGGCCGAGTGCATGGCCAGATGGATTTCGCGGCCCACCGGCAGGTACAGCTCGTTGGCCGTTACTACGCCGTACTCCGGGTAGCGGAATTCCCACCACCACTGATGACCGATGACTTCCACGGTGAGCGCATCGGACCCGGCCCGGCGCTGCGTCTCGAATGTGGTTTGAATCGTGGGAATCGATATGAACAGGACGATGACGGCGGGGATCACGGTCCACAGGAATTCCAGTTTGACATTGCCGTGGACTTGCTTGGGCTTGGGCTGACCGGGGCGGGCGCGGAAGCGAATCATGCTGTAGACAATCAGGAGCTCTACCAGCAGTAGAATTCCGATGGTCCACCAGAAGGTGTTGGCGAACAGACGATTAAGCACACGACCAAATTCGCTGACAGGCTCAAACGTCGTCTGTGCGTATTGGTCGCCGCACGCCGCGAGCAACAGCAGGGCTGTCCAGAACCATGGGCGTTGCCAGCAACGCCGCACCCAGAACCCCATCCCCTCAACTCTCTATGACGCAAAAGCCGGTGCCCGGCCGTCAATAGCCGGGGAGCTTACAGTGGGATGTCCTGCGGGTCAAGCCAATGGAGCGGCGATTGGTCGTTCGTGCGTTTGCGCCGTGGTATGCGCTGCAGCTGCGCGTGCGAGCGTGGTCCACGCTACGATGGCGGCCCAGGTGGCCGCACCAACACCAAGGTGCAGCACCTGCAAATGGCTGGGCAGGTGCAGCAGCACGAGTGCGGCGGCAACAACAATTTGCCCGGCCACCAGCAGCAGCGCGTACACGGCGGCACGTCGTATCAGGCTCGGTATTCGCTGCGCTCGCAACGCAACCACTAACACGTGCAGCAATAGCGCGAAGGCCAACAGTCGATGACCCCAGTGCACGTGTACTTGCGGTACACTGGCGGGAAGCAATGTGCCATTACAAAGCGGAAAACCCTGACACGCTTGCGGCGCACTCGTAGTGTTGGCGGTCAGAGCGCCGAGTGTGATGGCGCTGAAAGCCAGAATGGCCGCAGCCGTGGCCGCTCGCGCGTGGCGCCGCGCTGCCGCCGGCTCCTCCGGTGCACCGACCGTGCCGAGCGCGCCTGCGCGCACCGCGCCCACCAGCAGCATGCCCAGTATGATGAGAGCCGTCATGAAGTGCACGACCACCACCGCCGTGGGCAACTCGAGCCAGACGGTCACCGCGCCCAGCAGTCCCTGCACCAGGACCAGAAAAACGACCCCGTACGCGGGCGCCGCCAGGCCGCCCGGCCCGCGAAAGCGCGGATGCTTGCGATGCCGGTATGCGTAGAGCGCCAATCCAATCAGCACGAGTCCGATGGTGACTCCCAACAGACGGTGCATGTACTCGATCAGCGTCTCGACCGTGAACTCCGGAATCCAAACACCATGGCACTTCGGCCAGTCATCACCACAACCCAGGCCCGAGCCCGTGATGCGCACCAGCCCACCAAACAGGACCAGCAAATACGTGTAAACCGCGGCAAACAGCGAGAACCGGCCGAAACGGCGCACGGCAACATCTGCAACCGCCGTTTGCCTATGGATTGTGGACATGAGTGTGGTGCTCCAGGACTACGCAGTTGTTGCAAGCAACGCGAAGATAGAGGGAATGGACGGATTGAGGAAGTAGCGGGCGTGACGACGTAACGGGCGTGATGGGCGTGATGGGCGTAACGGGCGTGATGGGCGTGACGGGCGTAACGGGCGTAACGGGCGTAACGGGCGTAACGGGCGTAACGGGCGTAACGGGCGTAACGGGCGTAACGGGCGTAACG
>JBOHRF010000183.1:0-9704 GCA_050732575.1 Longimicrobiales bacterium
CGGCGAGTCATGGTACGACCAGGGGTCGCGCGTTTTCGCGCCGCGCGCCATGAGGGCGTCCCAGTTCGGGAACTGCTCCTCACGCGCCACGACCAGCCGCGCGTCCTCGATCGAGACGGGAGCAGCCAGGACTTCATCGAGAGTCAAGCCATACAGACGGGGCACGTAGGCGCCGAAAAAGCGCGCGCCGAACGGATCGCGCCGCTCGTGCATCTTCAGATATCTCTGCGCACGCTTCTCGTAGTCGCCATGCGACGTTTCCCGGAACAGGTCGGAACACTGCTGCCGCTGGAGCGTCTGGAAATATTCCACCATGCGCGGCCAGCTGCAGAAACCGTACTCGCGCGCAATCACGAACTGCGCATCGGACAGCTTGAATTGCTCGTCTGTTGTTGGTGCTTTGGAACCGAGTTGCGCATGCGCGCGCTGCACTGCATCAGCGGCGCCGCGGCGCAGCTGGTCGAGCAGCTTTTTGGCCTGCTTCCGTTCGTACTCGAGGCTGGGCTTGGGCGGAAGTGAGCTGGACATACGGCCTCCTTTCGTATGGCCCGCGTCCGCATGTTGGGCCCGAAAAGAGGTTGCGTTCGATGGTGTGCACTGCGCTGCCATCAGGTGGGACAATCCCTGCCCGCGGACCGGAGGCGCCCTGACAGCGCCTCCAACAAGCTAGCCAATCCATAACGCGTAAGACAGTGCGAGGTCGTGGTGCTGTTGCCTATTCAGGCACGCGGCTCGACCCGCCACCTACGATTGTGAGCAACTTCGTGCTCCAGTTCCGGAGGCGCGGATCGCAGCCAACACGCATCGGGTGGCAGCGCGCGGCGCGAAGTCAGGACCCAGGGACCGGTCCCAGGGCTGCGCATGGCGAACCAGTGGCTCACCTACACCAGATAGCGCTGTCTGCCCGAGCCGTGGACAGCTGAATCGACTGATGGAATGCAGGACCGGGGATAAATACCTTGGAGGGCTCGCGCGTGCAGCCCGCAAGCAGAGGTAGCGCGTGATTGCGACGACGTTGCCGAGGCGCACGGGCGAAACCCTCGCCGGCTGATGTTGAGATGATCGAGAATTTGGCTCCTTGTTACTCAACAACTACTATGGCTCGGCTCAGATATAGGAACCGACCCTCCTCAACACGGTCGACCGTGCCTTCGATGTTCACTCGCGTGCCCTGTTCTGTTCGGAACAGCTTCTCGCGGTCCTCGTCGTCCGATAGAGTTGCGAATATCAGACCGGCACCATGGGCATTGCAGATCTCTTTTGATTCAAGCGTGACTAGCCTGGAATTCGTTGCATATCCAAAACCTTCGAAACTGCCGGTTGCCCGAATGCGGCCACCGGATGCACGCTGTGCTGCATCGCAAACACTAAGCGTTGGTGATCCAGACGGTAGTGGACGCGGCGGAGGATCCGAGCATGCAATCCACCGAGTGACGCAAGCGCAATAAGCATCGGTCATAATCTTCGCTGGCGCATCATGAACTCGATGAGGTAATCGGGCGCGCTGCCGCGCGCGCGCCTCCATTGCTCGCATTCGGGCGCAGGCAGATCTTGACCTGAATATTGACCAGCGCCTCGAAGAACCTATGCGACCCTAGTCGAACGACCAACTCCGTTGTAGAGGCGCAGCCGAGACTGACCTCAGGGTCGGCCCGGCCAGAAGTAAGGAGCAACGTCATAGTTGGGGCCGGCTTCAGTCTTGTAAACCTGGAAGGAACCTGCGTTGACCTTGCCGCCCCGCGCTTCGATTGCATCGGAGATTCCCTTCATGAGCCGGGTCCATCCGGTTTTCTGAGGAACTGTTCCTGCTGCTTTCACGGCTCCGTCACCTGCGCGGGAGACACCACGTGTGTAGAATCGCACCGAACCGCCACTTAACTGCTCGAATCCGAACTCTCGAGAACCATATTCGGGGTGAGTGCCCAGCGCGGGGGTAGTTACCGTCTGATAGATGAAATAGTCGCTCACTTTCTCGGCCAGCAGGACCGCGCCGTTGTCGGGGCCGAGGATATCGATCTCGACCAGCTCGCCCACTTCCGGCCTCCCAGCCTGCTTTCGACTGAACCGATTCACGGCATTGAAGCCAGCGTCATTGATCGCGCCGTTCAGGTCTGAAGCCATTTCCTCCAAAAAAGCCTCGGGAGTGAGGTTCGGTGGCATCTGCGTTACAACAATGGAATACTCATCATGCACCTCCCGGCCCGAGCCGAGCACAACTGATTGCACGTTCGCCTTTGCGGCTACCACTCCTTTGCGAAACGAGCCATTCGCTTGCCAGAGCTCCTGGCGCAACCGCTCGAAGGATTGTTCCCTGGTAGACATGACGCCCCGCGAATAGTGTGACGGAGTCCGCTGAGATTGCGCGTTACACTGTCTCTATCAACTTCCGGATTCCGGGCAAGAGCTTAATGGCCGCGGCTCGCGCTGCGTCTACAGTGGCCGCGGATTGGGAAGCACCGAGCTTGCCAGGCGTACCGCCGCCCCCGATTTCGCCAATTTCAGTTCCGGCCAGCGATCCGTCCCGCACGGCATAGACGCGCGCCGTGAGCGTTACCGTGCCTGTGTACATGCCACTGAATGGCACGGCTTCAGCGGTCCCATCGATGAAAACGACGAACCCAGCCCCGTGCGTTTTGCCCAATGAAGTGAGCGCATGCTGCGCCGGTGCGCTCGTGTCGCGCGTCGCGTTGACCACCGCGTTGTCGACAATGGTGAAGCCGGCCTGGCGCAGGTCGTTGACGATGGTGGATGCAATGGCATCCTGAATGGCGCGGCTGTCCGCATGTACAAGCACGACCGCCCGGCGCATGTCGAGTAGTGGCGTCGAGGCGGGTGGCGGCGCCGTCGTGCGCGGCTCTCGGCCGGCGGAATTCTCTGGCGCTGGTCCGCCAGTCCGGCGCTCTGCAGTTCCTGGAGTGCGAGCGGCCGCTCCACCGCGATCGGGCAGTTCAACGACTGTGGACTCGGCAGGGAGCACGGCTTTTCCGGTGAGCGAAGCCGTACTGCTGTCGTGCGCGAGCCTTTGCCATTGCGGTTCCTCCGCGTCGCCTGCCCGGGGTTGTCCGGCCCGCGGCGCGTTGAGGATACTGACCAGCGTGACACCAATGAGCGCCACTCCTAAAACCACGGCTGCTGGAGCGACTCGCCAGCCGCGTCCGCGTGAACTGCGTTTGGCACCGTGGCCAACAGCATCGCCATTGCCGCGCGAAAGTGAGATCGCAACGGCGTCCAACTCGCCGATCACGGGCAGAAAACTATTCCAGCGGCAGTCACGATCTTTTTGAAGGCAGACGTTGACACATTCAACGAGTGCGCGCGGACAGTCGGGGCAGACGTCGCTCAGTGGAGGCGGTTCCTCGTGGGCAATGCGGTAGAGGATAGCTGTGACGCTATTTCCGTCGAATGCCTTGCGGCCCGAAATCACTTCGTAGGCGAGCACACCGAAGGAGAATATGTCGGCGCGATGATCGATATCCCCGCCCATGAGTTGCTCCGGGGCGAGGTAACCCATGGTTCCGATACTCAGGCCGGTCTGCGTCAGCTGTTGCTGCGCCTGCAGCAACTTGGCAATGCCGAAATCCATAATGCGGACATCGCCATCCACTTCAATGCGCACGTTTGATGGCTTGATATCCCGGTGCACCACGCCCTTGGAGTGTGCGTGCTGCAAGCCGTCCGCGATCTGGCGCAACCAGCGCACCTTGGTGGCCAGGTCGACCGCAACGACGCTATCGAGTACCTGGCGCAGGTCCTGTCCGCCCAGGAACTCCTGAACGATGTACGGTTCACCTTCCTCTGTCCCAAAATCGTATACCGTTACAATGTGACGGTGCTTGAGACTCGCTACGATCTCGGCTTCACGGACGAAGCGTGCTCTGATGTCGGCTTGAGGAATCGAGCACGTCTTGACAGCCACTTCGCGCTTGAGCATGGGATCGAGCGCCCGGAAAACGCGGCCGAAGCCGCCTTCCCCGACTTGCTCGATCAGCTGATACTTGCCGTAGGATTTGATCATGGCCGTTTCTCGGAAAACAACAGGATCGGATTTCGTGATAATTCGATCAACGCGGCCAGCGGATGCTGACCGCTACTTCCGGAGATCGCGCAGAGGGGTTCAACCGGACTCCCAAGCGCACGCGTTCTCCCAACGACTGGTTGATCCGGCCAGCAGAAATACCGGCGTCGATCGCAGAGACAACATGCACACCGGCCCCGACAATAAATGGCATCAGCCCGTCATCGCCCAGACTCCACATTACACCGAGTACCATTGCACCCGTGCCAACGACCGTGTAGATGATCCCCCTCACCACATTAGAGGACCTGCCCAGGTAGCCATGGCCGAGGATCGGGAGCAGCAAACTTCCGCCAGCGGCCACACCCGGACTTTTCATCATCGAACGTGCCAGGGCTTCGCGGTCACACCGGCGCTGCAGAATCTCCTGGCGCTCGTCTGCGAACGGCGTGATGTCGAGGATGAGCTGCTCCGCGAGGATATCGACCATGGGCAGAAGATCTCGTCCTATGACCCGTCGTGCATTGCTGACTTCGGCCGTAGCCACATCCACGTAGCGCGTCGTGATCACGATCTCGTCGTTCACCACTCCATAGCTACCCAAAACGACTCCCGTGGCCCCCAGCATGCGACCCAACTGGATGGCTGACTCGGTGGTCACAGCACCCGAGGCGGATAGCTTGAGTTCCGATAGCGCCTCTGTGATGCGCGCGCGTTCCATCACGCGGATCCCGCGGCTTCTCGTGAATCCGAGCACGAGATTCTCGGAGATCGTCCGGCTGTATGTGGCGAAACGCTCCGTGGGTCCCTCGCCATTAAAGTCGAGAACAGCAAGGCGGGTGCTCGATTGCGAAAAGGCCGGTCCCGGGAAGAGCACGACGGCCAGCACCATGATGAGAGTCATCTGGCGAATCATGAGCGTCACTCCTTTACGAATACGAAAAAGAAGGACTCACGGTCCTGCGCGATCAACCGAATCGGTAACGGCGACGACGCCACTCAAAATGCGAGGTTCGAAGATTCAGGAGGGTACAAATGAAGCCCGGTCCGAACTAAAAAGGTACCTCCGCTGTGGAACGAGGGCAACAAGCAGCGCCGCTTACCATCAACGCTCACATGGACAGGATGAACAGCATGAGCAGGCCACCAGGACCAGCGGAGGCAGTGCCGGCAGGATAGTCATGCCTTCCCGGATGCGCAGACGAGCGCCCAATTTGCCGATAGTTGTCCATCCACTCGCGCTGCCGCAGCTGGCTTTCCGTCGCAAGCGGCACCACCGTGACATCGCGCGAGCCTTCATTGCTCGCATTCGGGCCCTCGCGGATATTAACCTGACGATGGGCCAACCTCTCGAAGAACTTGTACGGCTCCTCAGGCGCACGCAGCGGCACGCCGTTCACCTCCAGCAGGTAACTCGCCTTCCTTCACCGCATTGCCGGGCTCGGCCAGCGGTGCGCGCAGGCCGGGGTTCCAGCTCTCACCACGATAGATCTTGGCGATGCGATTGCGTCCATTCGCGATCTCGTAATCGGCGCCCAGCAGTCCGACCGTCACGTTCGGCACGTCGGGCATGTCGCCACTCCGCCAAACGAATGCCCCACCGCCGCGATCACCCTCAGCGTCATTGTGCACGCTTCACCAAACCGGAACAGACCATCGCAACACGAGGCTGCGATTTTCGCCATGCGAGAAGAGCATATTGTTACGCGCGACGAGCACACTTTGCCACCGCTCACGTCCGATAGCTGCACCAAGCAATGTGCCGGTCAATCCGGCTGTTGCAGCGCTCACGAGAACTGCGAATCCGTACCAATTCTCACTTCCTGTACGGCAGTCTGAACAAAGGATTGCTGCAATGCCCGCTCCAGCAGCACCTCCGATGAGCAAGCCTTGCAATGCGGCCTTACCACGTTCACGGCCGGTACTAACCTCGACCTCGGAGAGCGAAGCCACTGGAAGGGCCCGTCTAATACTGCCGTTATGCTGTGACACTATGATGGAATCATGATCAACGCTCTCTAACGCGCCCACAAGCCTTGCCCCGGGCCGCATTTCCCCGCCCGCAGGCATTGCGGGTGCACGAATTGACACGCGAACCCGGGCGCCACGCGTGAGTTCCTGATTGTACTGAGCCGCAACCACCTTGGGCAGGCCAAACAGGAACACGACCACCAGTGCTGTCACACGTGTGGATTCCGTCATATTAGCCCTCACATTACGATATGCTGATACGACTATTACGGTGTGCAACGCGGGCTCAGCCCCCCGCGCCAGTCCATGGGGACATACACATGGCTGGCATCAGCCTTGTGATGGCGATGTAGAGATCGCTTGCCATCCGACGAAGGAGCTATGCAAGCAATCGCCCCTTGTGATCATCACCCATTATGAGTTTGGGCAGCGCGCCCACACACGTGAAAATTCAGTGGACACGGGAGCTGAGTCAAGTCAATTCCCTGGCCGCTTGTAGTAAATCGGCGGCGGGCTCCGCCTTGCGCACAAACCGCTTCGTCTCCAGCAGCTTCAGTGCCTCAGCAACGGCGTGCTCGAGCTGCGGATCGCGACCTGCAATCACATCCTTGGGCGTCATCTCGACCTCGATGTCGGCAGGCACACCGTCATTCTCCACCGCCCACTTGCCATCCAAGTCGAAGAAGCCACCGCGCGGCGCGATCATGCTGCCACCATCCACCAGCGGCGGCGTGTCCCACGTGCCAACCAGGCCACCCCACGTGCGCGTACCCACCAGTGGACCCACGCCGTAGTAGCGGAACATGTAGGGCATGAGATCGCCGCCACTGCCCGCCATTTCATTGATGATCATCACCTTGGGTCCCTAGACGCCGGCCGCGGGTGATGTGAAGGGCTTGCGTCGAGGCCTCTTGCATCACGATCTCCTCTGTCAGCTATGAGCCGTCGGTCGGCGCCTGGCGAAGCCAGAACGCACCGACCGAATTCGAGATTAGCAGGGAGGGCGCATTATGGAGCCGTTCCTGGGACGAGTAGCACGGCGGCTCAGCCGAGACGCGATGTGTCTGCGCTCAGTCTGTATCGCGATCACCTCGCGCAATGTGCTGTTGGATGATTCCTTCGTAATGGGTAACGCCACCAACTACGATGTGCTGCCCGATGATTGCATCCTGATCTGCAGCTGCCGCCAAGCGCCACGGCCCAGCTCATCGTTGTGGTCAATTGGATGCTCACGTTTTGCGCGTGAGCGCCAGCGCTGACCCTGCACCTGACACTACGTCGATTGTCCCCAGGCTCGCGGCGCTTCTTGCTGGACGCGTTGCGACCGCTGTAGAATCGCCAGACAGCCGCTGGTGCAGCGGAGATGACGTACCAGAGTTTGTTTTAATGAAGGATAAGCACGGCTCGGCTAGCCAGATCGACTGCCATTGCTTTTTGTCGAGCCTTGCCTTCCGGACCGTCCAACGGCCAACCGATAATGTTTCCGTGCCTGAACGGAATATCATCTCGTTCGAACTGGAGTCCGACCGCAGTCACATCTCCCCGCGCGAGTTCTCCTCTTCCCCGGGGGTTAATTCCGCGGCCAGCGCCCGCAACGTCGCCAAGTGCGCGAATGCCCGCTTCATCTAGATGATCGATCCAGAATACCGACGTTGCACCGTCCCGTGGAAGAAACGCACCTGGTCGCACCACTTTGTTTCCCTTCGAGTAATCGCCACTCTGAAAAAGGAAGCGCGCGATTTGTGCCACAATCGGTCACGCAGGATGGTAGAGTCGACGGAGGAGCTCGGCCAAAGGACCCGGAAATCCAGAGCCAAGCTGGATTATGCCGTGAGCAGTGCCGTCGCGCAGTCTCGCCGCGTATGTTATCACTCCATCCAAGCCCACGCTGATCGAGACCATGGTTCGGTCCGGTCGTATCCAATCAAAGGCTATTTCTCCATCCGGGTCGACGGATACTTCAGGCACGGCGTAACCATTCGGTAGAGTATCAAGCAGGTCCCTTGCGCATGCGAACGCGCGCGCATCAACGACGGGTTCGTCATCGTCCTGCCTGCGGGATGGAGCAAAGAGCTCGAGAAGCTCCGAGACGACTGAGTAGTAGTTCGCGCTTCGGAATCGTCTGACAGCCTGCGCGATCTCTGGATCAGCGGTGCGTGTCCTCATGCTGTGATAGGATTCCCAAAACCCCAGCCGTCCCTGCGCTGTCTCGGGCCGTCGCAGTATCTGCATTACTCGTGAGCCTCCGCGTTGCGCTCCGTAATAAGTTCGAAGAAGACCTGATTCTTGAACCCTCTCAGGTCCTCCAGGGTTTCCCACAGCTTCTCTTCAACCGGTGCGAACTCGGCCGTTTGAAAGACGTCGATGTCGAGGATGAATGCTATCTTTTCCGGATCCAGGTCATCAAGGAGACCCTGAGTGATGTGAGCTGTGAAGTCTCGATCGGGGTCGTGGATCGTTACGCGGCTTAGCATGTTAGACGTGAATTGTGGCAACGTGTCCGGGACCACGGGTAGTCCGATGAAATACTCGTTCATGTCCGCGGGATATGGCAGACGAAAGTGGTTGATATAGCGCAGCGCGAGGCGTTCCACATAGGGTGGCCTTGTCACTGCCAGGAACGCGCTTAGGAAGGGCTTCGCCCGGCTCGAGAATTCGTGCCAGTTCGGGTATGGGGGCAGACGACTGAACGTCAGGCCGTCTCGCCGAAGCTGGACCACCCAGTGCTCGTCCCGAGATGTAGCTCGCACGCCGACCGGCTCTCCCTCCATCGACCGGGTCTCTGGCGGTCGATCGGCGGAGAATTCGACCACAAAAGCGCCGCGCTTCATATTGTGGACCTGGCTAAAATCGCCCAACGTGGGCAACGAGGCCCTGAGGGTGTCAACACGCTCGATACCCGCATCGGGAATTCGAACGTCCAGCACGGCTTCTCGGATCGGAGCCCTGGACAAATGTCGTTGACGAGCCATGCACCCAGAGGAGTGAGTTGCATGAACATCGAACGTTAGAGCGAGTTGATGCAAGGCCAGGTTGCGCCGTCGATTCCCCAAATATCATTTTCGGCCCATGCCCGTGCATAATACGACCCGCGATGTCGCCCGCAGGTAGCGCCAACACGCCCGAGGCGCGCGCGCGCGTCGAGATCGACCGCCAGCTCGAAGCCGCCGGCTGGCTGCTGCAGCACCGCGACGACATGAACCTCACCGCGGGCGCAGCCATCGGCGTCCGCGAGTTCAAGCTGCACAAAGGCCACGGGTTCGTGGACTACATGCTGTTTCTGGATGGCAAGGCGGTTGGTGTATGCGAGGCCAAGCCCGCCGGGTTCCCGGTCACGAGCGTCGAGTTCCAGGCCAACAAATACGTGGTGGGACTGCCGCCGGGGCTCGATGCGCCGCACAAACCGCTGCCATTCGCGTACGTCTCCACGGGCGAGGAGACGGTGCTCATCAACCACTTCGACCCGCACCCGCGCACGCGTAGGGTGTTCACCTTCCACCGGCCCGAGACGCTGCGCGAGTGGCTCACGGCCGACACGCTGGATACGTGGCTTCGGCGGCCCGGCGGCTTCTATACCGCCGCGGATGATGCAAAGCCCTCGACCCTGCGTGCGCGGCTGCGCGCCATGCCTCCCATCGAACTGCCCGGTCTATGGCCGAACAAGGTCGAGGCGGTCGCGAATATCGAGAGGTCACTGTTCGATGACCGGCCGCGCGCA
>JBOHRF010000184.1:0-9700 GCA_050732575.1 Longimicrobiales bacterium
CAGATCGATAACCTTAATGCCGGTCTCGAAGATTTCGGTCTTGGGCTCGAGCTGCGTGAACTTGGGCGCCTCGCGGTGAATCGGCCAACGCTCCACGTCGGCTGGAATGTCGCCCTTCTGGTCCACGGGCTCGCCCAGCACGTTCAGAATGCGGCCCAGCGCTGCGTTGCCCACCGGCACCGTAATCGCGCTGCCCGTATCGGTGACGGCCATGCCGCGGGTCAACCCATCCGTCGAGGACATGGCCACCGCGCGCACCTGGTTGCGGCCAATGTGCTGCTGCACTTCCGCCACGACGCGCAGGTCCTGGCCGCTATCCATCTTGGCCTTGACCTCGATGGCGTTGAAAATGTCGGGCAGGTGCTCGGCATCGAACTCGACGTCGAGGACCGGTCCGATCACCTGCACGACCCTGCCCTTCGAATCATTCGTTGTTGCCATAATTTCTCCGTCTCTATTCCAGGGCCGCCGCGCCACCCACGATTTCGGCAATTTCCTGCGTGATCTGCGCCTGGCGCGCGCGGTTGTAAGTACGACTCAGGAGGTCCAGCATGTCACCAGCGTTGTCAGTGGCGCTTTTCATGGCCGTGCGGCGCGCACCATGTTCGGCAGCCGCAGTCTCCACCAGTGCGCGGTACATCGCGTTGCGAACGTACAGTGGCAGCAGTCGTGTCAGGATCTCATCGGCCGAAGGCGAAAGGGTGTAGTTGGGGATGTATTTCCCTTTCTGTCCTACGGCCTGCACAGTCTGTTTCTGTTCTTTGCTTGTGGCCTGAATGGGCAGGACCTTCAGGACCGCGGGCGGCGTGGACAGTGCCGAACGGAACTGGGCGTACACGACGTACACTTCGTCCAGCTCGCCGCGTTCAAAGCGTTCGCGCAGCGGATCAATTACGGAAATGGCATCCTCTACGGAAGGCCGGTCGGTGATGTCGGTGCGCGCCGTGCTCAAGGTCTCGCGCTTGAAGCGGAAGAAGCTGATGCCCTTCCTGCCCACGCCATGCAGCTCGACCTCCACACCCTGGCCGCGCAGGCGCTCGATCAGTTTGCGCGCTTCTCGGATCAGGTTGACGTTGAAGGCACCGGCCAGTCCGCGATTCGATGTGATCAGGACTACGGCAGCGCGCTTCACCTGTTCGGGCTGGCGCAGCAGGGCAAACCGCTGGCGCAACTCGGGGTCAATGAGCCGGCCGATGACGCTGGCCAGACTCTCCGCGTACGGACGCGTCGCGTGCACACGGTCGGAGGCCCGCTTCAGCTTGGAAGTCGAGACCATCTCCATGGTCTTGGTGATCTGTCGCGTCTTGCCGACCGATCGGATGCGTCGTTTCAGCTCACGAGACTGCGCCATTGTCGATCAGGCCGAAGCGGCGAAGGTCTGCTTGTACTCGTTGATGGCAGCGACCAGCTGATCATCCGCGGGCAGCGCCTTGGTCGAGCGGATGGTCTCACCCAGCTGCGGACGCCGGTCGCGCAGGAACTGGTGCAGGCCATGCTCGAACTTGCGCACCTGGTCGATCGGGATGTCGTCCAGATGACCGTTGGTCACCGCCCAGATGATCATGATCTGTTGTTCCACAGGCATCGGTGCGTACTGCGGCTGTTTCAGCACTTCCACAATGCGTTGCCCGCGCGCCAGCTGCTTCTGGGTGGCCGCGTCCAGGTCCGAGCCAAACTGCGCAAACGCCTCCAGCTCTCGGTATTGTGCCAGATCCAGGCGCAAGCGGCCGGCCACTTGCCTCATGGCTTTGACCTGCGCCGAGCCGCCCACGCGCGAAACGGAAATGCCCGCGTTCACGGCTGGTCGCACGCCGGCGTAGAACAGGTCTGCTTCCAGGAAGATCTGACCGTCCGTGATCGAAATGACGTTGGTCGGGATGTAAGCGGAAACGTCACCGGCCTGCGTTTCGATGATGGGCAGCGCGGTCAGAGAACCACCGCCCTGCTCCTCGGAGAGTTTGGCCGCGCGCTCGAGCAGTCGCGAGTGCAGGTAGAACACGTCGCCCGGGTAGGCCTCACGACCCGGCGGGCGGCGCAGCACCAGCGAGATCTGACGGTACGACTGAGCCTGCTTGGACAGGTCGTCGTAAATGACCAGCGTGTGTTTGCCCTGCCACATGAAGTGCTCGGCCAGGGCCGTTGCTGAATAGGGCGCGATGTACTGCATGGGCGCCGGGTCCGATGCGTTGGCCGCCACCACGATTGTGTAGTCCATGGCGCCGTACTCTTTCAGCGTTTCCACCACGGACGCGACTTTGCCGGCACGCTGCCCGATCGCGCAGTACACGCAGATGACATCGCCACCTTTTTGATTGATGATGGTGTCGATGGCGACCGCGCTCTTGCCCGTGCCGCGATCGCCGATGATCAGCTCGCGCTGCCCGCGGCCGATCGGGATCATCGAGTCGATGGGCTTGAGCCCGGTTTGCAGCGGCTGCTTCACCGGTTGACGGAGCACGATGCCGGGCGCGACAATGTCGATGAAGCGGCGGCCCTCAGCGGGAATGTCGCCTTTGCCATCGATCGGCTCGCCCAGTGCGTTCACCACGCGGCCCAGGTAGCCGGCGCCCACGGGAATGTCCAGCACGCGGCCCGTGCGCCGCACCACATCACCTTCGTGCAACCCGGTCCAGTCGCCCATGACGACAGCGCCGATGTTGTCTTCTTCCAGGTTCAGGGCGAGCGCGATGATCGACTGCCCGGTTTCGCCCGATGTGATCTCCAGCATCTCGCTGGCCATGGCGCGGGTCAGACCATAGATGCGGGCGACACCGTCCTTCATCTCGAGGACCTCGCCCACCTCTTCGACTTTCAGATCGTCGGCATAGTGCTCGATCTCACGAAGGAGCACATCCTTGATTTCACTGGCGCGCAGCTGCGACTCGGTTGCCATAATCGTTCGTTAAGGGTTCGACGGCAGGCCTGCATCGAGCATGCGCCGCCGCAGGGACAACATTCTCCGGCGCAGCGACCCGTCCAGCACACGGTCGCCGAACCGCACGATGATGCCGCCCAGGATGTCCCGATTCACCTGGAAATGGGGAACCACCTCGCGGCCCAGGGAGCGCCCGAGCTGCTGGGTCAGATCCGCGCGCATTTTTTCTTCGGGTTGACGCGCCACGGTTACCTGCACGTGCAGCCGCCCCTGGTGTTCATCCACCCGGTTGCGGTACTCTCGGCCGACTTCGAGCAGCAGGCGCTGCCGGCGTTTGTCGACCAGCAGCATAAGGAAATTCAGGAACAGCGGATGCGCGCGGTCCTCGAGCGCCTTGTGCAGCGCATTTTTTTTGGCCTGCGCACCCACCTTCGGTGAAGCCAGAAACATGGCCAGCTGCGGCTCGCTCTGGAATGCCGATTCCAGAACGCTGATCGTAGCCAGGAAGTCGTCGTGCAGCTTCTTCTGTTCGGCCAGATCGAAGAGCGCTTCCGCGTAGCTGCGCGCGACCGTGGTTTCCCTCACCGCCCTGCTCCAGCAACGTCCTGTTTGTCGACCCGCGCCAGGAAGTCGTTGATGATGCGCCGATCATTTTCACCGTCCAGGCGTTGCTCGATCAGCTTGCCTGCAGCGGCGAGCGCCAGATCCACCGCCTGCGCGCGCACGGACTCCACGGCCTTCAGCCGTTCGGTTTCAATGTCAGCGCGCGCGCGTGCCAGCAGTTCCTCCTGCTCGGTGCGCGCCTTGTTCAACAAGTCGGCGCGCACTTTCTCGGCCGCTTGCCGCCCTTCGGCAATCACCTGCTGTGCTTCGGTGCGCGCGCGCGCCAGCTCCTGACGTTGCTGCTCGATCAGCCGCTCGGCTTCCTCACGATTGTGCTTCGCTTCATCCAGCGTGTCCTGAATGCGCTTCTCCCGCGCAGCTGCGTACCCGAGGATGGGCGGAAACGCAAACTTCGAAAGGACTGCCAGCAGTATCAGAAAGATGACAACCGTCCACACCGAAACACTGGTCGACCAGGCAAACACCTCGGGCGAGGCAGCATGTTCTCCCGCCTGACTGGCCGCGGGCGCGTGTTCCTGGAGCAGACTCAACAGGCTCATCAGATCTCACCTCGACGGGCGCTGGGCGCGGGTGACGGTAGTGACGCCTCCGTCACCCTGGCCGCTAGCGGATAAGGAATGCGATGACCAATGCGAACAGCGCCGCACCTTCGATCAGGGCCGCCAGAATGATGGCACCGGTCTGGATCTGGCTGAGCACTTCCGGCTGACGGGCCATGGCCTCGGTCATAGAGCCGCCAATGCGGCCAATGCCCAGTCCCACGCCCAGCACGGTGAGTCCCGCGCCGATCGCCTTGCCGAACAGTGCCATATGTGAAGATGCACCCGGCGGAGCTTGCTGCAGCATGGCAATAATCGGGAATTCCATGACGGTCTCCGTTCCTGTTTACGGGGATTCGTGTGTTTTGCTCTTTCACGTGCGTTGCGGCCCCACCCGCCTGTCGCACCATGCCACCGCGTTTGTTGCGGATCTCGCCAGCGCCTTGCCGGCTACCGTACGACCAACGCGTAAGAGCATCCGCGCTGGAAGGCATGTCTCTTCGGGCAGACATGCTTGCCCTTGGTTCAGTGCGCGTGACGAATCAGACCAATGAACACAGCCGTGAGCATGGCGAAAATGTACGCCTGCAACAACGCAACGAAGATCTCCAGAATCATGATCGCAACGGCCATGATGAGCGGGGCGGGCGCGATCCAGAGCGCGCTGGCCGCGCCCGCCATCACGAGCAAACCGGTCAGAGCAAGCACCACGGCATGACCGGCCGTCATGTTGGCGTAGAGACGAATCGTCAGCGCAAATGGCTTGGTCAGCTTGGACAGAAACTCGACCGGCGTCATGATGGCCAGCATGATCGGTTTCATGAACGTCGGCACACCGTGCGGGATGAAAAAGATCGTCTTCGCGTATCCGGCCGGACCCAGTGCCTTCATGCCCGCGACTTCGACAATGATGAAGGTCATGATGGCCAGCGCCGCCGTCACCGAGACATTGCCCGTCGGCGAGGCGCCCCAGGGCAACAACCCCAGCATGTTGCAGAACAGAATGAAGAAGAAAACGGTCACCACGTACGGCACGTACTTCTCGCCACCATGGCCAATGTTCTTGAGCGCGACTTCATCGCGCAGGTAAAGAATGAAGGCTTCCACCACGTTGGCTGCACCCCGGGGTCCGCGGTGCGCGCCCGCCGCATGCTCCCGGCGGGCATTACGCGCCGCCAGAATCAGCAGCAGCGCTACCAGTACAGCCGAAATCATCATGAACAGAACATGCTTCGTGATGGAAAAATCCAACGTGATCGGTCCCAGGTGCACAGGCGCAAACTGCGGCAGATGCACGTCACCCCAGGGCGCCTCCCAGACATTCGAGTCCGCCAAGTGGTGCAAAATCATTTCCGAAATGTCGAATTCGCCGCCTTCTTGCGCTGCTGCGGCGCTCAGGGAAGGAAACCAGATTCGCATCATGTCTTGCGCTTGTCCCAACGCAGAAAAACCGGCTCCAGCAGCAAAAGGAGAAACACAAACGCGGCCAGACTCACCATGGCCGCTTCCCGGGGCAACGCTGCGCTTCGGCTCAACCACCACGCCACCCCACCAAGTGCACCAAAGCGCAGCGCCATTCCCGCCAGATAGCCCGCCATGAACAACTGCGTCTGCTCACGCACCAGCACCAGCGCTCCGAACGCGATCAGTTGCAGCAGGTACGCAATCGCCGCCGAAACCCAGATCGCTTTGACCGCTGCGCCTGAAACCAGCAGCGTGCCCACGCCCGCCGCAATACTCAACAGGGCCAGTCCCGCTGCGGCATAAGCCAGCCAGGACCGGTACATAGTGCCCCGCGGGGGCAACGGCGCCACCATCGTCGTCATTGCTTGCGATCCGTTTTTTGCCGTGGCCCGGGACCCGAACCCGCGATTACCTGCCTGTACAGGTGGTAAAACCCGGCCACCGCGCCCACAAACGCCCCGATCAACGTAAACACCGGCTCGGTGCTCCACGCACCGTCCAACAACGAGCCCAGGTACAGAAACAGGGCCGTGCTGCCGACCCAGGTCAGCCCCACGCCCAGGTATTTGGCTGCCTGTGCGGGCGCCTTCCGCTGGGGCTCGCGCGACTCATCCATCTCTCGCTCGACCGCCAAAAAGGCGGCCAAACGTAGGCGCTTGTGAAATTTTTCGCAAGCGCCTCCGCTTGACGCTCGAAAACGCAGGTCTCTATCTTGCACCCGCTGCCCACCGGGTCGGCTCGAACGCGGCGAATGGGCCGCGTTTTGTTTGTTGGGGTACGCGGGAGGCGCGTGAACAAGCGCAGCGCAGCAGTGGTATGGGCGCTGATGTGGGCAGCGTGCAACGCGCAGCCGCGGGACGCGGGCGGTCGCGCGGCCGCGGGCGAGGCAGGCTCCTTGGTTCTATCCCTGGAAGTCGAAGTTCATCGTGATAGTGTGCGTTTTTCCTTGCACGCCACGAATCCAACCACACAAGAGATTCCGCTCGAATATGGCAGTGCGCAGCGCTTTGATTTCGAGGTGCGCGATGCAGCAGGTGCGACCTTGTGGCGCTGGTCGGCGGATCAAGCGTTTGCCCAGGTTGTTGGTCAGGAGAGAGTGGCGTCGGGAGCGACGTTGAAGTATGAAGCGGTCTGGCAACCGGCCGGGCGCACAGGTCGGTTCGTGGTGATTGGCCGAATGGTGAGCATGCCGGACGTACGCGAACAGCAAACGGAATTCGAGATCTAATCGAAGGTAGCAACGAACTGGTGGTCGGTGGGGCGGCCGGGGCCGAGCCTGAACGGGTGGGCATCGAGACACGCGCCGCAAACAAGGGGGACACGAATGGAAGCAAAGGCAGCCCGGTTAGCGGCTCCGGGCAATGAAGATCTGGTGCTGCTGGAACGGTTGGCACAGGCGCGCTCGGCGCTGGAATCGCAGATTGCACGGCGGGTTGTGGGTCAACACGCGATCGTGGAAGGATTGTTGACCGCGTTGTTGGCCGACGGACATGCCCTGCTAGTGGGCGTACCGGGCCTGGCCAAGACGCTGTTGATCTCGACGCTGGCGGAGGCGTTGGACCTGGAATTTAGGCGGATCCAGTTCACGCCGGATCTCATGCCCACGGACATCACGGGCACAGAAGTGTTGGAGGAAGATCGGGCGACGGGCCGGCGCACGTTCCGGTTCGTACGCGGGCCGATCTTCGCCAATGTCGTGTTGGCGGACGAGATCAACCGCACGCCACCCAAGACGCAAGCGGCGCTGTTGCAAGCCATGCAGGAGCGGGCGGTAACGGCGGCGGGCGAGACCATGCAGCTGGATCGTCCGTTCTTCGTGCTGGCCACGCAGAACCCGATTGAGCAGGAGGGCACGTATCCCCTGCCGGAAGCGCAGCTCGACCGATTCATGCTGGAGTTGCGCATCAGCTATCCAACCCGCGAGGAGGAAGAACGCATTGCGCAGGAGACGACGGGCGCCGCGGTTCCGGAAGTGAAGCACGTACTGGATGCGGCCGAGCTCACTTTGCTTCAGCGGCTGGTGCGGCGGGTGCCCGCGCCGCCATCACTGGTTTCCTATTGCGTTCGATTGGCACGCTCCACGCGGCCCGAGGATGCGGACGCGCCCGAGCTGGCGAAACGCTATGTGAGCTGGGGTGCCGGCCCGCGCGCATCGCAATACCTGGTGCTGGGCGCGAAGGCGCGCGCGGCCATGCAGGGGCGGGGCGTCCCCAACTTCGACGATGTGCGGGCGGTGGCTCCGGCCGTTCTGCGCCATCGTCTGGTGACCAATTTCCAGGCGGAGGCGGATGGCCGCACGGCCAATGATGTCGTGGAAGAGCTCATTCAACTCAGCCGCAAATGGACATAGACCGAAGTAGCGGGGAGAGTGACTCAGGTTGCTCTCCGCAGTGGGAGCCGTGATCCCACTGTTGATCCTCGCACTGGCGGTAGCGCTGCTCCTGTCGGTGGTCTTCACCGCCACCGAGGTAGCGCTCTTTTCGCTGGGTGAAACGCGCGTACGTGCGCTGCTCGAAGAGAAACGACGGGGCAGCACATCGCTGGTGGAGTTGCGGACGCGGCCGGAGCGGCTGCTCATTCTTCTGCGCCTGGGTGATGCGCTGGCCGATGTCACGGCGGGCGCCATCGCCGCCTATCTGGCCTACCTGCGCTGGGATCTGCTCGGATTGGCTCTGGCCATCATTACCATCGCTATCGTCGTTGTACTGTTGGGTGAATTGGTGCCCATGGCCATTGGCATGCACTACAGCGTGCGCATCGCGCTAGTAATGGCGCCTCCGCTGCTCTGGGCAACGCAGATCCTGAAGCTACCGCTCTATCCTCTGGAGAAACTGGCGGGCATCGTGCACGGCCGGAGCGCCAGCACGGCGGCGCAGATCACGGAGAGCGAGATCCGCGAGTTGACGTTGCTCGGTCACAGTGAAGGCGCCATTGAGGAACACGAGCGGCAGTTGATCGAGCGCGCCTTCCGGCTGGATGAGACCAAGGCGTGGGAGATCATGACGCCGCGCGTCGACATGTTTGCCTGGGAAGATTCCATGAGCCTGTCGGAGATCGCGCCGCAGCTGGGCACGGTCCGCTTTTCCCGGGTGCCGGTTTATCGCGATACCATCGACAACGTGTCGGGCGTGCTCTATCTGCGCGATGCGCATCAAGCGTTGCTGAGCGGACAGCGGGACGTGCCGCTCAAACAGCTGGCGCGCGAGCCCCTCGTGGTGCCCGGCTCCGTGGCCCTGTCCAAACTGCTGCGTGACTTTCAGACCCGTCGCATTCACATGGCGATCGTGGTAGATGAATACGGCGGTACGGATGGTCTGGTCACCTTGGAGGATGTGTTGGAAGAGCTGGTTGGCGAAATCGTGGATGAGACCGATGTAGCCGAAGAAACCATGACGCGCGTCTCGCGTCACGAGCTGGTAGCGGGCGGCGATTCCGACCTGCGCGAGATCAACCATTTCTTCAACACGGCACTGCCCCAGCTGGAGCACCGGTCCTTGAACGGCTATCTGCTGGAAGAGTTTGGCCACGTGCCCGAGCCGGGCGACCGGCTGGAGCGGGAAGGCATTGCCTTAGAGGTGCTGGAAGCAACCGAGACACAGGTGCTGCGGGTGCGGCTGCAGCGGGTCACGCAAACCGCGCCGGTGGAGGGTGGCGGCCCCGCAGAAAGAGCTGCAGCCGAGCGCGCGCGCACGCTGGCCCAGTCGCAACGGGCGCGTACCTGACGAGTGAAAGCAAAGGAAGAATGAAAGCCGAGTCGGGCGTTCAAGCGCTGCCGCAGATGATATCCAGCGCGGATGAAACGCCAACGCTGAAAGACATTTATGTAGCGCGCCGGCGTATTGCCGTCGTGGCCCGGCGCACGCCTCTGGATCGATCGCTCTGGTTGACCGAGCTGACCGGTCACGATGTGTATCTCAAGCTGGAATGCTGGCAGCGTACGCGCTCGTTCAAGATGCGGGGCGCCTACAACGCGATCAGCGCGCTGGCCGCCGATGCGCGTGCGCGCGGGCTGGTGACGGCATCGGCTGGCAATCACGGGCAGGCGGTGGCGCTGGCTGCGCGCGAGGTGGGCGCGCGTGCGACCATCTTCGTGCCCAGCAATGCGCCGGAGACCAAGAAAGCGCGTATTCGCTCGTTCGGCGCAGCGCTGCGCGATCAGGAACGCACCTACGACGATGCACAGGTTGCGGCCCAGCAG
>JBOHRF010000185.1:0-9560 GCA_050732575.1 Longimicrobiales bacterium
GCCGGGAAGTCCGTACTACGCCAACCTGGCTCGCTCGTTTGCCGAACAGCAGTACTTTCCCTTGCACTACACGCGCGCCAAAGTCGAGGCCGCCACCCAGCACCGCCTGACCTTGCTGCCTCGTTGAGTGACGCGTCACGCGTCCCGCGTCCCGCGATAAGGAGTCACGACTATGTCGACACAACTGAGCCCCAGCTTTCATCGCTGGAATGACATTCCGCTCGAGCAGGTCACCGATTCACTGGCCCGCCGGCTGATCACGGGCGAGCGCGTAATGCTGGCGCAAGTGCACTTGAAGCAGGGCTGCATCGTACCCAAACACCTGCATGTGCACGAGCAGGTCACCTACGTATTGCAGGGTACGTTGCGCCTGTGGCTGGGCGAGGACGACGTCCAGCAGATCGACGTTGGTGCCGGCGAGGTGTTGCACATTCCATCCAACCTGCCGCACCGCGCCGAAGCCCTCGAGCCGTGCCTGGTCCTCGACGTATTCAGCCCACCCCGCGAGGATTGGCTGAACGGCTCGGATACATACCTATGGAAAAGACGAATAACGGGTTCGTAAGTGAGGCCAGGGCCCATCAAGCTGCACGGTACAGAAGTCCGAGGGTCGTACCGGATCATCGGGGTCAACGATCACGAACGCGCGCTCGGGTTGACTGGGATCCAGCGCGATGCCTTCCACTTTGATGGGCGCGACGGCTCCTGTGCGATCGCAGATGGGCGCCCAGCAGCCGGAGCCACCCAGCAGGACACCAAAGATGGAGCCGCTCACTGGGCCGTCGCGCGTAGCATCGGGCGATAGCTCGGCAGCAGCCGTGAACAACACTATGCTTCCATACGCGCTGGCATCGGTGAATGTGAGCGCCCGTCCGGCCAGCGATCCCAACTCGTATTGTCGCAAATCGAGGGGATCCGGAACGGGCGCGCGCGCCGGGTCTTCCAAATAGCGCATGAATTGTTGCACATCGAAATCGATGGAAGCATTGACTGCGACCTGTCCAATTTTGGGCGCGCCGTTGCCACGATTGAAGAGTCGGATCACCTGACCCAGAAGCGCGGCTCCCTCCACGTTCAACTCGCTGCCGGCAAACACTGGCCGGGTGCGCAGGGCGGCATAAAACCGGTGCGCGTGCACGAGTCTGGGTTGTGCGTCGGCGGCGTTCAGCTCGAGCAGGACCATCGTTTCTCGCTGCGCACTGGAGCCCGAGCCCATGGCCAGCAGTCGATCATCGGGCAGTATGACGGCCGCTTCCAGATCCAGCTTGTACTCTTTGTTGCCCAGCGTGTCGTCGAACTGACGGCGCGCCTGAGGCCCGTGCGGCAAGGTCCAGGTCGTGATCCGGCCCGTGGCCGGTTGCAGCAGCGCAATGAAGTTGGCATCGTCCTGCACCAAAACGAGTCCATCCCGATGTCGGTGCAGACTCGAGCCCGAACGTACGTGTGCGGGTCGGTCCAGCTCCAGGTTGGCACCCTCCGCATAGTACAGCGGCTGGACATCGAGCAGTGTAGCGTGCAGCCTTGCATCGGGTAACGCCCGCATGCGTGCGCCGAACCCGGATTCCATTGCTTCCGCACTCATTGGCCTTCAATATAGGCGGAGCCAAAGCCAGGCGGATCCTTCCATGCGCAAATTCCACGCATTGTATCTGGTGGCGCTCTCGGTAGCGTGCTCGGACGGCTCCGGTCCATCGGGCGCGCCCGCTTCCGTCCAGTTGGAGCGCACTACGCTGGAATTGTTCGTTGGGGAGAAGAAGTCCCTGCGCGCCACAGTCCTTGATGCACGCGGGCGCGAGGCCAGGAGCCCGCTGTTGTGGAGCTCCACCAATCCGGCGGTGGCACAGGTTGACTCGATGGGCCGGATCATGGGCGTCACGCCCGGCCGAACCGACATTCACGTACAGGCGGGTACGCAGAGCGCACAGGCCACTGTGCTCGTGAAGCCTACGCTCGGTTTCGTACTGCCCCTGCGCGGCGTGCTGAACCAGGACTTCTTCTACACCAACTACGTCGATCTTCAGCGTGATGCCGGCGTACGTGACTTCCAGTGCGGACTCAAGACCTACGACGGTCATTCGGGCACCGACATCGTGCTGCCCAGTTTTACTCGCATGGACCAGGGCATTGACGTAGTTGCAGCGGCCGCCGGCACCGTGAGTTTTGTGCAGGATGGAATGCCGGATCGCAACAAGAGCTGGACGCCGGGTGGTGGGTTTGCCAACCACGTGATCATCGAGCACCGCGAAGGCTTTCGCAGCTACTACGGTCATATGATGCGCAATTCCATCCGAGTAACGGCCGGACAACAAGTGCAGGCGGGTGCGGTACTGGGCAAGGTGGGCAGCTCCGGCACATCAGATATGCCGCATCTGCACATTGAGTTTCGCTTGCAAGGTGTACCTACGGAGGTGCACTCGGGCAATTGCGGTCCCACCTTCACGCACTGGTCTGCACCGCCCCCCTATCAGGATGAGCTCAGACTGATTCGATCCGGCATGACGCGCGTGAGCCTTGATCTGGACGTGGCCAAGGATCCACCCGCGCAGGTCGATACGTTCAGCGCCAACGACTCCCGGTTCTGGTTCTGGGTGCACCTGCACAATGTGCGCGCCAACAGTCTTTCCCGCTTCCATCTGATCACACCGAGCGGTCAGGAAATCACCATTGGTTCGTTTGTGCATCCGCAATTCTTCAGCATGAGCTGGTGGTGGGTATGGTACCCGATCCAGGGTCAGCTCTTGGCCGGCACGTATCGACTGCGTTATCTCAATGATATTCACGTGCTGTCCGAACGGACGATCGTGATTCTGCCGGGCAGCGCAGCCTATCGCATCGAGGTCGAGCCGAGCTTGCCGCGCTCGGTAGTAGATGGTGGTGGGCTGAGCCGCGTTCACCAGTGAGTTGATACAAAGCGTTACACACTCCGTAAGCCGGTTCGCGAAAAGAGTTCGCAGCGCGCGCCCGGTAACCGTGCGCCTGGTGGGCGCAAGTCCGGTCGAAACGTGCTGGCCTTGCGCGATTTTTCGAGTCTTCCAGGTTCCGGCCATGACGTGGCACCGTGCGTGCCCCAAACCCGGGCATGCGCAGCATCCGTCGATTTACGCAAGTCGTGCTTTCCGTTGCCGGCGTGGCCACCGTTGGTTACGCGGTCTTTGCCATTGATTCGCTTTGGGACCGCTCATTGGTCGCGGCGCTCGGGCTCATCGTCATGGAGCTCGGCATCTGGCAAGTCACTCGAGCGTTCTTCCCGAACGACCGTGAGTACAAGCCGCTCCGACACGAGACCGATTACTTCCTCAAGCTGGTGCGTCGATTGAACCGAGCCGCCTTGCTGGCCGAGAGCGGTTCGGCAACAGCGCGTGAGGAACTCGATCAAGTCGAAGAAGCGATGCACCATTCGGTCGAGCGCATGCGCCGACTGGCCGGTCGCACAGCAGAGGAGTTGGGACTGGAAGAAGCACTGGTTCCGACTCACTCCTCCGTGGCGCACCGAGCCGTCGAGTCGGCGTTGCGAGCGCGCCGCGCCTGAGTGCGCGCGCGTTGCACACTCGTTCCACAGTAAAACTCGCGGCCCCCTCGGCATCAGGGGGCCGCACTCGCTATTGGCTAGCGACCGGGCTGCGGTGTGAGCGCAGCCAGGGGTACGGAAATGCGGCGCAAGATGGCGACTCGCTCGCTTTCCGGCAGTGTAGCCGAACCGGCCAGGATGACCAGGCGGTCGATCAGGACCCGCACCTGCTGGCGATCCTGTTGCTCGGCCGCCAGGATGAGTGACTTGAAGTATGCTTCGGCGGCCAGGCTCTCGTTCTTCTGCTCCTCGGCCAGGGCGGCGACCTGCCGGAATATCTCGCGGGCCTTGGCCTTGTTGCCCACGAAGTAATAGGTCGAGCCCGCGCGTATGAGCAGATACGCAAGCTGCGGGTCGTCCACCGTTAGAAGCCGGGTCGCACGCTCGTAGAGCCGGGCCTTCTCGCCGAACTTGTTCACCGCGGTGATCTGGTCGGCGCGCTCCACCAGCTCTGCGGCCCGGGCTGCGGGTGATGCCTGACTGCTTTGGGCCTGGGCAACACTGCTGGCCAGGACAGAAAGGCCCAGTGCAGTTACCATCCGAATGATGCGCATGATGCCTCCATAGTTTGGTTGGGCGGGCGTTGGTTTGCCCGCCACCACGTTGGGAAGCAGCGCTCAGCCCGTAGTCAGGGCCGGGTCAGCAAAGGGTGCTGCCGGTCAGTTGCGGGTCACAGGCGAGCCAGCGCGGCGAAGATCGTGTAGAATTCAACCGACCGCGGACAACCCGATGCAGGATTCGTTGGACCAGTAGTGGCCTGTTTTCTGCACCGGTCAGTTTCCCCCGAGGTGCAGTGCGTTCTACCGTTGGCGGTCGCGGCCGATTGAAGGTCGGCCTGCCGCTGCCCGCATTTCCGAGCACAACTGAAATGATGAAGTACCGGATACTTCTCATAGAAGATATGCCCGACGACGCGCGGCGAGTTGAAGATGCCGCGCGGCTATCGGCCATTCCCGTATTCGAGCTGGTCCGGGTCAGTACGCTGGCTGCGGGACTGGACCGCGCGCGGGTCGAGAGCTTTGATGTGATCCTGACCGAGCTCAACCTGCCGGACAGTCAGGGACTGGACACCGTGCGTACCATGCAGCGCGGTGCAACCTACTGTCCGATCGTGGTGCTCACCTCCTCCATGAACGACACGCTGGCGGTGGATGTTCTGCGCGAAGGCGCGGATGATTACCTGGTCAAGGACGAGGTATCACCCAGCGGGTTGTTGCGTGCTGCGCGTCATGCCATCGAACGGCGCCAGGCAGCCCAACGCGCGCAGGCCACGCTGGAAGAAGAGTCCCGCGTCATTGAAACCATGCAGCGCATTGGCGCGTCCCTGGCGGCCGAGCTCGATCTGCAACGTGTGGTGCAGTTGGTCACCGATGAAGCAACTGCGCTGGTGGGCGCGGCCTGGGGTGCGTTCTTCTACAATGTGACCGATGCCGAGGGCGAAGCGTACATGCTATACACGCTGTCAGGCGCTCCGCGCGATGCCTTCAAGAACTTTCCCATTCCGCGCGTCACTCCGCTGTTTGAGCCGATCTTCAGCGGCAAAGGCATCATGCGCAGTGATGATGTGACCCAGGAGCCGCTCTACGGACAGCGGCCGCCCAATCACGGCATGCCGCCCGGGCATCTGCCCGTGCGCAGCTACCTGGCCGCACCCGTCACCTCGCGCGCGGGTGATGTAATTGGCGGGCTCTTTTTCGGGCATCCACAGGCCAGCCGCTTCAACGAACGTCAGGAACAGATTGTTGGTGGATTGGCCAGTTGGGCAGCTGTGGCCGTGGACAATGCGCGACTCTATGAAGCGGAGCGGCGCGCGCGCGCGGAAGCCGAGAAAGCCAGCCGTGTGAAGTCCGAGTTTCTGGCCAACATGTCACACGAGCTGCGTACTCCGTTGAACGCCATGATTGGCTATAGCGATCTGTGGCTGCTGGGACTACCAGTGCCCGTGCCCGCGGAGATTCATCCGCAGATTCAACGCGTGCGGCGCAGCGCGCAACATCTGCTGGCCCTGATCGAGGAGGTGATGTCGTTCTCCCGGCTCGAGGCCGGACACGAACAGGTCCAGCTCGAGGCCGTCTCCGTTCAGGATGAGATCGAGACCGTGATCACGTTCATCGAGCCACTGGCCATGGAAAAGCGGCTCGCGTTGCGTACCCAGGTGCCCAGCAAGGATCTGGTCATGGTGACAGACGCGCGCAAGCTCCGCCAGATCCTGATCAACCTGCTGTCCAACGCGGTCAAATTCACGACCACCGGTGAAGTCCGGCTGGACGTGGAAACCCGAGCCGGTCAGGTCACGTTCGCAGTGGTGGACACGGGTCAGGGCATTCCCAGCCAGGACCATGAACGCATCTTCGAGCCGTTTGTTCAGGGAAGCAGCATCCGCCCGCGGCCGGATGGCACCGGCCTGGGTCTGAGTGTATCGCGCCGGCTGGCACGCATGCTGGGCGGTGATGTGGCGGTGCAGAGCGAGCCCGGTCGGGGCAGCGTCTTCACCGTAAACATGCCCATGGAAGTACGACCCGTTGTGCAACCCGGGGCGGAACAACCTCACACACCATTGCGCAAATAGCCGCGCAGGGCGGCTACCATGCGCTCCATTTCCTCTTCCAGATTGTAAAAATGCGGTGACAGGCGCACACCGGGTCGATCGTTGCCGCCGCGCGTAGCCACGGCAATGCGATCGCGCTGGTACAGCGCTTGCGCCAGACGGCGTACATCGAGTGTACCCGGCTGGAAGCTCACGACTGCGGCCGAGCGCGCGGCATCGCGTGAAGTCCACAATTTTACACCCGGCAATTTGGACAACCCTTCCATCAGTGACTGCGCCAGCATGCGGCTGCGCTGCTCGATGGCGGCACGGCCAATCTCCTGCTGCAATGCGAGCGCGCGCTCGAAGGCAAGGAAGACCGCATCGTCGCGCTGACCGAAACCTTCGTGCGTGCGCGACAATCCGATCCCGCCCGTGTAGGCCGAGTAGACACTGGGCCAGAACCTGGGCTGCACGTCCCGGCGCACATACAGCACACCCACTTCACGGGCGCCGCACGGCCATTTGTGCGCACTGCCGCTGTAGAAGTCAGGCTGAATTGCTTGCAGATCCACAGCCATCAAGCCGAACGATTGGGCACCGTCGAGCAGGGTCAGGACACCATGTTCGCGGGCCGCGCGGCAGATCTCCGCAGCCGGGAAAACATCGCCTACCGTGTTGGTCATATGCGTGAAGCCCAATACGCGCGTGTTGGTCGATAATGCGCGCCGAAACGCATCGAGGTAGAACTCCGCGCCCGGGTGCGGATTGAACTGTTCCACAATCTTCACCGTGAAGCCAAACCGTTTGGCGCGCTCGCGCCACGCCTGGTGATTGCTCGGATGATTGTCGCTGAAAATGACGACCTCATCACCACTCTTCAGTTCCAGGCCGGCCGACACGTGATTGTTGGCCTCACTCGTGTTGCGGGTCAGCAGAATCTCTTCCGGCGTAACGTTGAGGAACGCGGCCACGCTCCGGCGCAGAGACTCTTTCGCCTCGCCGAAACGCGCCCGATTCTGAGGTGATGGATCGCGATCCACCGAACGCGTGTGTTCGTAGAGCGTGCTCAATACATCGGTAGAAGACGGACACAGGTTGGCGGCATTCATGGGCGCCAGCCCTTCCGCGATCAGGAAGCGCTCGCGGATGGCTGCCCAGTCGAGCGCGCCCGTGCGGAGTCGCCAGGCGGGAGCGGCCAGTGCCCGCTCGGCATCGACTACTGTCGCCGCAAACGCAGCCGATCCGGCGGCCAGTGCGCGCGTAAATTCGCGTCGGGAAAGCGATCCGTTCATGAGAACCTCGCAGGCGGGCAAGTTGCCTGGTTGAGCGTAGGACGGCGGCTGACAATGAGCAAGTGCCACGCTGGCCGGCGCCCGCGGTGGAGCGTACAATGGGCCGGAGTGAGAACCGGAACCATGCGCACCGTCGCCCCGAAACAGATGCCGACGCTGCAGTCCCGTTCGGCCGATTCGGCCAACCGCGCTCACCGCCCGGCAACACCACAGGGTGAGGAACCGTCCATCCTTTGTGCGCACGATTTCGGGCGCATCCCCCTGCATGCTGGTTCGACAACAGGGCCCGAGACGCGGTCCGCATTGCAGCGTGCGCCGCTGGTTGGTGGATCCGTCTGGGAGATACCGCCGATAGTGAGC
The DNA here is from genome assembly GCA_050732575.1 of Longimicrobiales bacterium. Taxonomy (GTDB): domain Bacteria; phylum Gemmatimonadota; class Gemmatimonadetes; order Longimicrobiales; family RSA9; genus JBBDWZ01. Next base: position 7,751 of record JBOHRF010000185.1, read on the forward strand.
GATGTACTGCGCTCGCCGGGACACCCACTCGACGCGCAGACCCGCACTTTCTTCGAGCCGCGCCTGGGCCATGACTTCGGACACGTGCGCATCCATACCGATGCGCAGGCCAACGCGTCGGCACGGGCCGTACAGGCGCACGCCTATACCGTGGGGCGGGATGTGGTGTTTGGCGGCGGGCGATTCTCACCGCGCAGCAGGAAGGGTCAGCGGCTGCTGGCCCATGAGCTGACGCACGTGGTGCAGCAGACCAGGCGGACCAGTGACAGCGTCTCGGCTGCGCGCGCAGTCCAGGAACAGGAAGCCGAGCGCGTCTCCCAGGACGTCATGCGCGGCACGCACGCGCCGGCGCAGGCGCCATCGGCCTCGCCCATCAGGGTGGCGCGCCAACCGGTCGAAGCCCATGAGGCGACAGACGAAGACCGGCGGTTTGTGGTGGATGCGGCGGCGCAGTGGTTGGTGGGCATGGCCGAGCAGGTTCAAGCATTGCGCCGTGCCGCGGCTGCCGCGCTGCGGACCACGCCGGGAAGCGCAGCCGGGCCGCGCGCGTTCCACGGTTATCTGAATCAGGAAGTTCTGCAAAGGCTGATGGGTAAGGCCATCTCCGTCTTCGAAGCGCAACGGAGTGACAATCCGTACATCAATTTCCCTGCGGAGAGCCCGGAGCAAACCCGGCTGGGAGAAGCGTACGCGCGCGCCCTGGAACAGTTCGGCCTGGCCATCAATGAAGCGCGCGCCAATGGCGCCAACCTGGCGCCCACACTCAGGGACGCGGAGGAAAGCAGGTACGCAGCCAATCACCTGCGCTGGATGGAGGCCAATCCGGCCGCACCACTGGCCGCTGGCATGCGCACCACATTCACGCGAGCCGAGGTAGACATCTCGACCCGCCGCCACAGCCTGGTGTCAACGGAGTTTGCCAACCTCGCGGCCAATGTCCATGTGTACAATCTGGCTGGCAACGGCGCGCAACGGCTGCGCCAGGCTCTGGCCGACTCTGCCTACCGACTGGTGCGCGATCCAACCACCAGCGCCGTGAGAGCGCAGCCCGATACCACACTGCAAGCCACCATTCAGCCCGTGCTAGACCAGCTGGATGCAATCGATTGGGCCATTGCGCAGGCCGTCGACCGGCTGCAGCGCGCTGAGACGCGCACGCGCGCGTTTGCCGCTGATCCCGCCGCCAACCCGGCCGACGGCAATACACTGCACGCGCACTTCTCCACGCGCCATCCAGGGTATGCTACGCTATTGGCCGACCGGTTTGCCCGCATGCAACGTGAGCTGCGCGGCCAGGGCGCGCTCACCATTCATGCGCGCAATCCGAGTGACCCGGATTGCGGTGTTGGTTCCGTGGGCGGAGGCATCTCCGTCATCGCGGCCCACGCCGATGCCAACCGCTTCCATTTTTGTGGGAACGTCACCATCGGTGATGATGAAATCGTGAGCACGGTCATCCATGAGACGGTGCATGCCGTCATCCCCAGCCTGGGTGCACGGGCCGCGCTCACACCATCGTCGGAAACACCACGCGACCGCTCCTATGCCGGCGAACGCGTTTACTCGAGATTGACCACGGAGGAAGCGCTCGACAACGCGGAGTCCTATGCGTTCTACGTGGATGCACTGTTCGGCGTCACTGTGCACCGGCCCACACCTCCCGGGGATACCGTGACCGGCTGCAGCGACCCTGATACCGTGCGCGCTGCCCTTGCGCGCGCAACCTATCGGATCCGCCTCGCCGCCCAGTGGGCCAGCCAATATCGCGCCTCGGCACCACCACCTTTCGTGGTTACCACCATTGGCGTGG
>JBOHRF010000186.1:0-9531 GCA_050732575.1 Longimicrobiales bacterium
TCCCGCTCCTGACTCCCGCTCTACGCTCCCGAACCATGGTAGCCGGCCGTCCGACCATTCAGCAGCGCGCTGCTGGGATGGTCCATGCTTCCGGTTCACCATGTTCGGGAGCGGAAGCGCATAACGGGAGCAGGCGCGGCCAGGCGCGGGTGCCGGCCGACCGATGATCGGTGCGCACAGGCCCGCTCCCGCCTGCTCCCGCTCCTGACTCCCGCTCTTCGCTCCCGAACCAAGGTAGCCGGCCGTCCGACCACTCAGCAGCGCGCTGCTGGGATGGCGACGGGACCGTTTCACGTTAACGGGACGGTGGCTTTGCCGAAATAGTGGAGCCCCGCACACCTTCATGGGCAACGCAGACCAGCGCGCGACCTCTGGCCGTTCACGTCCTACGTAAAGGTGAGTGTCCGCTCAATTCGTTGAATCCGTTCCTACCGCGTTACACGCGAGCACAGTCAGAAAAATGAACGTCCCGGGGAACAACGCCAGCCAGGGCTCACTGGTCATCGTGGTCTGCGCCTGGTACAACATGTTGCCCCAGCTGGGGGTGGGCGGCTGCACGCCCACGCCGAAGAAGCTGAGCGCACTCTCGACCAGAATGCCGCGGCCTACGGCCAGGGTGGTGGCCACGGCCACTACGGGTACCACGCCGGGCAATACATGCCGCCACACAATGCGTGTGGGTGTGGCGCCCAGTGCGCGCGCGGACGTTACGAAGTCGCGCGTGGCGATGGACTGCACGTTGGCGCGCACCACGCGGGCCGTTTCCATCCAACCGACAGAGCCCACCAGGATCACGAGCAAGGGCACGCTGGGCTGCAGAATGGCGGCGGCAATCATGAGCAGCGGTAGGCGAGGTACGGCCAGCATGGCATCGGTGACACGCATCAGCAAATCGTCGGTCCAGCCGCGGGCGTAGCCGGCCGTGGCGCCGATCAAAACGCCGAGCGCGGCGCTGACGCAGGCAGACAGCAGTCCAATGGCGAGCGAGACGCGCGCACCGAACAGCACACGCGTGAGCACATCGCGGCCCAGCTCATCGGTGCCGAACCAGTGAGCCAGGGAAGGCGCAGCGCGCCGTTGGGCCAGGTCGAGGGCATCGGCCGCGTAGGGTACGAAGAGCGGCGCCAGCAGAGCGGCCAGAGTGAGCGCAGCCAGGAACAGCATGGCCGCACGAGGCGGTTGCGTCAAACGCGCGTGCGCTGCCTTCATGAGCGTTCGCGCAGGCGCGGGTCCAGCGCGCGCACGGTCAAGTCAGCCAACAAATTAAGCCCAATAACAGCCACCGAACCGCACATCAGGAAGGCCATCAGAACCGTGTAGTCACGTTTGGCCAGCGCTTCCGTGAACAGACTACCCACACCGGGCCAGGCAAACACACTCTCGGTCACGACTGCGCCCGAGACCAAGATGGAAGCATCGAGCAGCACGACCGTAACGAAGGGCGGCAGTGCATTGGGTAGCGCGTGATGGATGAGGACGCCGTACTCGGGCACACCGCGCGCACGGGCCGCGCGGATAAACGGTCGGGCCATGGTTTGCTGCATGGCGCTGCGCAGGTAGCGCGACCAGGCCGCGGCGTGTACCGCGGCCAATACCGTGGCCGGCAAAACGATGTGAGCGATTCGGTCCGCGAATCCGCCGCCCGTAAAGGATGACCGTCCTGAAGACGGCAACCAGCCCAGCGTATTGGCAAACAGCAACTGCAGCACGAGTCCAAACCAGAACACGGGCAGTGAAATGCCGGCCACGGCGGCCACCGTCGAGACGCGGTCGAAATTGCGGCTCACCGCGGCGGCCATGCCGGCCGGCACGGCTGCGATCAAGGCAACTACGGTTGAGAAAGCTACCAGCTCGAGCGTAGCCGGAAAGCGCTCCATGATGCGCGTGAACACGGGCCGGCCATCCGCGTAGCTGAACCCCCAGTCGCCGCGCGCAAACGCGGCCAGCCAGGACAGGTACTGCGCGGGCAGGGAACGGTCCAGTCCGAGCGCGCGTCGCAACCGTGCAATGTCCTCCGGACGCACATTGGGATTGTCGAGATACAGGGAGAGCGGTCCACCCGGCGCGGCATGGATCAGCGCAAACACCAGAAGTGAGATGAGCAGAAGCAGCGGCAGGCTCTGCGCCGCGCGCCGGCCAACAAAGCGTAATGTATCCATGGAAGAGATTCGTTACCTGATGACTTCCCACTCGTGCACGTTCCAGAACGGGCCCGCGTTGGTGGGATTACCCTTGAAATTGCGCAGCGCGGCGGGCACGGCATCGATCTTGGATGTGTTGTACAGTGGGATTTCGGGCGCCAGCGCGGCCACGCGCCGTTGCGCCTGGCGCAGCAAATCGCCGCGTCGCGCCGGATCGACCGTTCGGTCCGATGCGTAGAGCAGCGTGTTCAGCGAATCGTCCGCCAGGAAGTTGATGTTGCGGCCGCGCGGCGGTGCGCGATCGCCGGCAAAGAACAGCGTGATTTCGGGATCTGCACCCTGCTGCCACCAGTGCAACATGGCATCGAAGTTCCCGGCAAACCACAACGTGCTGATGACGGTGCCATCGATGAGGCGCACCTTCATGTCCACGCCCACGGCGCGCAGCTGTTGCTGCAGCGTCTGCGCCACGTTCTCGCGAATTACAAAACCCGCCTGCGTGATGAGCGTGAAGGAAAGCGGAGTGCCGGCTTTCACGCGTGTGCCGTTCGGGCCGGCCGTCCAACCGGCCTCCTCGAGGAGGCGACGCGCTTTGTGCGGATCGAAGCCGTACGAGCGGACATCGGCGTCATAGGCCCAGGACAACGGTTGAACCGGACCATTCACGACCTGCACGAGCCCGTCCAGAATGGTGCGCACAATGAGATCTCGATCGATAGCGTGCGCCAGCGCCTGGCGGACGCGCACGTCCTGGAAGGGCGCAAATTGTCGCTGGTTCAAGGTCACGTGTTCGTAGCCGTTGCCCAGCACCTGGTTCAGGCGTACACCCGGCACTTCTCGCAGCTCGCGCACTTTGTCCCATGGCACCAGCGCCACCACATGCACCTCGCCTGTTTTGAGCTGGTTGATGCGCGTGGTCGTGTTGCTGAGGAAGCGAAACAAGATGCGCTGGATGTGGGGCTGTCCACCGCCTCGCCAGTACGCTGGCACCCGCTCGAGCAGGATGTGTTCGCCCGTCTTCCACTCGGCTACCCGATACGGCCCTGTGCCCAGCGGCGCACGATTGTAATCATTGGCCTGGTCGATGTTGCGGCCTTCAAGCACGTGTTTGGGCAGTGTACCGCGGAAGAATTGCAGGGCGTAGGGCGCGTACACCTCTTTGTAATGCACCACCGCGGTCAGTGAATCGGGCGTGTCCACGCTGCTGATGCGATCAAAGCCATCCACACTCTCCGGCTTCCAGTCGCCTTTCAGGATGGCATCCACGGTGAACTTCACGTCGGCCGAAGTGTGGGGCACGCCGTCATGCCACTTGACGCCGGGGCGCAGCTTCCAGGTAACGTCCATGCCGCCATCAGCGCGCATTATCACGCCGCCGTTTTCCAGCGTGGGCACTTCGCTGGCCAGCACGGGCACAATGCGCATGTCCTCATCGTTGGTGGTGAGGCCCTCGATCACGCAGGAGTGGATGTCTTCCAGGATGTGTGAGGCGTAGCGGTTGAGCGTATCGGGCTCACGGTCGTAGCCGACGATGAGCAGATCGTTGGACAGTCCGGCCCGGCCGGCCGGTTGCGCGCAAGCGGCGAGGCCGAGTGCGGCGACGAGCAACGTCCGTCTCACGATGCGTCTCCCGTGCATTCAGCGCAGCAGCAGAGCAGTCAGGATCGATCCGATTACCGCACCTATCGCGGCGCCCGCTCCAATGAGTGTAGCCGAGACGCGCGCGCGTGTACGACCATCAGGATTGGGCCGGCGCGGCGATTTGAGCCAGACCTCCTCGAGGGCGAACTCGCGTGTTTCGCTCCAACCATCACTCACTTTGACGCGCCGTTTCTCGGCATCGTAGTTGATCACGGTGCAGGTCCACGGTCCCCAGAACGGCCACGGGCAAACGATACGTTCACCGGGCAAGAACGAGCAGGGACGCAGCTCATCGAAAGAAACGGTGTGTTCGCTGCCGCGCAGGAAGCGCACGCGGTAGCCTTCCTGCGACGCGGTCAGGATTTCCGCGACGTAATATTTGTCGTCGGCCGACCGGGCGAAGGCCAGGTCGCCGGCTGTGATCGGTTTGCTGGGCAGGTTGAGCCGCTCGCGCAGGGCGCGTTCCACGGCAGGCCGTGACAGGCCTACGGCTTCGGCCGCCTCTATCACGGCTTCCAGCTCGGCCGAGCTCACGCCGTGCGCTGCCGAGTTCTGAATTTCCTCGGCGCGGGCCAGCACGGCGCGGATGTCGTCGTCTTCCAGGTGCATCGGCATCACCGCGTGATGGTGTGTACTACAACCTGATCCACGTCGAGCTCAGCGCGGGCAATGCCCAGCAAACGATTCGCCGTGATATCCAGTGGCATCAGGCTCGCATTCCAGAGCTTCAACGCAGGATCGTATCCCTCGGCCACCCAGAGCGAATCGCTGCGCACGGCAACACGAGGTACAGGCGTGAACGGCAACGGCGTGCGTTCTGCGCGGAACATTCCGCGCATCTCACCAACCAACGCGCGGAATTCACCTGTTGGGCCAAAACGGCCTGCATCGGCCACCACCACATCACCATTCGGCAAGAAACGCCCGTGCCGAAGCGACTGAAAAAGATCGACTGCGTCGGCTCCGTATTCGACGGCCCTGGGCGCAATGGTCCAGGTGGGCAGCTCCTGAGCCTGCACGACTGTGGCGGCCAGCAACGCGGGCAGAAGATAAGGCAGGCGCATGTCGGTCCACCTCTCACGCTCGGAAGTGCATTACCTGTTCGATGAGCAGGCTAATCTACGTAGTACTCGATTTCAATCCGGCGGACCATGTTCGCCGCGAGGTGAAAGGTCACCGGTTGTTCCGCCCCATCGCCACAATTGTAAATCAAACGAGCTGTGTCCCTGCTGGTTGGCTGACCAGGCGTACACCAGACAGGCGCATAAAACCAGCATGCGCGAGAGACTCTTCATCAGAGTGCGTTTCGCCTCACGGCGCCTTCCTGGTCATAAGGCGTGCCACGAGCGGCACCGGGATCGAGCCGTAACTCAGAAGCTGGTCGTGAAAGGTCTTCAGGCGAAACGCTGCGCCCTGTTGGCGCTGCAACTCTGAGCGCAGCTCGAGGATTCCCTGTGTGCCCAGCCAGTACATGAGCGCTGTGCAGGGGAACATGGTGTTCTTGCTCACCTCGTTGCGCGCGGCCTGGTCCACCATGCCAGTTTCTTCCCTGTAATAGCGCGCGGCGCCGGTCGGCGTCAACGCCTGCGTATGCAACCGGATGTCGACGATGGCGCGCGCCAACATGCGAACGCGCGAGTGCTGCTGCGCTACGCGTTCCAGGGGCGACAGGAAGCCAAGCTCATCCATGAGCTCGGTGGCGTAACAGGCCCAGCCTTCGGCCAGTGATCCGCCCAGGAACATACCGATGCGACTGGCGCAGTCCACAGCTGCAATAGTACCGATGCGCGTGCACGAGCGGTGGGTAGCGTGCCAGTTCTGCACATGATGACCCAGCGCGCCATGATGCACTACGTGATTGAGTTTGATCACGCTGTGATTGCACGCGTGCAGCCGGCGCGTGCGCTCGCTTTCGTCCAGCTCCGGATCGATGGGCGTAACCACGTAGTCGTGAATTGTGTACTCATCCAGCGGTGCCGGCGAACGATAGAAAAGCCAGTACAGCTCGGGCGCCGCCCCGCGCGCCCATACAGGAATGGGTACGTAGCGCAATGGCCAGTCGGGCCAGGTGACCAGGTCGTGCTCGAGCGCAAAGGAGCGACACGCGTTCCAGGTGTTGGTGAACGCGTCGTAATACTGATCAGGTTTGGGGTGGTGCTCGACCAGCGCATTCTGCGCATTGTCCCAGGAGCCAGCTACTTCGCAAGCAAGGGCTGCAAGGCGAGCTTTCTCGTTCTCTATTGCGTCAAGAGCCAGGCCGAGCAGCTCAGCCGCGGGTCGATCGCAGAAGTGTCCGCGCCGCAACAGGACGTCGAAGAAGGCTGCACCTGCTGAGCTGTCCTGCTCGGACGCGGCGGGCCGCGTGTTCAACCATTGGTGGCACTCATGAAAGGCGGCGCGCACGCGGATAGCGGCCGCGCGCACGCTTGCGCTGGCCCGATCATCGCCTGTGTGCAATGACAGCCACGTATCCAGCCCGGGACCGAACAGTTCCACCGCCGCGCGGCACTCACGCAGTGCGCGCGCAGTCCACAGCTCCGGCACCGTGTCCGCCAGGGTCGCGCGCAGTGTGTGCAGAAAGGACGGGACTGCAGCGAGCCGCGCAGTCAACGCTGCCAGCCGCTCGGCCCGCGGGGCAAAGGAGGGCACCATGAGAGACACGGCGCCGAAGATGGCTTCCCCGGTCCAGAGTGCGGGGTTGCGGTCGTGCATGAAGCGGCTCTCCAGCTCCGCGGCGCGCACGTCCAGATGGGCGCATGCGAGTTGCGCGTCGAGTGAAGGATCGTTGGTGAGATGGGCATGCAGGTCAACCTCTTCGTGCGCCGCGTCGGCGCGTGCTGCGCGCGACCAGTCGGGCAACCGCGCATCATGCATGTGCACGCCGGTGAACGTGGCGTTCACGGGGTGGCGCGCGTAGTACTGGGTCAGGAACGCATCGATGTTGGACAACTATTTTCCCGGCTCGTGCAGCAGGTCAACCCGTCTCCCTTGACCGGCAATCTGCGGCCGACGTGTTCGGGCCGCTACGAGGGTTGCCCCCGACCGGTTGCCAGTCTAGCATCCCGCTGCGGCCATCTTTTCGGCGCGGTATTCCCAGACAAGACCACCGGAGGAAGCACCATGCGTGGGACTATGTGCGCGCTCCTGGCGTGCGCCGCTCTCGGTAGCTGGGCGCGCGGCATTTCGGGGCAGACAACGGGCCAGCCGCATGCGGACGATCCTGTGCGCACATTAGTGAGCCGGCTCGAGCTCGAGAAGTACAAAACGACGATCAAGGATCTGACCCAATTCGGCGATCGCCGTCAGGGCACGGACCGCAATCGCGCTGCGGTGGACTGGATCGAGACGCAGCTCAAGAGTTATGGCTGCACCAACACCGAGCGCATCAAATACGAGTACAACGGTCGGCAGTTGCGCAATGACTCGACCAACGCCGCCGATGCAGCGGCCGGTCGCGGCCGGGCGGGTGGCGGCGGCAATCGAGCCGGGGGCGCCGGTGCAGACACGACAGGTGGTAGAGCCCGCGGCGCTGGTGGTGGTGGCGGCGGAGGCGGCCGGGCCGCGGGCGGCGGCCGCGGCGCGGGCAATCCGGTCAAGGGATTCCGCGGACCGACGGGTGTGAATACCAACCCCGAGCTGCAGCCGGATGTCCGGTTGCGTGCCATCAACGCGCAATGGGACACGCCCGGACCGCGCGAGGAAGTCTATTGTACGAAGATCGGCAGTACGATCCCGGGTGAGATGTACATCATTGGAGCGCACATGGACGGTCACGGCTACGGCGCCGCGGCCAACGATGATGGTTCGGGCACGGCGATCGTGATGGAACTGGCGCGTATCCTACATATGCCGGATGTCCAGACCGAGCGTTCCATTCGCTTCATCCTGTTCAACAACGAGGAGACCGGTGGTGGTGCGCGCGCCTACGTCACGCAGCGTTCACCATTGCAAGGCATCGAGGAGCCGGCGGGATCGGGCAAATACCCGGAGCCCAAATGGCTGGGCATGATCCAGCACGACATGATGATGTGGGATCACGGCATGCCCGGTCCGGATGGCAAGGTCAATGCCGAGCAACGGCGCGAAGCCGACATAAACGTCGAGTTTGCCGGCACCTCGAGGATGGCGGACTCGGCGCAAAAGTTGGCCTGGTTCTTCCGCCGCATGAACGACCGCTACGCAACAGACTATCCTGCCGCAGTTGGCGATCGTATGAGCAACACGGACTCAGGATCGTTTCAGGATCTGGTGGCGGCCATCAGCCTGCGTGAGAACGAACGTCTTGCCCACACCGGCACCGGCTGGAATCCAACCTGGCACCAGCCCATCGATGTGTTCGAGACGTTTTCCGACAAGGATTTTAAACTCGGACTGAATGCGGCGCAGACTACACTGGCGGCGGTCGCTCAACTGGTAGGTGCGACGATCAAGAAATGAGCGTTCATCCGTCTGATAGTCCCAGTCCAAGCTACAGTGCTCGCGCCGCCCGCACGCGCCGCGGAAAATCCTTGTCGTCTCCATGCACGCGGCCCAGGTCGGGCAAGTCGACGTGCACGGCCATGTCCGCCGTCTGCTGCGATGACGCCCAGTACGTGAAGTTGTCGGTGACACCGCGCGCCCCGAAATCGCTCACGCCTTTGGCCATCAGGTTGCGATACATCAATACCAGCTCATCGCGCGAGGGCAGGAACCAGCCGGTAACGCCGTTCAGGTTGAGACGTGCGCACAACGCGGCCGCGGTGATGGGTTCGGTGCAGGCGGCCAGCATGTCGAGCGTGTTCTGTTTGCCCGTGCCCACGGCGGTGCCGCGCGCGCCGGGAATGAGCCGCCGAAAGCAGCCCCAGGGCGCGCCCGCACTTTGATCGAACGGTGCCGCTTCCAGGTAACGCCAGCCATCGGCAGCGTAGTTGGGATTCACGTGGAAGATGAAGCCGCCGGCCGGACCTGAATCACCCAATGCATACTCTTCCCTGGACAGCCAGACGGTCATCTCGCCGGCGCCGCGATTGGCCCACAGGAAGTACGGAATGAGCTTGACCGGCCTGGGTGCGGCGGTCGGTCTGAGGACGCTCCTGGCTTCCGTGTGCAGCACGGTGACGCCGCCGTAGAACGCGCCCTCGAACGAGGGCTCCAGTTTGCTCGCCGGATCGAGCCAGAGGTCCAGCACCTTGCCGCCTTCACAGTCGGGCCATTCGGCGCAGTACACGATAGGCCCTCGTTCGATGGCAAGCCGGCCTCGGTTTTCCTTGACCCTTTTATCTGCAACCACTTTTCGCACTTCCATGGGAAACTCGATCTCTACGACATCGCCACTCTTCCAGGTGCGATCGAGCGTGACGTACCCCGTGCGATCAACCAGCGCGGCGACACTCCTGCCGTTGACCGTGATGGTGACCGGTTGGGCCAGTCTGTCCGTGTACGCGTACAACGTACTCGGCACCGGCTGATTCCGGGCCCAGCCGGGAATGCGCAGCTTGAGCGCGCCACGGGCCACGTCCGTGCTGGTGACTTTGATGGCTGATTTGCCGCCCCACGGCATCTCACTCTGCACGGCCAGTGACAGGGTCTTGCCCTGCACCTTGAACGAGGCTTCACTGGAGACGTACAGGTTTACGTAGATGGAGTCCGTCTTGTCCTGCGCGTAGATGTAGCCAGGCATGGAGGCCAGAAAGCGCACCAGGTTGGGTGGGCAACACTCCAGCGATGCGCGCTCCCACCGATGATCGCGCCCATCCCCGGCGCTGGCCAG
>JBOHRF010000187.1:0-9492 GCA_050732575.1 Longimicrobiales bacterium
CACGATCATAGCCAGCCCGAGCCCGATGCCGCCGCCAATCAGAACGAGGCGAAGTCCTTGACGCGCGAACAGGCCGAGCACCCCTGCGGGCCGAGCGCCCAATGCCATGCGCACGCCGATCTCATGGGTACGCAGTGCGACCACGTAGGCAGTCACCCCATACAGTCCGAGTGATGCCAGCAGCAGTGCAAGGGCGCCGAAGATAGTGAGCAGCGTCGAGACCAGGCGCGGCGCGCCTTCGGATCCACGGCGAATCTCGTCGAAGGTCTGGTACGTGCCTGCCAGGCCGGGATGCAGGTTGTACAGCTGGCTGCGAACCATCGGGATGATGGCATGGGGATCGCCGCTCACTCGGAGTTGCAGCGTCAGTCCGCGATCGTAAAGCTGGTAATAGGGCACGAACATGACAGGATCCGCAGGCTGGCCGGGCGATTCGTAGCGGATGTCGCGTATTACGCCCACGATCTCCCAGATGTGATGGTCGCGCCCGTTGTTGGTACGAATGTGTTTGCCCAGTGGGCTGGTGTCCGGGAAGTAGCGGTTGGCAAACGCTTCATTGACCAGTGTGACGCGCGGCTGACCATCCTGATCCCGACTGGTGAGCGTGCGCCCGCGTACCAGCGGTGTGCCCATCGTGCGCAGGTAGTCTGGGCCTATCGTGTTGTATGTGAGAGCAAACTCATTTTGGCGGAACTGATCGTGTTCGGGTAGCGTGACGCTGCCCACCCAGCGTCTGCCCGCGCTGGGCACCATGGAGGACAAGGTGGCCGACTCGATGCCAGGCAGACTGGAGAACCGCTGGTGCATGCGATCGTATAGCAGTTTGCCCTGCGGATCGGTCAGGCCGAGCGTGGTCAGGTCCAGTTCGACGGCCAACATCCCCGACTCGATCACGCCCGAGCGCGCCGTGCGCAGCTCCAGGATCGAACGCAAGAACAACCCTGCCAGAATCAACAGCAGCATGGACAGTGCGATCTGTCCACCGACCAGCGCGCCGCGCAGCCTGGAGCGCACGGGCGCACCCAGCCGGCTGGCCTGTTTGAGCGTGTCGGCCAGGCTGACGCGTGTGGCCTGCAGTGCGGGCACCAGTCCAAAAATGATGCCGGTCAGGAGCGCGACCAGGAACGCATAGACGATCACACGCAGGTCGGGTGTGGGATCGATGATGGCCGGGATGTCGAGGAGCATCAACAAATCGGCGCCCCAAAGGGCGAGGAGCAGCCCTGCCACTCCGCCGCTCAATCCAAGCAGCAGGCTTTCGACCAGGAGCTGACGGATCAATCGAACACGGCTGCAGCCGAGAGATAAGCGAATCCCCAGCTCGCGCCGCCGGCTCATGCCGCGCGCGAGCAGGATGTTGGCCACGTTGGCACACGCAATCAAGAGAACCAGGCCAACTACGGAATTGAGCAGGATGAAGATTATGCGGATTTCGGCGCTGGTCTCACCGCTGGCAATCGTCCCGCCGCGTAAAACTCGGAAGCGCAAGTTCTGCCACTCATTCCCGTACGTGGCCGCAATCGTGTTGGCAGCAACATGGGCGGCGGCGCGCGCTTGTTCCATGCTCACGTTCTGACGCAGCCGGCCGATCATCGAGACGCCGTTCCAGCCTTGCTGCAGGAACCGGTCATCGTAGCCGAGAATATGACGGAAGCTCATGAACGGCAGCCACGCGCTGATCTCCTTCTCGCCTTCGAGGCTGATGAATCCCGGCGGAGCTACGCCTACAATGGTGTAAGGCCGGCCGCTGACGTAGAGAGCGCGGCCCACGACGTCGGGATCGCTGCCCAACCGGCCCTGCCAGAATGAATGCGCAACGACCACCACCGGATCGGCGCCGGCGATCCGATCCTCGGCCGGTCTGAAGAACCGTCCAAGCGCCGGTGTCACGCCCACGACAGCGAAGTAATTGGCGGTCGCGAGCAAGGCCTGTTCGATCGTTGTCTCCTCGCCCTGACCTACGCTCACGCGGCTGCGATGGGTGGCGGCCACGCCCTGGAACACGCCCGTCTGCGCTTTCAGCGCCTGGTATTCGGGATACGATGACGAGTGGTAGCGCCCGTTGTTCCAGGTGTACAGTCGAACCAGGCGCTCGGCCTCGGCCACGGGCAGCGGTCGCAGGAACACGGCATTGGTGAGCGAGAAGATGGTCGTGTTGGCGCCAATGCCGAGACCCAGGCAGAGCACGACCGTGAGCACGACGCCGGGATTCTTCCCCAGCGAGCGGACCGCGTAACGCAGATCATTCAGCATGTTTGTCCTTCATCAAAGAATCAATGAACGTGAACGTCCGTTCAATTCTTTCCTTCGTTGAACACTATTCACTGCGCAATGCCGTAACCGGTGCAACACGCGTTGCCCGGAGCGCGGGTATGGCCGTGGCCAACACACTCACCAGGGCGAGGATGAGTGCGGCCCCGCCAAAGGTCACCGGGTTCACGGGCTCTACACCGAACAACAATCGGCGCAGTGATCCGGCCAGCAGCACGGCACCGGTGAGACCACCCAACAGCCCCAGTCCTACGGGGAATGCGCCCTGACGAAGTACCATGAGCAAGAGTTCGGCGCGCGTTGCGCCCAGGGCCTGGCGCACACCGAACTCATAGGTACGCTGGGTGACCGCGTAGGCCATGACACCGTACACGCCGCAGATGGCGAGTACCAACGCAACCAGTGCCAGCAGTCCCAACAGTGTGGTCGTAATCGACTGCGAGAACAGCGAAAAATTCACCAGCTCGCGCATGGAGGATGTCTGGAACAGTGGCTGTTCCGGATCGAGCTGGAAGAGAGTGCGGCGCAGCGCGGCAAAGACTGCGGCATCCGCGGCGCGTGCGTGCACGATCAAATTGATGACGCCGCGCGGCCGCTGCGTGTGGGGCACGTAGATGAACGCAGCGGCTGCACTACCGGACGCAAAACCGAGTCGCCAGTCGTGCACATCGCTCACTACGCCCACGATTTCACGCGGCACCTCTTCCTGCGGAATCGTGAGGCGCTGGCCGACCGCGTTTTGATCGGGGAAATAGCGCGCGGCGAAGGAGCGGCTCACTACGGCCACGGGCTGCGTGCCCTCTCGATCCAGGTCAGTGAATGCGCGTCCGCGCAGCAGCGGCAGGCCCATGACATCGAAATAGGCGGCACTGATGAGGCGAGCTTGTGCGCTCGGTGGGTCATTCGCATCGAACGTGCGGCCCGGGATGCCGAACTGCCAGGCCGGCGCCTCGCCGCTAAGCGGCAACGCGTTGACCGTCGCGGCAGCCACGACTTCACGCAGCGCCGAAGTTCGGGCCAGCAGCTCACGCTGGAACGCCCTCATCGCTTCGGCCGAGTTGTAGCGCGCGGGATTCGGCGCGATCTGCGCAGTGAACAAGTTGTCGGCCTGGAAGCCCGGATTGGCGCGCTGTTGCTTGACCAGACTTTGCACCATGAGCGCGGCACCAATCACGAGCACCAGCGAAAGGGCCAGTTCGAGCACGACCAGTGAGCCGCTCAGGCGGTGCCGGCTGCGTCCGGGAATGTGACCGCGGTCACGCTCCTTCAAGGCTTCGCTGAGATCCGCGCGCGAGGAACGGAGCGCCGGCGCCAATCCGAACAGCAGCGCTGTCAACGCACAAAGGCCTGCGTTGTAGAGCAGCGCCGTGCGGTCGATGCTCAAGTCGGCCAGCCGCGGCACGAACTGGAGAATGCTGGGTGGCGTTACGCCCGAGATGGCGGCCAGCACCCATACCGCGATCACCAGTCCCAGCAGTCCACCGACTACGGCCAACAACAGGCTCTCGGTCAACATCTGACGCACGAGCCGGCCGCGGCTTGCTCCGATAGCGGTTCGAATGGCGACCTCGCGCCGGCGCGGCGCGCTACGGGCCAGCAGCAGATTGGCCACATCCGCACAGGCAATCAAAAGCACGAAACCGACGGCGGCAAACAACACGGCCATGATGGGTTTGACAGGTCCCTGCTGCAGGCCCTCGGTCATGGAATGAAGCGACATGCGCCAGCCGGTGTGCGTATCCGGATGGTCGCGCTCCAGGCGAGTGCTCAGCACATTCAACTCGGCACGCGCTGCCGACATCGATACATCCGAGCGCAGTTTGCCAATGACGCGCAAGATGTGCGTGTTGCGCGCCTGCCACAGGGAATCGGGCGCCGCAAGCGGCATCAGCAAATCGGCCGGTGCAGCCAGGTGCAGCCGTGAAGGGAACACGCCTGCGATCGTGACCGGCTGCCCATCGAGCAGGACCCTGCGACCAATGATGTTGTTGTCGCCCTCGAAGCGCCGTCGCCAGATGCCTTCGCTCAGCAGTGCGACTGGTGGCGCGCCCGCGCGATCGTCAGCAGCATTGAACAGCCGACCGGCCACAGGTTCGATGCCCAGCATGGGCAAGATTTCGTGCGAGACCACGAAACCGTTCAGTTGCTCGGGCTCGCCACTGCCGGTCAACGTCCAGCCCGCAAAATCAAAAACACCCACGGTCTCGTATGCTGCACTTGCGCGCAGCGCCACCACATTGGCCGGCGTGACTTCATTGTACAGCCGGCCCTCCTGCGGTCGGTTATCCCAGAACATGACCAGGCGCTCGGCATCGCGATACTCGAGAGGCTTCAGCAACAGCATGTTGATTGCGCTGAAGATCGCCGTGTTGAGTCCAAGGCCTAGCGCCAACGCGAGCACGGCCGTAACCGTGAAGCCGGGCGTGCGCAGAAAGCTGCGTACTGCGTAGCGCAGGTCTGTCATGAGCGAATGCATGCCGCCCCCTGGACATGGTAGTGAGCTACCACAACGAAAGGCTCATACCGCATTTGCGCGTAGAGCTAACCGTTGCTGGCGTCACGACTTGAAACATCTTGGAGCGTGGGCCGCGAAGGGTTGGGTGTACCGGGGCGGGACGAGGGATTCCAGGAACGGACGGATTACTTCGGATGAATCGGACGATTCGGGTGAACCGGATGAACCGGATGAGACCGGGTTGAACCGGATGAGCCGGGAGCGCTTGGGAATCTTGTAGAAGCTTGCATTGGTTACTTATCCAACAACTTCTGCACCTCCATACGCGAGCGGTCGACTTCACAATTCCTTCTGCCCGTTTCCGCGCTTACCCCGCTGTCTCCCTCCCGCGGTTCCCGGCCACCCCCTGCCCATCCCGCCTCATCCCGATTATCCGTTCATCCCGTTTCATTCGCCTCATCCGATTCATCCGCCGTACGTCGTATGTTCAAGGCCATGCGAATAGTCCTGAGCAATGCGTCGTCCAAGTGGGGCGGCGTCCATCGCATCACGGAGCTGTTGGCCGGCGGTCTGGAGCGGCGCGGTCACGACGTATTGATCCTCTGTCGGCCCAGGTCAATCCTGGAGGATCGAGTGCGCGGCCGGTTTGGCTTCTCGGCAGTAGCGCGCGGCATGGATTTCAGTCCCTATGCCATTGCGCGCATTGCGGGCACGCTTCGACGCTTCCGGCCCCAGGTCATACTGGCGCTCATGGACAAGGATCTGCGTCTGACCGGGCCCGCCGCTCGCCTTCTCGGAGTGCCAGTGATCGCGCGGCGCGCCAACGATCAGCCAATTGGTAGTGGCTGGTATGCACGTTTCGTCTACAACCGACTGGTTGCTCATCATATTGCAAACTCGGAATCCACCAAGCGCACATTACTCGCATCCGCGCCGTGGTTGACCGAATCGCGCGTGAGCGTCATCTACAACGGCATTGACATCGAAACCATGGCGCTGGCCCAGCCCATGTTCGTGCCGTTCCCCAGGGATGCCGTGGTTGTGGGTTTCATTGGTCGGCTGGAAACACGTAAGGGTGTACACGACTTGCTACGGGCCTGGGCTATGGTCGCCAGGTCTCAACCGCGCGCGCATCTCCTCATCGCGGGCCGCGGTCCGCTGGAAGCGGAAGTGGTCGAACAGACGCGCCGTCTCGAGCGAATCACGTTTGTCGGTTACCAGGATGATGCGGCGCGCGTGATCGTGCGTTGTGACATTGTCGCGGTGCCCTCACACTGGGAGGGCTTTGGACTGGTCGCGGCGGAGGCGCTGGCGCTCGGCAAACCCGTGGTGGCAACCAATGCCAGCAGTCTGCCCGAGATCGTGCGCGACCAACAGGAAGGATTGCTGGTGCCGCCCAGGTCGCCCGCGGCGCTGGCCGCTGCACTGCAACGCCTGGTGGCCGATCCGGAGTTGCGCGCTCGCCTGGGCGCGTCCGGCCGTGAGCGCGTACAGCAGTACTTCCAGCACGAACGCATGCTCGACCAGTATGAAGTGCTCTTCAGTCGCTTCGCGCGGAGCGTGACGCGGGACGCGTCATGAGCAGCCCACCGTCTCAGCGCTGCGCGGCGGCTTCCACACCAGCCAACATCTGATCGAGAAATGTCCGATCGAGATAGCGCCCATTCAGCACCACCGCATGGATGCGGCGCGTATTCTTGATGTCGGCCAGCGGATTGGCATCGAGCAACACCAGGTCGGCAAAACGTCCAGTCTGAACACTGCCCAGCTCCGCAGTGCGGCCCAGATACTCCGCGCCGCTGAAGGTTGCCGCTTTGATGGCCTGCGCTGGCGTCAGTCCGGCCGCGATCAATTCATCCAGCTCATCGTGCACACTCGAACCGGGGAACACGAAACTGTCGCCCGCATCCGTGCCCACCATGATGGGTACACCCGCGCGATAGGCGGCACCCGTCAGCTCGCGGCCTTTGAGATAGAAGTCCATGTAGCTCGTGCGTCCGGCCGCCGAGGAATCAGACCGGACCATCCCATTGGCATCGGCTGTCCAGCGAAAGCTCTGCAGGCGGGTCACGTATTTCATGCGTGCATCGCGGCGATACGCCGAATCATGGGCCAGCGCGTCCATCTTGCGCGTGCCATGGGTAGGCGTGATGTACGTCCGACTGCGCACAAACGCGCTAAACACGTCGGCACACATCCGCGCATCGTATTCGTCCACCTGGCGACGACGCAGTGCGCTACCGGAGATGCGCAACAGATTGCGGCGTAGCGAATCGGCGCCGGGAAAACAGTTGAACAGGAAGATGCGCGAATGTTCGATGCTGCCCTGACCCGCGCTGGCCAGCTCCAATGCGCTCAGGCCCATCGGCTCGTGACCCGCGAAGGGTAGTCCCAACAAGCGCGCTTCCTCCGCCAGGCCCAGGTAGCCAGCACGAGAAATGTTGTTATAGACCTTGATGAAATCGACGCCGCGCTGCTTGAAATAGCGCGCCAGCTGCCGGCCCTCTTCCGCGCTGCTCGCCTTGAAATAGGACGGCATGGAATCCGTTATGCCGCTCGGCCCATTGACCGGCCAGCTGCCCAGCGCGAGCAGCCGCGGTCCGCTCAACGGGCCCGCTTCGATCTGACGACGCCATTCGCGATAGGTCTCCAGGCAATCCGGCGTACGCAGCACAGGGCGCCGGCAATCGGCACCCATCACACGCACACCCGTCACGCCATGGGCAACGAAAAGCGGCAGCTCGATCTCGGTCGGGCGTCCGCTCAACGTCAGATGCGCGTGCATGTCCAGCAGGCCCGGCAGCACATACTTGCCCGAGCCATCCAGCGCGCGCACACCCGGCGCAAGCCGCACACGCTCCGCTCCGCCAATGCGTGTGATACGGCCGCCGCCCATCACCACCGTCTGGTTGGCCAGCAGCCGTCCATTCACTACGTCCACCACCGTGACGTGCGTCAGTGCCAGTTCGCCCTGCGCAGGCACACCGCCTGACAATCGCGTCCCACAGCCCGCCAGCGGGAGCACCACAACAATCAAGGCAAGAGATGGGCGCGTGATGCGTGACGCGTGACGCGTGACGCGAATCCCGAGCGTATGCTCAACGAAGGAGCGACTTTGCGGTTTCATCCCCAGCCCTTGACACGCGATAGTCCCCGGGATTGCCCCTGCCTTCCCCGGCTCTCCGCATCATCCCGCTTTCCCGGTTCATCCGTATCACCCGGTTCACTCTGGCAATGGCGTTGAAAGCTCCTGCAGCTGCTGGGCTGACAACCGATACAGGTTCCATTCTGCGACGCGGCGCGCACCGATGTGTTCGTAGAAATCAATGGCCAGCTTGTTCCAGTCGAGCACGGCCCACTCCATGCGAGAACAGCCGCGTCGAATCGCTTCGCCGGCCAGGAACCGGAACAGTGCGCGACCCACGCCATGTCTCCGGTAATCCAGCTTGACGAAAATGTCCTCGAGATAGAGTGCGGGCAGTGCCAGGAACGAGGAATACGTCTCGAGTGTGATCGCGTACGCCACCGCCTCGCCGTTCAATTCGGCGAGGTATGCCTGAATGCGGGGGTGGGGTCCGAATAGATCCCGGGTCAAGCGTTCGCGGGCGTTGACCGATGGCCGCTCGAACTTCTCGTAATCGGCCAGTGCATCGACCAACTCGAGCAGGACATCGGCATCGTTGGGACGCGCCGCACGGATTCGGATCCGGTTCAGCCTTTGCTCCTTCGAGTCGGGCGCATCGGACGTTGATCGTGCCACTGAACCGCTCAGCACCTCACCCCGTTACTCCCGTCACGCCCGTTACGCCCGATACTTCCGTTTACCGTGCGAAGTGCATTCTGCCGGCAATGGCAATGCCCGTGTTGTCGAAGTCCTTGCCGCTGCCGGCCAACCCGCGCAACTCGAGATCGAAGCGTGAGCCGACAGGCAGCCTGACTTCGGCAAACAGCGCCGGATTGCTGTTGCCGTCACAGCGAGCATGGCACAACGCCAGTCCGCCAAAGCCACCCAGGCCCCGCAGGTGACCCATGTGATAGCCCACGCCCAGGCGCGCGGCACCGCCCGTATTCAGCGGTGGACTCGGTGCACCGGAATCGAAGCGAAGATGTACACGGTCGGCATTCCCCGCGCGCAAATAGAGCGACGGCCACGCTTCATCGGGTGATCCCATGGCGCCCAACCCGACGCCCAGGTGCTGGAACTCGAGCGCGGCTACGGCGCCCAGGTATGCACCATTCCACTCGGAACTATCCGCTTCGATGCCACCGCCAAACCCGGTCAAGCGGATCTTGCGATTGGGCCACACATCGACTTGCGCGCCACCGCCGCGAAACGGCACCGACGAGGTACCCGTCTCATCACCATTGCAGTTGACGCTCACCCGCTCGTATTGCCCGGCGCCAAAGCCCAGGACGCCCTGCACGCGGCCCGTCGAATCGACTGCCACCGGATTGGGCGCCGTTTGCCAGAGGATGACAGCCAGGAGTCCGCGCTATCGCCACATCGACATGGTTCACGTTCTCCCTCAAAGGTGGCACAGGGGGGAGGCCGTAATACCTGCGACGTGTGCTCTCGATACGACGGTAAGAGCAACGGGATCCCAACGCAACGATATTGTATGCGCCTTGTGCAACAAATGGCGGCTATGACGTCCTTTCCCAAAACGCGGGCCGATTCATTACGGTATGACACAAGCCATGTGGTTCGCTCGTTGACTTTCCAATTCGGCAGTCCACGTATTCGACCTGGGGAGGTACCGTGATAC
>JBOHRF010000188.1:0-9486 GCA_050732575.1 Longimicrobiales bacterium
CGGAAATGGCGGTCCGCCTCACGCTTGGCGCGGGCGCTACTCGCGTGGTGCGCATGCTGATCCTGCAAAGCGTGGCCGTGGTCGGTGCCGGAGGCCTGCTGGGACTGATGTTGGCGCGTTTGGCACTGCCCGCATTGCGCAATCTGGATGTGAGTCCCGCGCTGGCTCTGTTCATGGACAACCTGCGCTTGGATCTGACCGTATTGTTGTGGAGCGCGGCCGCCGTGCTGGCCGCCGGACTGGTCGCCGGGATATTGCCCGCCTGGTTCGGACGACGAGCACAACTGGCTGATGTGCTGCGCTCGGCATCCCGCTCGGCCAGCCTTTCACCGGCCGCTCTGCGCTGGCAGAAGGGCATGGTACTGGCCCAGGCCATGTTGTGCGTCACCATCATGGGTGCGGCCGCGCTGGTGGGTATCAGCTTCGACAAGCTCACGCACGTTCCGGATGGCTTCGTGGCGGGCCAACGCGTAGTGGCGCGCCTGCAGCTTGCGGATACCGAATATCCAAACCACCAGTCGCGTGCTGCGTTCGGCGAGCGATTGCTGCAAGAGTTTGCGCGCGAGCCCGAGCTAGCTGCGGTTTCCTTCTCGTCCACGTTGCCTGTGAGCGATGGACTGTGGGGTGGCCGCTTCTTGGTCGAGTTGCCGGACGGCAGCCTGGCCGCAGAGCCCGTGCTCCTGCACTTTCGCCGGACTTCGGCCAACTACCTGGCTTCCATGGGTATTCCACTGCTGCGTGGACGCGCATTCAGCGATCACGATGATGCACAACATCCGGCCGTTGCCATCGTGAGCCGTTCGCTGGCCGAACGGATGTGGCCAGGGCAGGAGCCGGTGGGCAAACGCTTACAGCGCGTGTCCGCCACCAGTGAACCACAACCGCTCGAGGTTGTGGGTGTGGTCGGTGATGTGATGGACGCCGGGTACAACGTACCGGCCGGTGAAACCGTCTACGTGCCCTACGCGCAGATCTCGATCAATCGTATGACCGTGGTCGTGCGGCCGCGCTCTACCCCTGAGGCCGCCCTGGCCGCGCTGCGCCGTGCGCTGCGCAAGACCGACTCGGGGGTGGCCGCCAGTAACACAACATCACTCGCTTCCCTGGTACGCGAAGCGCAGGCACTGCCGCGGCTGCGGGCAATCTTGCTGCTCACTTTTGCTCTGGTTGCCATCGGTATCGTGGCATTGGGCAGCTACGGCGTCATGAGCCAGCTGGTCGCCAGCCGCGAACGGGAATTTGCAACCCGACTGGCCTTCGGCGCTGCGCCCGCCCGCATTGGATCCCAGGTCCTGATTCAACTCGCACAACTCACCCTGCCCGGCGCAATGCTCGGCAGCCTGGCCTTCTGGTTCCTGAGCGGCGCATTGCAGCCCTTCGTGTTTGGCGTACAGCCCCGTTCCATCCTGCTGCTCCTTTCGGTGAGCGCCGGCGTGCTGCTGCTCTCCAGCCTGGCCACGCTGCCCCCCGCATTGCGCGCTATGCGCGTGAACATCATGAAGAGTATGGCTGGGTGACGAGAGCAAGCGGCATGGCCGACAAAAAGCATTGAATGCTGTTTAATCTCCGCGTGCCACAACTCAACGATTCAGCCAGTATGCAACCTTGATCAGGAACGTGTTGTCGGGATGACGTTCGAAGAGGTCGCGATAGTCATCCTGCCAGGAACGGTCCAGGTTCTGGTCCACGGACCGCTGGCGGCCATGGGCCCAGACCAGGAAGAGCGTCGAGCCGGGGCGGTACTCCCAGCGCAATACGGCATTGGTGCGCAGCTGGCTGAAGTTGAAGCCCGTGTCCTCGCCGGGCGGCGGCGAATACGGGACAAAGCGCGCCTCGTAGGATGCAGCATTGGGCGTGCTGCTCACCTGCCGGAAGTCCGAGTATGTGCCGCTGGTCACGAAGGGCTCGCCGTAGAACTCGAACGTGAGGTCGGGTGTGGCCGTGTAGTTGAAGCGCAGATTCATGCTCAACGTGCGCTGATCGAGATGGGCAAAGCTGTAGTGCGTGACGCCGGCGGCATCGGTAAAGTTGCCGAACCACTGCGTTGCGTTTTCACCCTTCGAGATGTTGGCACCCACATTGGCCTGCAGTCTCGAGGAGAAGCGCAGCGCAACACTGGGGCTGAGCGAGCTCGAGTGCGAGCGGCCTTCATCGCTATAGGACAGGTTCACCCACATCGACGGCACGATGGTGCGGCGGCCATCACCATTCACGCCAAACCAGGGATAGAATCCGCGGGCGTCGCGCAGCAGTGGCCCGCCCCGCGTGCAGCGGTCGCAGAACGTGCGGCCCAGACTGCTCACCGTGCCGCCCGCGTGCAGGTTCCAGTTGTTGTGCAGCCCCATGTGCGCGTTGGCATTGAACGCGTTCTCCAGCCGGACTCCCGATGTGGTCCAGTGCTCCCAGTGGTTGCCGTTGACTTGCAGCCAGCGATAGATGCCACGCGGTGTGCGGAAGCTGAGCGCTGCCCACGTGCTCCAGTCCCGAATGTCGGCGCGCCGCAGGAAGCCAAGATCGTTTACGTCGAAGCCGCCTGATTGCTGAACCAGACTGGTCTCGAACCGCGTGATGCCGCCGCCATACTTGCCAAACTTGATTTGCTCGGCATGGCCGCTCAGCGATGTGCGCAGCGAGTCCACGTTGTGTTCATCGCCCGGCTGCTGGTAGTAATGTACCGAGCTGCGTTGGGTGCGCAGCATCGCTTCCGCACTGCCGGCCACGCGTGATGCCGTTACCGATGCCGCCAGCTCATAGTTACCGCCGCCAAATCGATTGCGGAAATTGGCACCCGCGACATACGCATTCTCATGCAGGATAGGCCGGGTCCATTCATCCAGTGATCGATTCACGGCCGTGGCAATCAGGCTGAAGCCGGTGTTGCCGCCGCGCAGGTCCTGCTGGACTCGCAATACTGCGTAATTCGTGCGTGGCTCGACCGTGCGCGACTCCGTGCCATCCACATGCTGCGTCAGTGCATCGAGCAGCCCGAACGAGAGACCGCTGCGCGTGCGCCCCGTGAGCTTGGCCGCGGCCGCGATCGGTGTGGCACTCGGCGTCCTGGCATCGCCATAGTCATTGCGCAGCGTGGGCAAACGGCCAATACGCCTGGAGTAAAACAGACCCTCATTGGTTTGGCAGTCGACTACGATGTAACAATTGAGCGCGAATCGATAAAACCCCGTGCCTTCCACAAAGAACGGGCGTCGCTCGCTCAGGAACGTCTCGAACGCGCTCAGGTTCAATACTGCCGGATCGGCTTCCACCTGACCAAAGTCCGGGTTCACGGTCGCATCCAGCGTGATGTTGGGCGTGATGCCATACTTGAGATCGGCGCCTACCGCCAGCTGCTGCGACCGCTCGAACGAGCCGCTCTCGCGCGCGCGCGTCACGTTCTTGGCTACTGTATATGGGGTCAACTCGATGCGCGAGGGTGCGTCAATGCCGGACAGCCCATCGAGCCGACCCATCTGCGAGACCAGACCGTTGCGCGATGTATTGTACTCCGGCCAGCTCACGCGCTCCCGGTAGCGCTCGATGTCGCGCCACACGCCAAAACCGAAGGTATGCGTTTCCGCATCGGCATAACGCAGCTGGGAAAGTGGGATGCGAAACTCCGCCGCCCAGCCCAGCGAATCGACCGTGGTACCCACATCCCAGACACCGTTCCAGGAACCATCCTCTTCACCGTCATTGAAGATCGCGTAATCGCGCTTCACGCCGTCCGGATTCACGTTGAAGTCGAAGCCCGTGCGTCGGTCGTTGTAGGAATCGATGAAGACAATGATCTGGTCTGACGGACCGCGCACATCGCGGCGCGTGAGCGCGCGCATGATGCTGTCCGGATGCGGATCGTGGGCTCGCACGTACACGTAGAGGTTGCGATCGTCGAATGCTACCTGGAATTCCGTGCGAAAAGACGGATCAGCGCCCGGCCGCGGCTCGAATTGTCGGAATTCCGAAATGCGCGGCGCCGTTTGCCAGATGGCATCGCCGTTTTGACCGTCAATCGTGGGCGGCTGCGCGGCCCGCTGCGCAACCGCCGTCATGGTTGTAGTGCGCGAACCATTGGGAGCAGGTTGCTGCGCAAAAAGGACATGCGTGCCAACCAGCGCTGGAGCCAGCGCCGCCGCTATCAGGATCAGTCGCATCAGGTATTTTCCGGGTTGAGTCGCGCCCGTCCCGGTGTGAAATGCACCGGCGCGGGGGTAGTCTTCCGGTTGGACAGACCTTACGCCACGAAGGTTGCGACCGATTTCCTGGACCTCATGAACCGGATGTGGCGGATGAACCGGTAACTGCCAGACAACGCAGGTTGAAACGGGAAGGAAAACGGAGGGCTGGAAATACGGAGAATTGGGATTGGGCGCGAGCCAGATCCACAAAAAAACGAAACCCAGGCCCGCCAATACTCCAGCGGTCTGGGTTTCGCCATCCATCAGCAACGTCACGGGAGTGTCAAATCCTCAGGGCACGACCCCCGCGTTCCACCCGACGAACCGTCTATTCCCGCAGTACCGCACTATCCCGCGGTTACCGGTTTATGCGGTTTATCCGAATCATCGGCTTTACTTCCCTCTCATGCTGGCGTCGCCACGGTAGTAATCGCCGATCAGGTGTTCGGCGAAATACTCCATCATCAAGCGCGTGAAGTAGGGCTGCATGTCGGCGAAGCCGTGGGCTTTGCCGGGCATGACCATGTAGTCGAAGCGCTTGTTGGCCTTGATCAATGCCTCGGCCAGGCGGAACGTTCCGGCGTAGTGCACGTTGTTGTCCATATCGCCGTGTACCAGCAGGAGCCGTCCTTTCAGGTTTCCAGCCAGCTCGTGATTGGCCGGGACCTTGATCGAGAACTTGACGTCGTAGTCGAGATCGCCGTCATCGTCCGCGCTGGCCTTCACCTGTGTCCCGTTCTGCGGCGTTTGTCCGTTGGTCGGCGTTGCAGCCACGGTCTTCTTGGGTGTACGCGTCATGGTGAGGCCGTGATGCTGCTCGCTCCAGTTCTGGTTGTACACGTTGTTGTCGTGGTTGCCCGCCGAAGAAACGCCCACTTTGAAGAAGTCGTTGTAGGGCGTTTGCAGCAGGGCGGCACCGGTCATGAAGCCGCCGCCTGAGTGGCCGAAGATGCCGACGCGGTCGACATCGACATACGAGTGGCGCGCGGCCAACTGCTCGATGCCGGCTTTCTTGTCCGCCAGGCCATAGTCGCGCAGGCTGAAATAGCCGTAGCTGTGATAGGCATTGGCACGTTGAGGGCTGCCGCCGCGGTTGCCGATCTGGATCACCAGGAAGCCGAGTTGTGCCAGCCGCTGCTGCACACCACTGGCGGTGAACGTGTAGGTGACCTGCTCGGTCTGCGGTCCGGGATACACGTTGGCAATGACCGGATACTTCTTTGTGGAATCGAAGTCGATCGGCTTCCACATGTTGCCGTAAATGTCGGTGACACCGTCCGCGGCCTTGACCACGAAGCGCTCTGGCATACGGAAGCCGTACTCCTGCAGCTTCGAGATATCCATGGTCTCGAGATCGAGGATGGATTTGCCGGTGAGCGTCTCGCGCAGCACACTCTTGGGCACCTGGTCGGTCCGCGAGTACGTGTCTACCAGGTAGCGGCGGCTGGGTGAGAACGCCCCGCCGTGGGTGGCATTGCCTTCATCGAGAAGCGTAGTGCCGGTACCGTCCAGGTTCACGCGATACGTGTGCGTGTAGTAGGGCGTCTCACCTGCCTCCTTGCCCACTCCGCGCACATACAGGACGCGGCCGATCGAATCCAGTTCGGCAATGGATTCCGCGCGCCACGCGCCTCTGGTGATCGCGTTCTTCAGGTTGCCGTTGAAATCGTACAGATAGTAGTGGCCCCAGCCGGAACGCTCCGACCACCAGATGAAATCGCCGCCGGCGGCAACGTAGCGCACGTTCTGGCGCTCGAGGAACGCGTTTTCGGTCGATTCTCGGAGTAGTGCCTTGACTGCCTTGGTGGCCAGATCGACCTCGATCAGCTGCAGGGTGCGCTGCGGCCGGTCGCGCCGGACCACACGCAGCTTCTCGCTATTCACGGGGAAGTGAAGGTCAAAGAATTGCTGATCCTTGTAATGCTCGAGGTTCAGCCTGGTGACCTGCGCATCACCGCGCTTGTAGAAATGCAGTTCCCGCTGCGCTACTGAATCCTCGCCCGGCATGGCGTAGCGGTAAGAAGAAATCGCAGGTCGACCACCCCGACCCCCCTGTCCCAGCGAATTGACCAGGTACAGGTCCTTCACCGTGCGCGAGTCGGTCCGCATCACCGCGAAGGCCTTGGAGTCGGGAGACCAGGTGACCTGGGGCTGGACCCGGGATTCCCGTGGACGGCCCTGCTGGTTCTGTTGCTGCAGCAAATTCAGCTCGGCCAGCCATCTCTGGAAATCGGCATCGACCATCGTGTTGTCCCAGATGTTGTCGGCCTGCATGATCTCTTCGTCATCAGCACCTTGCTGCTGCTGCTGATCGTCAACCTGCGTGGTGTCACGCGAGCCGAAGCTGTAGTTCACGACGCCGTCACGGCTGATCTGCTTGGGCGTTGAGTCTGCCTTGACCTCTACGATGTAGAGGTTGTGGTTCTGCGCGTACACGTAGACCGTGCTGTCCGGCGAGAAGTTGCGGAATTCCGCGTTCGCGCCGCCCCCGCGGCCGCCGCCACCACCCCCTCGACCGCCGCCACCCCCGCGACCACCGCCTCCTTCGGCCGCCCGCTCGCGCGCCAACTGCTCGCGGTTCAATACGCCGATCCTGGTCAGCGTCTCCGCCCGCAGGTCCCATTCGTATTTGGTGCTGTCGATCAGGAACGTGAATTTGCGATGGTCGTTGTCAGGAATCGTCAGGGCTGTGAATGGCAGGCTGTTCGCCACGTAAGGCTTGCCGCCCGCCGTCAGAGCCGCAGCCAGCTTCTGATGGTCGAATAGCGGCTGCTTGGTGCGTGTTGACGGGACGACCAGCATGAACCGCCCGCCATTGCGATCCCGGAAGAAGTACCACAGCGAATCGCTCTTGCCGATGAACCGGGGCGTCACCGATGTAGTGTAGATCATCGGCTGCAACGCATCATTGGTGTACCGGTCCGAGAGCGCCCAGTTTGCACGATTTGCTGGACCCTGCTGCGCGGCCGCGCTCGCTGCGGTGCCAACGACGAGCGCACTCAATAGGATGAGGCGTGCCATGGGTACCTGCTCACTTTGTGGAGGTATTGGGGGACTTTGAGATAGGACAACCTACGGCTGCCGTTCGTGAAGACAAAAGTGCCCTCGGGCGTTTTGCCGGGCTGCGGCGCCCCCTTGCGGACCCCGCCCCGATGCCCGAGGCTCTGCTTTGAAGGGCCGTCCGGTCGCTCCGGTGACCCACAGCGGTTGCCGCCGAGACCTCTGGCCCAACGGGTTACAGTCCTGCTTGCCGTCATCCGCAACACGAGCCGTTGCTGAATCGTAGGGGGACCAACCCTGTACCTCGACCAACCGGATAGGAGACGATGGGCATCCTGCATGACCATGCCGCGCGCCAGGCTCTGCTGCGCCGGCTCGAAGACCTGCAACCCGACAGTCCGCGCCAGTGGGGGACCATGCGCGTGGATCAGATGCTGTCTCACCTGAACAATGCCCTGCGCATGGCGCTGGGCGAGCTGGAGGCCAGGCCCAAGGCCATCCCGCTTCCGCGCCCAATTTTCAAGTGGTTCGCTCTGTATGTGCCATGGCCCAAAGGTGCTCCGACGTCGCCTGAGCTGCGTGCGCCGGGGCGTTACGAGATCGAAACTGAGCGATCCAGTCTGCGACTATTGATCGAGCAGGTAGCGCAGCGGCCACTCGACAACGGCTGGCCAAAGCATCCAACGATGGGTCGCATGAACGGCCAGGAATGGAGCCGCCTGCAACACAAACACCTGGATCATCATTTTCGTCAGTTTGGCATCTGAGCCGAACGGTCAGAACAAGGCGCGCACCAGGGCGCGCACGATGATGAAGGTGAGGGCCAGGCTGCCCAGCACAATCAAGAAGACCAGTGCGAGCAACAACGCCACCAGGGCTCGACTGGCGCGCCGGGTAGGTCCGGGCGAGGCCAGGAACCGGTCGAGCAACTGGACGTTGCGTATGTTCGCCTTGAAGCCTATGTCGAACAGGTCACCCAGCAGCGGAACTGCGCCTACCACGGCATCGATCAGGACGTTCCAGACCATGCGCACCAGCACGGATCCCGGAGCACCCAGGCGGCGCGCGGCCAGAATCGTGTAGGTCGTGGTCAGCCCGCCCGCTACATCACCAAAGCCAGGGATGAGGCCAATCAACGCGTCCAGCCCGAACCTCACATTGGTGCCGGGCACGCGCACGGCCGCATCCATGATGCGGGCCAGATCGCGCAGCCGCTGAATCTCCGTTTTCTCCATGACGCGCAGTCCCATGCGAGGCGTATGCCGTTCACACGAGAACGTGAACGTAAGCAGGTGCAGAGATTAGCCCCCTAGCGCGATCGGCGTTCCGGCTCCCATTCTTTGGAAGCCTCCGCAGCAGCAAGCGCAACCTCACCCGGACCCTCATACGTGGCTTCCAAAAGCATCGATGCTCACGTCGCAGCGCCTACCCACCGGCGCCTGCGCGGCTACGCTCTCGATCCAGGTCTAACGCAGAGCCTGGTAACGGCACAGATCAGTGACATTGTATTTCATGTGCCGTGGGAGTCCCTGGCGCCCGGACCGGTGGGGGAATACCTGGAAGTGGTCGACTTCGATCCTGCTTCCGGCTGCTTCTATCCGCCCGTCCGCCTCGATGATCCCATCCTGCTCGCGCAAGATGGCCTGCCACCTACGGAAGGTAGCCCACAATTCCATCAGCAGATGGTATATGCGGTGGCCAGCACAACCATCCGCAATTTCGAGCGTGCGCTGGGACGCGTTGCGCTCTGGTCGCCGGGACCATCACCTGACGACTTCGTACAGCGTCTACGCATCTATCCGCACGCGCTCCGTGAAGCCAATGCCTACTTCAGTCCGGCCAAGAAGGCGCTCTTGTTTGGGTACTTTCAGGCCACGGCTGACGACCCCGCGCATCACGTTCCGGGCAGCATGGTTTTCACCTGTCTGTCACACGACATTGTTGCGCACGAGACCGCGCACGCACTGCTGGATGGGATGCACCGCAGACTCACCTTTCCGAGCAATCCCGACATTCTGGCATTTCACGAAGCGTTTGCCGACATCGTAGCCCTCTTCCAGCATTTTGATTCGCCGGAGATCCTGCGCCATCAGATCGCGACCACACGCGGAGACCTGCGCTCCCAGGAGAATCTGTTGGGCCAGCTGGCTGTGCAGTTCGGACGAGCCAGTGGCGCGCGCGGGGCGTTGCGCGACTTCATTGGACGCAAAGATCCCGTGAGTGGCGTATGGATCCCGCACCAGCCCGATCCCGCGGAGTACGATGCCGCGCTGGAGCCCCACCGGCGCGGCGGCATCCTGGTGGCCGCCGTTTT
>JBOHRF010000189.1:0-9409 GCA_050732575.1 Longimicrobiales bacterium
GGACTACGCAGATTCGCGGCACGGCCGGGAATGGCGTGTTCGGCGAGGCGACGGTGAGCGTTACGGCTCCACCCGCCCCGGTGCTGAACCTGGCAACGTCTCAAAACATCAGCGGAGTGAGTCGAACGCCCACACTTGCGCTTCAGGTGCCGGCCGATCACAAGGTCATCGGCTGCGGGGCGCGATTGAGTTTCGATGTCGATGAGCCCGGCCTTTACTTCACAGCGCTGTATCCCAGCGACGCGCGCACCTGCACGGCCACGGCTCGAGACCACATCGCGTTCACCGATGGCACGGTAGAAGTCTGGGCCATCGCCGTCATCGACCCGCGCAATGAATGGGAAGTCGTCATGGTCAATCAGCCTCAGACCGGTAACACGGCCACGGCAGTGCTGCCGCCCGGGTACGCGCTGACCGGGGGCGGTGCGCGGGTGACCTTCAGCGGTGCGGGTGTCATGCTCTCAGCGTCGCAGCCGAGTGGGAGCGCCTGGGTGGTCAGGTCTCGGAGTCACATCCAGGCCGATACCACGGCAACCACGACCAGCTATGTGATCGGCATTCGTCCGCGCAACGGCGCGGCCGCTCCAGCCACAATCGTCACCTTTGCGCAGTCGAACGCATCGGAGGTCGAGGTCTTCCCAGTTTCGGGGTACACCATCGTGGGGGGTGGTGCGTCGATCGCCTGGAATGGGCCTGGTCGCCTCCTAACGGCGATGTACCCCGACCAGGCCGCTAGATGGCTGGCGCAGGGGAAGGAGCATCTGCAGCCCGACCAGGGCGCGATTACGGCGTATGTCATTGGAATAAGACAATAGGTCAACCGGCGAGCAGGGACACGATTTCGAGGGGCGTTCGAACGCTCATTGCGGGCAAGCCACTGATACTGCGCAGGAGTTGATCGCGCCGGTCCTGATCCCTGGACCATAACGCGGCCACGGGAATCACGCCGGCCGCCACGGCCGCTTTCACGTCCACAGTCGAATCGCCGACATAGAGGGCGCGTTGGGGCTCGACCTGGAGCGCACTCAGGGCAAGTTGCAGCCCGTGCGCGTCCGGCTTGGGTGCGCTTACATCATCTTCCACCACGATCACGCCGAAATCACCGAGCTGTACGCGGGCCGCAGTGATGCGCCATGCGCCGCGACTTTTTCCGGTCACGATGCCGGTCTTCAAGCCGCGCGCGCGAATCAGTTCGAGCAGCTCGAGCACACCCGGGAACACGCCTTCGAAGTGTGTGTCGTGCAGCTGTTCGTAGTGGTCGTGGAAGCGACTATGAAACGTTGTCAGTTGAGCGGCACCCACACAATCTGTGATCAGCAGCCGCTCGGAGCGAGCATCGAACGCGAGCAGCTCATCGTCGGAGAGCAGTCGTCCCACGTGCGGCGCAACCGTCCTGCGATAAGCCTCGAGGTACAGGCGGCGCGTGGCGATGAGCGTACCATCCAGATCGAAGAGCACGGCTTCAATACGACGATCGGGCAAACCACCTTCAGAGATCAACGCTTCCAATCTTCTCCATCCGTGGTAGTACGCGCACCCCGGCGAGCTGGCCCGAGCGTCAGTACCTTGCCGGGGTGCGCGCCGGTGGGCTTGCCGGCATCCACGACCAGCTGACCGTTGACGAGCACGAAGTCGATGCCCTCTGAATACTGGTGCGGCTCGAAGAACGTGGACTTATCACGGATGCGATCGACATCGAAGACCACGATGTCAGCGGCGGCACCTTCTCGAATGACACCGCGGTCTTTGAAGCCCAGAATCTGAGCCGGCAACGCCGTAGCCGAACGCACGGCATGCTCGAGGCCAATAATGCCGCGGTCCAGCGCGTACTTGCGGATCTTGCGCGGGAAGGTGCCATAGAAGCGGGCGTGAACGGCAGGTCCATCATCGGGAAGCGCCAGTCCACCGTCGGTTGCCGTGGCCATCCACGGCTGGCGCGCGTAGGCCTCAATGTCCAGCTCGGCGAGCGAGAAACCGCGCACGCGCGCGCCGCCCTGCCGATTGGGATAACCCTCGAGCTGGAGCGCCAACGCCATGTCGACCGGATCGAGCTGACGCGCTGAGGCGAGCTGGGCCAGTGATTTGCCAACCATATCCTTATTCGGGTAGTCGAACACCACCACTTTCTCAGCGCCACCGCGCCGCTGGATTTCGTGAGCAACATCGCGGCGCAGATCGCGATTCCGGGCAGCATCCGCAATCACACTGCGCAACGCGGCGACGTAATCAGCCGCGCCCTGCCCGCGACCACCCTGGTACACCCAGTCGGGGATCAGCACGGTGCTGCCGTCGCTTCCACTGGTGTCATACGGGTATTGATCGCCATAGATCTGCACACCGCGCGCACGTGCGCGCTCGATGAGCTGAATGGCCGCGGCGCTGGAGCCCCAGTAGTGTGCGCCTTTGGCTTTGAGATGTGATGCCACGACGGTGGCGCCCGTGCGCTCGCCTATTTCGATGGTCTCACGCACGGCATCGATCAAGGTAGGCGGACCGGCTGGATCCCGACTGGGCCAATACCACATCGGGTCCGAGCCTTCACTGCGCTCGTGCGAGATGTAAACGCCGGCGAACGGGACGATCTCCTGGACCAGTGCCGCGACCTCATCCGTTGTACTCCAGCGGCCGGGCACGTACTCGAGACCCGCGGACATGCCCGACGCCCCTTCCTCCATGGCCTGGCGCACCAGACCGCGCATACGCTGCACTTCCTGCGCGGTTGCTGGCCTTTGATAGTCAGTACCCATTACCTGGCGACGCACCTCGCCGTGGCCAACCAGCAGGACGGTGTTTACGCCCGTGCGTTTGCTCTCCAGCGTCTGCTTCTGCTGGGCAATAGGCCAGGGCGAGCGGCCGTCCTGGTTCACTACCACGGTCGTGATGCCCTGCGTGACCAGGTTGGGAGCGGCTCTTCGCCGGGGATCTTCAGCGCGCAAAGTGCGCGCGCCGCCCGTGCTTTCATCGGCGTGTGAATGGATGTCGATGAAACCAGGTGAGACCATGCGCCCTTTTGCATCGATGATGCGTGCAGCCGGCTGCCCGGCCAGCTTACCCAGCGCGACGATGCGGCCGTCGACGATACCAACGTCGGAGTAAAACCACGGATTGCCGGTGCCATCCAGCACGCGGCCACCGACAATGACGACGTCAAACGGCCGTTGTTGGGCGGCCAGTTCCTGGCCCATGACGAAGGCGAGGACCAGGGCGAGGCATCGGGTGAAGGGCATGGTGATTCTCCGGAGTAGTGCGCAGATGGGCAGAATAGAGTGAAAGCAGTCAATAGTTCAAGGATTCGGAGGCGGTTAGGGGTGGCAATTAGCGGAGACGGGTCAGTGCCAATGCGGAGCGCGCCCACCGCGCAGCCGCGCCCGGCGCAGCCGCGCCTTATGTTCATGGGGGTCCCCACGCGCGGGAGGGCAATAATGGCAACCACAGCAATACGTCCGGAACCACCCAAGCATATAGCGGTTGGCGAGATTACAACCAACCAGTTCGAGGCAGCTGCGGATTTGTTGGGGCTTCCGCAGGCGATGCGCAAACGGCTGAGCGTGCCGTTTCGTGAGATCACGGTGCAGGTTCCCGTTGCGATGGATGACGGTGAGGTCCAGGTGTTCGTGGGATATCGCGTGCAGCACAACGGTGCGCGCGGACCGACCAAAGGCGGCATTCGCTACCATCCCAGTGTTGACCTGGAAGAAGTGCGGGGGCTGGCATCACTCATGACCTGGAAAACTGCGCTGCTGGATCTGCCGTTTGGCGGCGCAAAGGGGGGCGTGGGCGTAGATCCGCGTCTTCTTTCCAAAGACGAGCTGGAGCGTTTGACGCGCAAGTTCACGGAGCGCATAGCACTGGCGTTGGGACCCTATCGCGACATTCCCGCACCGGACATGGGCACGAATGCACAGGTCATGGCGTGGATGCTGGATGAGTACAGCTCGAAGCGCGGCTATTCACCGGCCATTGTAACGGGCAAGCCTGTTACGCTGGGTGGTTCGCTGGGCCGGGAGGAGGCCACTGGGCGGGGCGTTATGATCGTCATGCGCGAAGCCGCACGCGACTTCGGTCTGCCCTGGAAGGGAGCACGTGCTGTGATTCAGGGCTTCGGCAACGTGGGCAGTCACCTGGCGCGCTGCCTGGCTGATGAGGGCGTGCTTGTCATTGCCGTGACGGATGCTGATGGTGGCGTGCACAATAATAGTGGTCTGGACGTGCCCGCGTTGTTCGAGCACGTCAAGCAGAAACGCACGGTGGCGGGTTTCGCCAAGAGCGATCCTGTAACCAATGCTCAGCTGTGGCGGATTCCCTGCGACTACATGATTCCCGCGGCCCTGGGCAGCGTGATCACGAGAGAAGACAACGTGATGGACTTGCAGTGCCGCATGGTAGTGGAAGCCGCCAACGGGCCAACCACACCGATTGCCGACAAGGTGCTGGCACAGCGCAACATTCCCGTGCTGCCCGATTTCCTTGCCAACGCAGGCGGAGTGGTGGTCTCATATTTCGAGTGGACGCAGAACCTGCAGCAGATGCGCTGGGAGCTGGAGCAAGTCAACAGCGGACTTGAGCGCAAGATGACCGCTGCCTATCGCGAAGTATACGCCCTGGCACAGGAGCGCCAGGTGTCCATGCGCACGGCAGCCTACGCAATTGCCCTGCGGCGCGTGGCAGAGGCGGAGGACATGCGCGGTCTGTAACGGACAAACGGATCAAACGGACAGCACGAGTACGATGACGATTAGCATGTGGGGCTATCTAGTGGCGTTTGATGGGACGGCGCATGTCAATACCTAGCGACAACCCGACCCCAGCCGCTACGCCCGTCACGCCCGCTACGCCCGTCACGCCCGTCACGCCTGCTCTATTTCGGGCCATTGCGGTGACCGTGGTGCCCGAGGCGAAGGCTCTGAGCGAGGCAGCATGGGCGGATGTGAGTGCGATCATAGCCCGCGCGCTGGCCCGTCGTCCGGCAGCAGTGCGGCGGCAGCTTGCGCTGCTGATGCGTGTAGTCAATGGCTATGCGCTGATCCGGTACGGGCGAGGACTGCACAAACTGAATGGGGACCAACGTTATCGTGTGATCCACGCATTGGAACGGTCGCCTGTATCGATGCTGAGGAAGGGCGTCTGGGGGCTGCGTACGCTGATTCTGATGGGCTACTACGCGCGTCCTGATGCGGCCCAAGCCATTGGTTACGCCGCGGATGTGCGCGGCTGGACGGCGCGTTTGTCTGCGGACGCACCACGTGGCGAAGGGCGTGAGCGTTGAACGAGCGGAGTTACGACGTCGTGGTGGTCGGCTCGGGTGCGGGCGGCGGCACGGTAGCCTATGAGCTGCGCGATCTGCCGGCGCAGGGAAAGCGTGTGCTTGTGCTGGAACAAGGCGCACGCCTGCGCGATGATGAATACACAGGTCGTGAAATAGAAATGGCCGATGCGCTATACGAGGATGGCGGCGGATTTCTGACGGCCGAACGGACCATGACGCTGGCGTTTGGCCGCGTGCTGGGTGGGTCGACGGTAGTCTATACCGGAACAACGCTGGTAGCGCCAGCGCGCGTGATCCGCGACTGGAACGTACCGGACCTGGATTTCAATGATGTGGCCAGGCGATCGAACGCGTACGCCGCGCAGAACAATGTTCACTTCCTCGAGCCTGAGCGGATCAACGACAACAACCGGCTGTTCCGGGAGGGTGCGCACGCTGCCGGTTATGAAGCCGAGCAGTTTCCGCTCAATGTAAAAGGATGCCTGGGTTCGAGCCTGTGCAATCTGGGCTGTCCGAACGCGGCCAAGCAGGGCACACACCGCGTGCAATTGCCAGAAGCCGAGCGCGCGGGCGTGGAAGTCGTGACGCGCGCGGAAGTGCTGCGCCTGGAGCCGAACGCCGCCATAGTACGCGTGTCCGATCGTAGCGCCGGCCAGAAAGGTGAGCCATCGGAATGGGCGCCGGGTGATTATCGCATAACGGCGCGCATGATGGTCGTGTGCGGCGGTGCGATTGGCGGGACCGCTCTCTTATTGCGCTCCAATCTGAAGCGCGTTCTGCCCAGGCTGGGCGAAGGTTTTACCTGTCATCCGGCGCACATCCTGGTCGCCGAACACGATCACGCCATAACAAATTTCGTGGGTCATCCCAAAAGTTACTTTGTGGATCGTGCAGAGCAGGAAGGTTATGTGCTGGAGACCTGCATGTACTTTCCGTTCATCACGGCAAAAAACCTGACTGGCCTGGGTGCGGATCACAGTCGGATCATGCGCGCGTTTCCACGCTTGCAGATGATCCTGGTGCTGGCCTGCGATCGTGCCGTGCCGCGCAATCGAATTGAAGTGGACGGGCAAGGTCGTCCGGTGGTGCACTACCACTTTACGCCGCAAGTCGTGGAGTCGCTGGCGGCGGGAACGCGCGCATCGGCGCGCATCTTCTTTGCTGCGGGCGCGCGCCGCGTCCACGCGCCCAGCGCCGAGCCGCCCGTAATTGAAGCCGACCAGCGAGAAGGCCTGGATGAGCGCATCCAGAGTCGATACTTCCTGCCCGGCACGACCACGGTATCAGCCGCGCATTTGATGGGCGGCTGCGGCATGGGCACCAACGCGCGCGACTCGGTCACGGATGCGTGGGGCCGCGTGCACGGTGTGCCCTGGCTGCGTGTGGCCGATTCGAGCCTGTTTCCCAACGCACTGCAAATCAATCCCTACCTCACCATCATGGCACTGGCCGGTCGGGTAGCCGAGCAGATCAAGCGGGACGGCTTGTAGCGGACCACCACCACGTTCCCCCGTTTTGGCCAATTCCACTATGAGACCGTGGCAACGAGGGGTGCACAGGGCTGCGGCTGCGCGCAGCTGACGCCCTGGCAAAGTTGCGCCATGCGAAATCGCGCCATAACGGGAGAACGTGGTGGTGGTCCGCACCTCACGGCCCTACCGCGCGTCGGGGCGTGCTGCTATCGCTGACGCGCGGCGGCGTCTGCTGCTGTTGCAGGTTGGCGTTAATGCGTCCCAACAGGATGCGCACTGCGCGCAGGTCGTGGTTGGAGCCAATGAGCATGAGCGCAATATCGCCAGCGCCCCAGAGGAATGCGGCGAATACGAGGATCTGGGTAGCCTGCACGAGCAGCGTGCCAATGGCCTGCACGCCTTCCTGCGTCAGCCCGATCACAATTTCGGCAATGAGCAGAAAGCCCAGGAATACGGCCAGGACTTTGAACAGGCGCGCAATGTAGCGCAGTCCGCCATGCGGCTCGAGGTCATCCTCGCGCACGCGGGCCAAAGGCTGGCCATCGGCAACGGGAGCGTCCCGTCGTTCGGTCAATTGAGTCTTGGATTCAGTCACGATGTCCTCCTTGTTGGATCACCAGCGAGCGCGGTATCCGCGCGTGTCGATGTGTACAAAACCGGAATGCGCGCCGGGTCGCGGTTGATAAACGCCAATGCCCCCGATCAACGATGGATGCCGCTTCTCGACGCGATCTGCGGCGGCGGCCAGGACGCGGGCATCACGGACATCGACTCGACCATCGCGATTCAGATCGTCCATGCGGCCATCGCGATTATTGTCGATGAAGATGTCCATGGCATCGCCGTACATATGACGGGACAGGGCCGCGCGTCCGCGCGGGTTGCCGCCCGACTCATTGTAGGTGGGTGTGCGGAACCCACTGATCACGCCCACATCGCCCACTTCGAGACCGCTTCGCTCCAGCTCCTGGATGGTGAGCTCGAGCTTGTCCAGCAGACGAGTGGAAAGCGCAACGTACTTGGGCCACACCTGCGCCTGGCCCTTGGTAACGAAGTCGCGCAGCTGGAAATGTTCGGACACTGGCGTGTCCAGGTTGTGCGGTGTAACCCGAACCAGGCCGGCCGGCGGTGCGTATGCGGGTGAGCGCGGACGGCCGCCGCGTTCATAGGGCCAGCTGCCAATGACGTACGACCCAATACGACCCGCTTTCTTCTCGGTCAGCGGCACCAGACGTATCACGCTCAGATCGGGAACCGGCCGAATGGCGTCACCCATACGCACCAACACGTTCCAGATGCCAGGACGCGATGGCTGACTGACACGTTCCGGTTGGGTGGCCGGTTCAGCGTATTCAACGCGTACATCAGGCGGCAGACTGTCGATGACGGGAGCGGTGTCCCCGGGAGCCTGCACGCGTACCTTGAGCGCTCCGCTCAGTCCGCGATAGTTCGTAGCCTCGCCGATCCTGCGCATGACCGCATCCAGCAGGAACGGTGTGGGCGGGGGCGCAGCGGGTGAGAGTGGGTTGGTGATGCCGCTGCCAATGATGGGCGGTACGTCGGCGCGCGCACTGGCGTTGGCAATAGCAAGGATCCAGCCGACCGTAAACAACGCCAGGACGAACCAGGTGACCAGATTAAAGATGCGTTCCTGTTTGGGTGTGAGGCCGGGCCGCTCCAGGCGCTGGAAGCGGCGGCGCTTTTGGGTTGGGCGAGAAGCTTCGTGAATCATGACGAAAGGGAAGTCATGATTCGTGCCGCACGCGCGTTGCGCGTCCGGCACGGGCGCGACTGCGTCGGGCGCGCTTCGCTATGCTGGCGGGCGCGCGTTGCTGCGCTGGCGGGCGCGCTCCCTACGCTCGCGGGTCGGGGTTGCCGGAACGTGTTAGGGGGCGTTGCCTTGCAGCGCTGCGGTTCACGTCAACGTGACCGTCAAGGTCTTTCAAACTCGTGTGGGTCCAAGGTCGTAGGGGCGAGCTCAGTTCACCATTTGCGGGAGAGTGATCAATTCGATGATGCGGTAGCGGCGATCGCCGCGCGGCAGATGGACTACGACTTCGTCATCGAGTTTCTTGCCCAGCAATGCGCGACCAATAGGGGAAGCCATGGAGATCTGGTTGGTGTCGAGGTCGAT
Source organism: Longimicrobiales bacterium (assembly GCA_050732575.1). Classification (GTDB taxonomy): domain Bacteria; phylum Gemmatimonadota; class Gemmatimonadetes; order Longimicrobiales; family RSA9; genus JBBDWZ01. The sequence continues at coordinate 8,873 of JBOHRF010000189.1, forward strand.
GTAGTCACCGAACACGATGTTGTAGGTGATCTGCTCGTTGGAGTCGAGGTCGCGCAGGGTGATGCGTGAGCCGAAGCCGGCCCGATCGCTGGCCAGAGCGGTGGGATCGATCTTGGACAATTCACCCATGCGCGACGTGAGGTGATTCAAACGGGCCTGAACGAATTGTTGCCGCTCGAGCGCGGATTTGTACTCGGCATTCTCGGACAGGTCTCCCAGCTCGACTGCCTTCTGGATGGTTTTGGGCAGCGTGACTGTGAGTTCATGAGTCAGACGCTCGATTTCGTCCTCGATCTTCTGCTTGATCGCTTCCAACATTTCTGTATGCCGATGGGGGAAAGTGCGTTCAGTGTAGCGGACCCAGGCTTGGTGGCATGGGCGGACCGCTCAATGGACCGAATTCAACCAGGAGCGGGATTTCCGCTTTCAGGTCGTTATTGACGAAAACGATGAATGTATAATCACCGGTCTTGCCCAGCTGCAGATTGTTCAAGGTCAATATCTGATTGGTCGAGATGTTGTGACCGGGCTCGCCCT
>JBOHRF010000190.1:0-9404 GCA_050732575.1 Longimicrobiales bacterium
GACCGCGACGGGCTGTGCACCGGGCGCCGATGCCGAGCATGCCGACCTGGCGGTGGCCGCGGCGACCGTGGCGCCACAGCAAGTCTCGATCACCACAAAGGATTATTTCTTTGTAGCGCCCGACTCGATCGAGTCGGGTTTGACAACCATTCAACTGACCAACAACGCGGATGAACTGCATCACGTTCAGATCGTGCGGTTGGCTGATGGGCATAGCGCAGCCGAGCTGGAAGCGTACGTGAAGGCCAACCCGCACGGTGCTCCGCCGACCTGGGTGTCCTGGGTGGGTGGACCGAACTCGCCCATGCCGGGTGCGGAGTCGCAGGCCACGCTCGAGCTGACCCCGGGCAACTACGCGCTGATCTGTTGATCCCGTCCGCCAAGGATGGCATGCCGCACATGATGAAAAGCATGGTCCGGCCCATGACCGTGGTAACCAGCACCAGGCCTGAGGCTCCGCTGCCAACGGCAGATGTGGTGCTGCAGTTGTCCGACTACGACTTCACGATCAGCGCGCCGATCCAGGCTGGCACACGCACCATTCGCGTGGAGAACGCGGGCGAGCAGCCCCATGAGCTGGTCGTGATTCAGCTCGAGCCGGGCAAGACCGTGGAAGAAGCCGCGCAATGCACGGCATGTTGAAGCAGTTCACGGTGAGCTGAGCAGGAGAGCGAAGTGTCTTTGCAGTCGGCCCGCGCGTGGGTGCACGATGGTGTGCGTCAGATCGAGTACGTGCGCGCGGGCGCCGGCCGAACCGTCATTCTGCTGGACGGCTCGGCGGCAAACGGAAGCGTGTCGTTGTTCACTGAACTGGCGCGCGATTTTCGAGTGATACAGCCGGAAGGTCACCCGGCCGTCAGCGACCTGAGTTGGCTGGCCGGCTTCCTGGATGCGCTGGGCATGACACAGGTCAGCCTGGTGGCGAACGGAGAACACGCGCTGGCCGCGCTCCGCTTCACACTCACGGAATCCGATCGGGTCGAGCGCCTGGCCATACTCATGAGTTGTGCAGCAGATCCGCAGGATACACAACCGCTGAGCGATATCCTGGTGGATCGCAAGCAGCCGTTGTTGCTTATTGCCTGCCCTGAGGGTGAGCCTACAGAGGAGCAGCGCCAAGCCCTGGCGGGATTTCTGACGCGGACCACCACCCCGTTCTCCCGAAACGGCACATCCTGACATGGCGGGACACGGAAACGTTGGCCACGTGCTGGGTAAACGCCGAGCTGAACCGTCGGCTTGATAGGAGAATAGGTCGTTTCGGGAGAACGTGGTGGTGGTCCAATGACGGAATCGGCGAACGTGCGGGTGCTGGCCGCAGTCATCGAAGCAGAAGGTCGCTATTTGATCTGCCTGCGGCCCGCGCACAAACGACACGGTGGTCTGTGGGAGTTTCCGGGTGGCAAGCTGGAGCCCGGTGAGTCGTTACTGCAGGCGGCGCAGCGCGAATTGCGCGAGGAGTTGGGCGTGCAGGTGGAGCGGATTGGCTCCACGCTGCTCACGGAGGTCGATCCGGGCTCGCACTATCACATTGAATTTGTGCCCGTCGAAATCCGGGGTGATCCGCAAGGTATGGAACACGACGAGCTGCGCTGGGTCACCCTGGCGGGCATGTTAGAGTTACCTTTGGCACCTGCAGATCGGCGTTTCGCTGAGTTCGTGCGCGCCGGCGGGGAAAGGTGATCGCGATGGGGAACCTCAATGGGCGCGGCCAACGCAGGTCAGTCTGGTCGGTGCTCTGCGCGCTCGTGCTGTTGGCCGGCTGTACGGGCGCGGATCAAACGAATACGGCGCACGCGGACTCTTCGGCAGCGGCGCTAGCTGGGGCTGTCGAAGCGCAACCGCAGGATTCCGTCATCGTAGAGGAAACACTCGCGCGCGCGCGCGCCCAGCGTTTGGACACGCTGCCTATCGGCCGGATCGTGGCCAGTCTGGGTCGCACGTTCGTGGGTGCGCCCTACGTGCCGGGCACGCTCGAGTTGGAAGGTCCGGAGCGACTGATCGTCAACCTGCGCGAATTCGATTGCGTGACCTTTGTGGAGAGCATGCTTGCTATGGCGCGTGTACTGCGTAGCGGAAATGGTGGGTACCATGCGTTTCAGCAGGAGTTGCTGCGCATCCGTTATCGCAACGGCGAGCTGAGCGGCTACCCAAGCCGATTGCACTATTTCAGTGAATGGCTGGCCGACAACCAGGCGAAGGACATCGTGCAGATCATCACACCCGAGCTGGGAGGCGAGGCCGACCACGAGCCGATCAACTTCATGAGCCAGCACGTTAGTGCCTACCGCCAGCTCAGTGATACAGCCGCACTGACAGAGGTGGTCGCGACCGAGCGGCGGTTGAGTGCTACCCCGCGCTACGTGATTCCCGAAAACCAGATCGCGGCAGTGGCAAACCGCATCCAGGATGGCGATGTGATCGCCGCGGCGAGCACGTTGCCCGGGCTCGACGTGGCCCATACCGGAGTCGCGCTCTGGGTGGATGGACGACTGCACCTCATGCATGCACCGCTGGTGGGCAAAGCCGTGGAGATCAGTCAGTTGCCGTTGGCTGAGCGCATCCAGTCGATTGAAAAGCAGGATGGCATCATGGTGGCGCGGCCGAAATAACGTTTCTCAAAACCTTCGTGTCCTGGCCAGACGTTCGGCCGCTTTCTGCCGCACGATCCCCAGAGCTTCAGCGTGCGTGCGACCCTGGGCGCGGGCAATGGGCGCGCCCGGGTCCACGCTTTCGATGCTCGCGTAATACATATCGCCGATGCGATACGTGATGACCCGCACGGCCCAGCCCTGGAGGGTCTGTTCGTGGGTCTCGTATTCCTGGGCGCGCAGCTCGGGCTGGCTCATGGCCTGGCTACGGGTGCTCCCACCAGGTTGCCCCACTCGGTCCACGAGCCATCGTAGTTGCGCACGTCGGAATAGCCGAGCAGGTATCTAAGCGCAAACCAGGTGTGACTCGAGCGCTCGCCAATACGGCAATAGGCAATGACCGGGCGGTCAGCCGACACTCCGACTCCCTCATACAGGCGGCGCAGCTCATCCGCGTTTCTGAACGTGCCATCATCATTGCAGGCCTTGCCCCAGGGCACACTAACCGCGCCCGGGATGTGGCCACCGCGCTGACAGGTTTCGGGCAGCCCGGGCGGCGCCAGGATCTCACCCGTGAATTCCTGCGGACTGCGCACATCTACCAATGCCGCAGAGTGACGCGCAACCGCGCCCTGCACCTGGGGCAAGAGTGCACGAAGGGAGAGGTCAGGCATGCGCGCACGGTATGGTGTGGGTGAGACGGCGGGCACATCGTGTGTGAGCACGCGGCCTTCGGCCAGCCATTTCTTGCGCCCGCCATCCATGATGCGGACGTCCTCGTGGCCATACACCTTGAGCTGCCAGAAGGCCCAGGCCGCAAACCAGTTGTTGTTATCGCCATAAAGCACGACGGTAGTCTCGTTGCCTACGCCAGACGCGCTCATCAACTCGTCGAGTTTGGCCGGCGGTATGATGTCGCGAACCAGCGTGTCACAAAGCTGCGTGGTCCAGTTCCAGCCAATCGAGCCCGGTAGATGGCCCTGCTCGTACGCCGCAGTGTCCACGTCGACTTCAATCATGCGGATGCCCGGCTCATCCAGATGTTCTGCCACCCAATCCGTGTCGACCAGAACCTCTGGATGCGCGTACCCGCGCCCTTCAATGGCCGCCAACTTCATTGTCTGGGAATGCACGTTTGTGTCTCCTCAATTGTGGTTAGGATCGGCGTATCGGGCGTGACGGGCGTGTCGGGCGTGTCGGGCGTAACGGGAACGCTGGCTGAGCATTGTTGTTTGACCGCTTGATAACCGAGTCACAACCAAAACGCCACCCCGTTACGCCCGCTACGCCCGTTACGCCCGTTACGCCCGTTACGCCCGTTACGCCCGACGAGCACCAGCTGGTAGCGGCGCCCCGCATCGTATAGAGGCGGCAAAACCGATCAAACGAAGATCATGGGCGGGCCAGGAGCCTCCTGGTGACAAGCGGCGCAGGGTAGGCTCGCCAAAGCCGCCGGTATGCGCTTCGGGCGGTTTTTCGCGGTTGAAACGGGGCGCGGCAGCGATCGTGGTCACGACCGCCGCCCCGCTGAAGCTCAGGAAAAACGGGCGGGCAATCAGGGCAGCTTGGCTGGCCCGACGGCGCGGGGCGTCAGGACCAGCACCGCGGGGAGCAAGAATGCCAGGTTGAGTCGTTTCATGGGGGACTCTTCCGATGAGCGTTGGAGCGAAGATACACCTTGTGCCATAGGACAAAAGTCCCCGTGCCGGGCGGCAGTCAACCCCACGGCCGGCCCGGGTGGCTCCCGCTGGCGTTCGAAGTGCGGTATACTTCGGCTAAGTGGGGAGTAGCCTGCCGGCCAGCGGTAGCAATGCAGGCCGGATTTGAAGTCGTCAAGACGGAGCCTGAAAGAAGGGCTCCCGGCTTCAAACAGCGGCAAGTCGCCAGGGCGAGACCACTACGGCACGATGTGTCGTGGTGGTCTCGCCTTTTTTTTCGTCCCGGTCCGGGAGATCCCGTTTGCACGTTCCAATCTGGTTCTGGATCCCCTTCAATCTTTTCATCCTGGGAATGCTCGCCCTGGATCTGGGCGTATTCCACAGGCGCGCGCATACCGTTTCGCTGCGCGAAGCCGGGATCTGGAGCGCCGTTTGGATTTCATTATCGCTCCTGTTCAACCTGGGCATCTACCTGGTCGGCGGTAGCGAACCAGCCCTCTCCTTCCTCACCGGCTACCTGATTGAATACGCGCTCAGTGTAGACAACATCTTCGTCATGGTGCTGATTTTTGGGTATTTCGGCGTTGATCCGAAGTACCAGCACCGCGTGTTGTTCTGGGGCATCATGGGTGCGCTGGTCATGCGCGGTTTGTTCATCATACTGGGTACCTACATGATCCAGCAGTTTCACTGGATCATTTATGTGTTCGGCGCCTTGCTCGTAGTGACCGGAACGCGCATGGCGTTTCGTAATGAAGCGCCCTTTGATGCGGAAACCAACCGAATCCTGCGCCTGGCGCGCCGCCTGGTACCGGTCACACCGAGCTACCATGGTAAGAGCTTCCTGATCAGGCAAAAAGGCAAGATTTACGCGACGCCGCTCCTGCTTGTTCTGATCCTGGTCGAGTTTACCGACCTGATCTTTGCCATTGATTCGATTCCCGCCATCTTCGCCGTCACCACCGAGCCGTTTCTGGTCTTTACATCGAACGTGTTTGCTATCCTGGGTCTGCGCTCGCTGTACTTCGTGCTGGCCGGCATTGTACACAAGTTCCGCTACCTGAAATACGGACTGGCCTTCATTCTCGTGTTCGTGGGCGTCAAGATGCTGCTGTCCGAAATCCAACACGTGCCCATCGTCGCGTCATTGGTCGTGATTGCGACCGCGCTGCTCATTTCGATCGTGCTGTCTCTGGTCGTGCCGCAGCCGATAGAGGAAGAGACGCTGTTGGATTTTGCCGATTCCGTGGAAGAGGGAGAGCAACGCATGCGCACCACGGGCACTAGTGGCGATTGACGTCCACGGCCACACTGCGGTGACACCCGGCGCACACAACCAGTACGCGTTTGCGAACATACGCCACACCCGGCGGCGGCTGCACGTCAGAGACAGTAAGTGCGGCTGCACAGCGCGGACAGCGCGCGGGCTGACTCTTATTCACGAGCGCGGCAATTTGCTCGCGCTCGATCCGCGAATATGCGTCGGTCAATGGCACAGCGCGATCAGGCGAGCGCAGCGTCGCGACCACTTGTGGCCGAGTCCGGGCCGATCCAGCCGCGCGGCCAGCTCGCTCAGCCGAGAAGCCGCACTGAGCGCAACGGCACTGCGGCCCATGGGTGCGGCCAGCTCGAACGCGGTGCGATACAGGCCCCAGGCTCCGAACAGGTGGCCGCACGCCAATGCACCATCGCCGGCCGGCAGCAACGCAGCGGGCGCATTGCGCGCGTAATCACGATCCAGGCATTGCAACACGCGGTGCAGTCCCTGCGCTTCCTGGGGCAACTTTTCGTTCAGAGGATCGACATAAGCGGCTGCCGTTTCCAACTCCGCGGCCCAGCTGGTCGTGTCGATAGCGCCATCCACGAAGCGCTCCACCAACTGCAACACGGCAAAGCGCGCGGCACAGACCTGCGCCTGGCGGACCGAGCCGTCCCTGGCATCTCTTAGCGCCAGCTCGCCCGGAAACCGGCTGCGCAATGGCAGCATGCGCGGCCTGGATTCGCTGTCCCTTGCGGGCACGTCTTCGCCGAAGCTCATTCACACCTTTCGTGGTAGACAAGGCGAAGATGTATGGAGTACGCCGCGCGGGCCATGGCTGGTTGGGACATGTTCGGGCGGCTCACGAAATGAGGGTTGCGGACGCCGATGGGGACGGACCTGGTACCGAACCGGGTGGTCCAAGCTCGTTTCCTGGCCCCGGGGTTTGTAGATTTCAAACGGCCGCGCCGACACCCATGCGGTCGTTCGCAATCGTACGCATCGCAGGATAGCCAATAACAAACATCGGATCCCTGGACCGTGCCGAGTACCGCGGTGAGGCACCCAGCAGTGCTGGGCCTCATGGCGTGTGGCCGGCATGGCCCCTGGAAACGATGGGACTGAAGAGAGAATGAAGGGATCGCGGTTAGCCGTGTTGTACGCGGCCGTGCTGATCGACATGACGGGCTTCGGCATGGTCCTGCCGCTCCTGCCCTTTTATGCGCGAGACATGGGGGCTACCCCGCTGCAGGTCACGTTGCTGATTGCCTCTTATGCGGCGATGCAGCTGGCTGCTGCGCCGTTCTGGGGACGGGTATCGGACCGGCGCGGCCGGCGCCCACTGCTGATTGGCGGTCTGTTCGTCTCGTCGTTTTCGTATTTGCTGTTTGGTCTGGCAGATTCGCTCTGGCTACTTCTGTTCTCGCGCATCATAGCCGGCGCTGCGGGCGGTACCATCTCGCTGGCGCAGGCGTACATCGCCGATACAACCACGCACGATGAACGGGCACGAGGCATGGGCCACCTGGGTGCGGCCTCGGGCCTGGGTGTGATGATGGGTCCGGCGATAGGCGGATTGTTCAGCAGCCTGGGCCCGGAATACCCGGGTCTGGTGGCCGCAGCACTCTGCGCAGCCAATGCCATTGCGGCCATATACCTACTGCCCGAGTCACGTCTGGAGCACATGCGTGGCGATCTGCAGCATGCGCAGGCCTCCACGATGCGCGGGTGGCTGCGCTCCATGACGCGCTATCCGCTGTCACTACTGCTTTCCATCTATTTCCTTACCATCTCGTCATTCACTGCAATGACGTCCGTCCTGGCGCTCTACCTTGCCGATGCCTTCAATGCGAACGCCCATTCCATGGCCGTCATGTTCACACTCGCCGGGGCGGCAACGGTCGTTGTGCGCGGATTGCTGCTGGGACCGCTGGTGCGTCGCTGGGGCGAGGGCGGAACGGTCCGCATCGGTGTGGTTGCGCTGGGGCTTTCTCTCCTTGCCATGCCTCTGCTTCCCTCAATCACGGCGGCCAATTTCGTCACCGTGGTGTATGCGTTGGGCGCTGGAACCCTCTTCCCGGCACTCGCCAGTCTGGTATCACGCGCCACCGATTCAGGATCGCAAGGCTCGATCCTGGGCGGGAGTCAGGTTGTGGGCGGACTTGGCCGCGTGGTGGGACCGATGTGGGCGGGACTCCTTTTTCAAAGTGTTGCCATCACGAGTCCGTTTCACGTGGGCGCGGTGCTGGTTGCATTGGCCGGTGTGCTGGCGTTACGCATTCAAGTCAAGCCCGCCGCCGCTCCCGCGGCACCCGCGGTTGAAGAGATTGCGTCAGGCGACTAACTACTCTTGCGTCACTATGAGAGGCGGCGCATAATCTCCAATCCGCCGGTGAGCGCACGGCGACGTGGATGCTGGGGCGGCCCGCCAAAATGGGTGAGTTGATTTCATGGATTTCTTGTTTGGACCGTTCATGTTCGGGCTGTTGGTCTGGCTCGTGATCGGGTTGGCTGCGGGCCTGGCCATGCGCGTGCTATACAAGGCCAGCGCGAGCGAGAAGGTTCTCACTATCACGTTCGGTTTGTTCGGTGCGTTCATCGGCGGAATGTTGGGCACATCACCATACATCCACCACGATCCGATGCCTCTGCGCGTCGGTGGCCTATTGGGCGCGATTCTGGGCAGCCTGTTCTTCACTTTCCTGTATCACTACACGGCGCGCAAAGCGATCTGATCTGAATGATGGTGACCTGGTTGACGATGACCAGCACCCGCAGGACCTGCGGGGGTGCTTTGCCTCCGCTTTACGGTTCACCGGTTGTTTCCTGTACCTGTACATCACGATGTTCCTCGCCATCATTGCGGCGGCCGTGATCTCCCTCCTGTTTTTCCGTTGATATGAAGGCGGTGTTCATCACGGCACCGGGTGGACCGGAGGTCCTGGAGCTGCGCGAGGTGGACATTCCGGCGCTGGGACCGGGTCAGATCCGTGTGCAGGTGCACGCAACGGCGCTCAACCGGGCAGACTTGCTGCAACGGCGCGGACAATACCCGGCCCCGCCTGGTGCGCCGCCCAACATTCCCGGTCTGGAGTACGCTGGCATCGTGGATGAGGTTGCGGCCGACGCGCAACGCTGGCGCGTGGGCGACCGAGTGATGGGGTTGGTGGGCGGCGGTGCCTACGCGCAGTACGTGGTGGTACACCAGGACGAGGCGTTACCGGTGCCTGCGCACTGGCTGCTGGAAGAAGCAGCCGCGGTACCGGAGGCGTTTCTCACCGCGCACGATGCCCTGTTCACGCTCATGCAGCTCAAGGAAAACCAGACCGTGCTCATTCATGCAGTGGCGAGCGGCGTGGGCACGGCTGCGCTGCAGTTGGCGAGCGTGTTGGGCGCACGCGTGATCGGGACCACGCGCACGAAAGAGAAAATCGAAGGGCTGCGCGCGCTCGGCATCGATCACGTGGTTGATGTGACACATTCCGATTGGATCGAGGAGGTGGACCGGCTGACCAAAGGCGCGGGTGTACACGGCATCCTCGACCTGGTGGGCGGCGATTACCTGCCCGGTAACATCCGTAGTCTGACGCCGCGCGGCCGGCTCATCGTGGTTGGACTCACGGCCGGTTCCACGGCCCCGCTCGACCTGCGCGCCGTGCTACGCAAACGCCTGACCATTATCGGGACGGTCATGCGGACGCGCACGCTGGAGGAAAAGATCGCGGCCACCCAGGCCTTCGAGCGCACTGCGCTTTCCTGGCTGGAAGCGGGCATCGTGCGTCCCGTCATTGATCGTGTGCTCACCATCAACAAGGTTGCCGAGGCGCACCGCGCGCTGGAAGCCAACGAGACGGTAGGCAAGATCGTTTTGATCTGGCCCTGAGCGGCGCGCTGCGC
>JBOHRF010000191.1:0-9398 GCA_050732575.1 Longimicrobiales bacterium
CGGTCGACCCGGCGGGCTGGTGCCGGTGGTGGAGGGCCGGCATCTTGTGACGTCCGAACCACCACCGATGCCGGGGTCGATCATGGGTATCCGCTCCGCCCGCGTAATCCTCCGTTGTGTAGTCGTTTGTTCATTCGTTCCCACGCTCGGGTACGCGCAGCAACCGGGCAACCTTGGTTTCGAGATGCACGACGGAACGGGTCGCACGGTAGGCTGGAACAACGGCGGCACGGGCTTCCAGATCGTGGTCGATTCGAGCGCACCGTACGCTGGGCGGTTCAGTCTGCGCACGAAGTGGGTGGATCCGGCTCAGTATTCGGAGGCGTCCGGCAAGTTCGCGGTCGCGTCCCAGGTCTTCCCGCTGGCGCGCGCGGCCGGTCGCAAGTTGCAGCTCACCGGCTACATCCGAACGCAGGACATTACTTCGGGCTACGCCGGCTTCTGGATGCGTGTGGACGGACCATCCGGGTCCATCGCCTTTGACAACATGGGGCAGCGTGGACCACGCGGCACCACGCCGTGGACACGCTATGACATCGAGCTGCCGGTTGATTCCAGCGCGGTCATGGTGCTGGTCGGACTGCTGCATCCGGGCAATGGCACGGCCTGGTTCGACTCGCTCACGCTCGAAGTGGTGGGCGAGCCGATGCCGCGCATGGTTGCGGCGTTCCGTCCCCAGCCGCGTCCCGCGGAGGATCTGACGCGGCTGCTCAGTGACGCCGAGCTGGCCCTGCCCCGCGACAGTGTAGTGGTCGCAGAAGACTCGGCCCATTCCGCCTGGATCAGGAGCAACGCGCGTCCCATCCGTTCACTCGGTGCCACCGATTTTTCGGACCTCCGCTTCTTCGCGCCTCTGCTCAGGAACAAGCGCATCGTGCAACTGGGCGAGAGTGGACACGGCGTTGCCGAGTTCAGCATGGCCAAGGTCCGGCTCATCAAGTATCTGCACGAAGAGCTGGGCTTCGCTGTGATGGCGTTCGAGAGCTCGACGTACGAATGCAATCGGGCGCAGCGCAAGGTGGCCACACTCACGGCGTTGGAGCTGATGCGCGCGTGCATCTTTGGCGTGTGGCACGTGGCCGAGGCACTGCCTCTCTTCGAGTATATCAAACAAACGCACAGCACGAATCGCCCGCTCATCCTGGCCGGATTCGACGAACAGACCAGTTCGCAGAGCGTGCGCGCGCGTCCGGCCGTGCTGCGCAGCCTCATTGCGCCCCTGGATTCGGCGTATGCGCGCCACGTTCACGATACCGACTCGGCGTTCCTGTTCAGCACCGGGCGCGCCGACTACGCGCGCAGCAACGAGACGCGCCTGGTTGTGTTCTACGATTCGCTGGCCGGCTTTCTGCGCCGCCATCAACGCGCCATGGAAGCGGCGCACCGTGACGACCCGAGCCTGGCTCTGGTGGCGCGGCAAGCGGCCGTCTCCATGACGCAATACGTCCGCCAACTCACGGCTGGCCCCTCAACCGGCGGCACCGAGATCCGCGACAAGGCCATGGCCGACAACCTCGACTTTTTGCTAAACGAGCTGTATCCGGGCAAGAACGTCATTGTGTGGGCGCACAACTTCCACATCCAGCATCGCGAGAACACGTCACGCACGGAGAGCTCACCGCGAACTATGGGCGTGTGGGTGGCCGAGCGCCACCGCCGCGCGCTTTACACGATTGGATTCTTCATGTATCGCGGCAGCGCCGCGCAGAACAACCGAAGCCCGTACGCTGTGGCACCGATACGATCGGGCAGCCTCGAGTCCATCTTGCATCGGGCGCCCTGGCGCTACTCGTTCGTCGATTTCTCGCAAGCCACACAAACACGCGGCAACGACTGGATGTGGAAACGCATCACGGGCCTGTCCTGGGGCACCAACCCGGAGCAGTTCGTGCCGCGCGATGAATATGATGGTGTGTTATTCATCGACGCGGCGCACGTGCCGAACTATCTGCGCTGAGGATGTGACTCCCATGTACCGGTTACTCTTCGACCTGGCCGGCTTTGCCATCGTGGGCTGGCTGCCGCTCATCTTCGCGCCCACGTGGCGCGTAACGCGGCGTATCGCCGAGTCGGCCATCTTCCCCGCTTACCTGGCTGCCATCTACGTCGTGGGCGCGGGCGCGGTCCTGACTGAATTGGGGCCGGGCATCATGGCAGACTTCGGCAGTGCGGAAGGTGTGTTGGGACTCCTGCGCCTGGAGTCGGTGGCACTGGTGGCGTGGATCCACATCCTGACCTTCGATCAGGTGGTAGCGATCCTGATCTACCGCGACAACATGCGCCATCGTTTTCTGCCCCTGCCCGTGCAATCGGTGTTGCTGGTCGTCACGCTCATGTTCGCGCCCGTTGGCTTCCTGGCCTACTGGTTGGTGCGCGTGCTGCGTGGCAAGCGCGGACTGATGGCGTGGGGAGAACCGGCGCCAGAGTCCGAACCTGCAAGTGCGCGGACGGCGCGCGCAGACGCGTCTGCCCAGCCCGTCCGTTTCAGTGATGTGGTTTCCCAGCGCTCCGTTTCGGGCGTAGTGCTCGGCTTATGGCAACGCGAGAAAGCGCTCGTGCGCCTGGGCGGTGCGGGGTTTGTCCTGGCCGCTATCTGTGCCGTCGTGGCCGCTGTAAACGGCGGCTGGCTGCTCGGTGCGGAAGGACGTTTGCTGGAAGCAACCAAGTTCAACATTGCACTGGGCATCTACTGGCTCTCATTAGCGCTGATGGTCCCGCTGGCCGGTTTTTCGGCGCGCGGACGCGCGCGCTGGATTGCCTGGGCGGTCGGCTTCACGGTCTTCAACTACGGCATGGAGAACGTGCAGTCCTGGCGCGGGCTCGACCCGCGTCTCTCGAATGTGGCCGGCCCCATCGACCAGATCATGGGCGGAGTTTTCTTTGTTTCTGCACTCGGGACCATGGTGCTGTTCATCATTCTGACCCGGCGTTTCTTTCGGCAGGACACACTTCCAGACCATCCCAACCTGCGCGTGGCGCTGCGTTACGGTTGCACAGCCGCGCTGCTCGGGTTCGCCGCGGGCATTGCCATGAGTTTCACTTCTGGTCGGGTCGTCAACGGCGCGGGCAACATGATGCCCATTCATGCGGCCGGTTTTCACGGTCTACAAGCGTTGCCGCTGGTGGCGTTGCTGCTCGGCTGGTCAGTCGTGACGATGGAAACGGCGCGCGGCTGGATTCACGTGGCGGGCATCAGCTGGTTGCTCTTCTGCCTGGGGTTGATCCTGCAGCCCATCCTGGGAAGACCCCCTTTCCAACCGGGCGCGCCCCTCGCCTTCTCGCTGGTCGGATTCATGACCTGGGCTGCCATGCTCATTTATGCGCTGCGCGCGCGCACGGTTGCCGCCCGGGCCCTATCGTCGGTTACGGCCAACTAATCCGGCCTCGGCCGGCCAACCTTTTCCTACCTCCCGCTGTCTATTTCTTCTGAACTTCAGGAGAAATCCATGGGACATGGACTCGGCGAGCTCGAGCAGCTGGTTCTCCTTGCCGTTCTGCGTCTGCGTGACGAGGCGTACGGCATTGCCATCCAGCAGGAGATTGCGGCGCACGCGGAACGGTATCCCAGCCTGGGCGCGGTTTACACGACGCTGAGCAGACTCGAGCAAAAGGGCTACGTGAGCGGCCGCGCGGGCGCACCCACACCGACGCGCGGCGGCCGGCGCAAGAAGCTCTACACGGTGGAAGCGGCGGGCCAGCGCGCATTGCGCGGCTCGCTCGCCGCCATTCAAGCACTGAGCCAGGGACTTTCAACGGCGCTGGAGCAGCCATGAGCGAACCAAGGCCAGCCGAATTTCACGGGCCGCGCCTGGTTCGCTGGCTCGTGTCGCGGCGCATACCGACGGAGGAACGCGAGTTCGCACTCGGCGACCTGGAAGAAGGCTACGCTGCTCGCTGCCAGGAGCAGGGCGCCTGGCGTGCTCGCGTCTGGTATACGATGCAGGGCGCATCGTTGCTTTTTGTGCGCTGGCCGCAGCCGCACTCACCACTTGTTGAACGAAGGAGTGGGGTCATGGATTCGATCGGCGCCGACCTGCGCTTCGCGCTGCGCTCGCTGCTGCGCGTACCGCTGTTCTCGCTGCTGGTGATCCTCACGCTGGGCGTAGGGATGGGTGCAACCAGCGCTCTGTTCAGCGTGGTGTACCCGGTGTTACTGGCGCCGCCGCCCTATCCAGACTCGGATCGTCTGATGATGCTCTCGGAGCGCGGCCAGGAAGGCACGGATGAGGGCATTGGCTGGTTGACTTTCGATGACACGCGGCGTGAAACAACCGCGTTCGCGTCGCTGGCAGCGATGTCCTATTGGGAACCCACGCTGCAATCGGGCAACACCGTGCTGCCGCTCAACGGCCAGCGCGTGAGTCACACGTTCTTTACAACACTGGGTATCAAGCCCACGCTCGGGCGTGACTTCAGGCCGGAAGAAGATCGCATGGAAACGCGCCGGGTCGTGATTCTGAGCGATGGCTTGTGGCGACGTCAGTTCGGCGCCGATTCAGCGCTCGTCGGGCGCACTGCGTTGATCAACGGCACTAATTATCTGGTGGCGGGTGTGATGCCGCGCGGTTTTCAGAGTTTGTTGCATCCGCAGGCGGAGCTGTGGGCGCCGCTCGGATACGATGCCAATCACGATTCGGCCTGCCGCACCTGCCATCACCTGCGCGTGATCGGCCGCCTGCGTCAGGGCGTAACACTCGTGTCTGCACGAACCCAGCTCGATGTGTACTTTGCTGCGCTGCGCCAGCGATTTCCGGATCAATACGGGACGGTGGGTGCACTGGTGCGCACGTTGCGCGACGAGGTGTCCGGTGATGTGAAGCCCGCGCTGCTGGGACTCTTTGCCGCGGTTGGTTTGCTGCTACTGCTGGCCTGCGCGAACGTGGCCAACCTCTTTCTCGGCCGGGCAGGTGAGCGCCACACCGAACTTTCCGTGCGTTCGGCGCTGGGCGCCGAGCGACTGCGACTGGTCCGCCTCGTCTCCATCGAGCCGCTGGTGCTAGCCGTGTGCGGCGGTGCGCTCGGCCTGTTCAGTTCGTGGACGGGCACGCGCCTGCTGATCGATGTGCTCGAGATTCCTACCCAGCTGGCCATGCGTATATCGACCGTCACGCCGGTCATCGCATTTGCCCTGCTGACCATCACGTTGAGCGCGCTCATCAGTGGAACGCTGCCCGCACTTCTGGCCCTTCGTGAATCGGCGCTCGCCGACATTCGCATGGGCACGCGCAGCCGCGTGGGCGCTACCCGCCATCGGCTGCGCAATACCGTGGTGATTGCGGAAATGGCGCTGGCCGTGGCTCTCATGGTAGGCGCGGGCCTGCAGGTGCGCAGCCTGCAACAGTCGCTGCGCGTCCATACCGGTTATCAAGCCACGGGCGTGCTCACCATGGATATCGGCGTGACCGGTCCGCGGTACTCCGAGGACGGCGCCGCACGAAGCTACTTCCAGCAGTTCCTCGACCAGGCCAGTGAAATTCCGGGTGTGGAGTCGCTGGCGATCGTGAGCCAACTACCGCTGGGCGGCAACTTCGATTCGCGCGGCATCCATCGAGAAGACCGGCCGGGAAACCCCGAGCGCGACCCCAGCGCTCAGCGCTTTGCCGTGAGCTGGCAGTACCTGGATGTGATGGGCATCCCGGTCATTCGCGGACGCGGGTTCACGCCTGCCGATCGCGCCCGTGCCACACCGGTCGTGCTGTTCAACGAAACCGCGGTACGCGAAATTTTCGGCGGTCAGGACCCGATCGGCAAACGCGTGAGACTGGGCGACGATTCGTGGCGTCAGGTCATCGGCGTGGTGCGTGATGTACGGCATCTCTCGATCGAGCGGGACATCGAGAGCCAGTTCTATATGCCGTACGATCAAATGCCGTACGAGGAATCCGACTACGCCGTCGTCGCCCGTGCCAGCGGAGAAATAACTCGGTTGGCCGCGCCCATCGCGCGCGTGGCTAAAGCGCTTGATCCCGGCTCCGTGATCGCGCAGGTCCGCCCCATGGCGGATGTGGTGAGCGCGGCCCTGCAGGCGCGCCGCCTGGCCAGCACGCTGATCGGCGCGTTTGCGCTGATCGCTCTGCTCCTGGCCAGCGGCGGGCTCTATGGCGTCATGACTGCCAGCGTCATCGAGCGGCGCCGCGAGATGGGCCTGCGCACGGCGCTCGGTGCCACTCCCAGCTCAGTGATGCGGCTGGTCATCGCACGCGGTCTCCTGTTGACCGTGGTGGGAGGTGCACTGGGCGCGGCGGGCGTGCTGGCCGCGCAGCGCGTGCTACAGCAGTTCGTGTTTGGCGTGACCGCCGACGATCCGGTGACTCTCGCTGCGGTCGTAATGGTGCTGAGCGTGGTGGCCATGATCGCGTGTTTCATTCCAGCGTGGCGCGCCGCCCGGGCGGATCCGGTCATCATGCTGCGCGAGTAGTGGTAGTCCCGACGTTGCGTCCTTCCTGCCGGTCCCCGGACTGCGTGTGTTTTCCGGGCTCAGTTGGATATCCAACTAGCGTGGTCAGCGCAGTAACCGAGCCGTTGTGTCGCAACGCCTCCTGCATGCGCGGGTGGATATCCAACCGCGTCCAACAGACGCATCCCCGCGGACGCTCCCCTGAGAATCGCGACAGATCCTTCCGTTAGTACTTCGAAGACTGCGGACTACCGGTCTACAAGGGCCCCGAGCTGGAAAATGACCGATCAGCTGCGCGTGCCCGGCGAGTACTCGCTGACATGCTCTCGATGCGATTTCACAAACTGGAGGACATCATGTTCCGCTTGATTGCAACACGCTGTGACGCTGAGCGGCCCGCGCCGCAGCGCGTTGGTAGGTGGATGGCGCTCGGACTTCCCGTGCTCGCACCCATCTTGTTCATCATATCACAGGTATCCTCCGTAACCGTGTCGCCAACCGATGTGACAGGCGGCAGCAACTCCACCGGTACGGTGACGCTGAACGCGCCTTCGTCGGCAGGTGTGTTAGTGGACCTGCTCAGCAGCAGGCCTGCGCTGGCGACGGTACCCAAATCGATCACCATCTCGAATCGGAACGGAACCGGTACGTTCGGCATCAACACCGGCTCGGGTCAGATGGGCTGCGCAACCATCAGCGCAAAGGTGGGAACCACATCGGCCCGTTCTGCCGTAGTCTTCGTCAAACCGCCGGACGTTATCTCGCCCATAGCTTTGACTCTGTCCAAGACCTCGACCCTCGGCGGTGAGAGCTCTAGCGGGACCGTCCTCGCTCCAGCCGCTGCGGTCGGGTCGGTGGTCCAGCTGAGGAGTAGCAATCCGTCCGTGACAGTGCCCGCGAGCGTTACGCTGGGCCACCCGGGAGCGGGCGATGATTCGGGTCTCAGCCGAGCCAGCTTCACCATCAACAGCACGGCGGTCCCACAGCCAACGTGCGCGATCATCACGGCCATACACGGCGGATCGCAGAACCACAAGTTGCTGAAGGTATTCCCGTTCATTGCGGGTTGAGATCGGGTCGCGGCGCCATATGCAAGGTGAAAGCCGCATTCGCCCATGATGCGGCTTTCGTATGGCGATCTCCCCATGCGAGTGAGCGAGCGGTTGGGTCTCTTTGCAGGTGCAGTTGGATATCCAACTCATTCGGTGCGCGCGGAAATGGCGCGCTTGTGCCGCAACGCTTCCCGGATGCGCACACGCGCCCGAGTTGGATATCCAACACCGGCGCTACCGCTGACACCCGGCCGCACTACCGCGCGCGCGCCCAGTTCAAAACCGGCGTGGGCACCTGCCGGTCCTGGTTGGTTCCATCGCCGAGTTGACCCTGGCCATTCATGCCCCAGCAAAAGGCCTCGTCACTTTCGGTAAGTCCACAGCTGTGAAGCTGGCCAACAGTAATGGATCGAAACGATTGATTGACGACCACAACCGGAGCGGTGGAGTTGATGCGAGCGTTGTTACCGAGTTGCCCGAATTGATTGTAGCCCCAACAGTACGCCGTACCGGAGCGAGCCAGGGCGCAGGCGTGTACATCCGCGGCCGGGCTGATGTCGGCGAGCGGCACGGCCAGCACGACTTTCTGCGGAATCGGCGCATTGTCCGAACGTCCCACGCCCAGTTGCTGATGATCGGGTCTGTTGAACCCCCAACAATAGGCTTCTCCCGAATTCAGGATGCCGCAGCTATGGTGACCGCGCGTTATCACTTCGACAAAAGGTTGGGAACCGATCACGGCGACGGGCAGCGAGCGATGCAGGAAAGTGCCATCCCCCACGGACCCCAATTGGTTGTAGCCCCAGCACAGCGTTTGTCCACTGACGGTGAGACCACAGGTATGGTTTGCGCCTGCGGAGATGGACCGAAATGTCTGGTTGGTTGCGACCGCGACCGGAAGATTGCTTCCCGTGGGTGTGCCCGTGCCAAGTTGTCCGTGATCACCGCGTCCCCAACAGTAGGCCCGGCCTTCAGAAGTGAGTCCACAGGAATGTTCACCGCCGGTGCTGATCGCGGCCAACTGCAACGTAGTTGCACCGGCAGTCGGCGTCTCGCGCAGGATGTCATCGGTACCATCACCAAAGCGTCCCAGGTTCTGTCCCCAGCAGAATAGTCTGCCCGCCTCGGTCAAACCGCAGGCCTGATGACTTCCCACGGCAAGTTCCTTGAATCTCAGATTGCCGGCCACACGCGTGGGGTTGCTGCGCGTAGTGCGCGTGCCGTCTCCCAGCTGGCCTACCGTATTCATGCCCCAGCAATAGGCCTCCCCCTGCGCATTGAGCGCGCATACGTGGCTGATGCCTGCCGCCAACACGGGCCTGAGCGGCGTTTCCACCACGGGCCGCAGCGGCTCTTCACACGCTGCAAGACAAACCAGAGAGGCCAGAAACGAAGGACTCCAACCACGCATGCGTACCTCCGGGTCAGCCATTATTGATGGCTAGAGAATACGAGCGATCCGCGGCCCGCTCAAGCGCCCTTTCGGGTGTCGCCGGGCGCGCGCGCATCACCTACATTCCGGCTGAACGGAAACAGCCAACCGCGCATCCGACGCGGGACCCCTCCGGGCAGTGTGCCTGCGCGGTAACTAATCCCTGACTGGAGATTGCTCATGGTTCGTGGTGATGAAGCCTGCACACTCACCGGTATTCCCACTGAGCACGCCGACGTTTTTCAGCAAGTCGCCAACCTGAAATCGGGCATGATCTCGTCGCGTGCCGTCGGGAAGTGGGCAACCGGGTTGATCCTCGAGAGTTATGCCACCAAAGGATTCCACAACAAAGCCAAGTCGTGCAATTGGGGTCCCATGGCGGGCTTCGTGCTGGCGGATCCGCGATTCACCAAAGCGCCCGAGCTGGCCAAGCAGGCGCAGGCACTCAAAGAGGCACAGCAATACGGGGCCAAAGAGGTGCCGGTCATCATCTCCGAGGAGCGCCGGCGCTGGCTGT
>JBOHRF010000192.1:0-9397 GCA_050732575.1 Longimicrobiales bacterium
CGTTGAGCGTGCCTGATGCCGAAGAGAGGACGCTGCCGAACGCGCGGATTTGCGCGGCCGCCCACAAGATGGAACCGGGAATCAGGATAAGTGCTGCCAGCCGCTCGACGCGCGGGGAGAATCGCTCGCGAAACAGATCGGCCAGCGTGGTGAGTTTACGTCGCCACAACGGTACTGCGAAGATCAGACCCATCAAGATCAGGCAAAGCCCGTAACCGAACGGCTCTGCTGATGTAATGGATACGCCCTCCTGGTAGACCTGGCCGGCCGAGCCGATCAACGTCTCCGCGCCAAACCAGGTCGCGAAAATGGAGAACGTCATCAGCCAGTAACCCAGCTTGCGCCCCGCAACCAGGTAATCAGCCTCCGTCTGGATGCGGCGAGATACCCACGCGCCAATACCGAACTGGAGCAGCAGGTAGGCGAGCAGAGCCAGCAGAGTTGCATTCATGGACGACAATTCGAATAGACGGGGGTGTTACCTGAAGCTAAACGAATCAACGGACCAGCACGAGAACGAAAACGACTACGATCACGAGGATGATCTGGCTGCGAATTCGTCCCCGTGATTGTAGTCGTGCTCGCGCACGTGTTGGTCCGTCAGCCCGTTTGGGTCAGGTGCGTGCCTGGGCTGGTCCCTGTTGCCCGAGGTGGTTGGCGCCATTGGGGAAGACGACCCGTCCGTCCTGCATGCTGGCGCCGCGCAGTGACAGGGCGAGCACTTCACCCAGATCAGCCACCGCGTAGAACTTCATCTGGTCCCGCACTTCACGGGGCAGATCGTCCAGATGCGCTTCGTTGTCCTTGGGCAGCAGGACTTCACGAATCCCTGCGCGATACGCACCCAGCACCTTTTCCTTGACGCCGCCAATGGGCAGCACCCGGCCCGTGAGCGTGATCTCGCCGGTCATGGCGAGGTCGCCCCGCGCGGGCCGGCCCGACAACGCGGAAACCAGCGCAGTGGCCATCGTGACACCGGCCGAGGGTCCGTCCTTCGGAATTGCACCGGCAGGAACGTGTACGTGCAGCTCCATGTCCTTCAGGTTCTCCTCGGGAATGCCCAATCGATCGTGATGCGTCTTGGCGTACGTCAAGGCGGCACGCGCCGACTCTTTCATCACATCACCCAGCTGGCCGGTCAGGATCAGGTTGTCTTTGTTCTTCGAGCCACTGACTTCCACGAACATGATGTCACCCCCCATGGGCGTGTAATACATGCCCGTGGCCACACCGACCTGGTCCTCACCTGCAGCGCGCTCGGGGTGCACGCGAGCGCGGCCCAGCAGCGTTTCCACCTCGGTGGCTTCGATCGTGATGGCCTCGAGTGCGCCCGATGCGATGCGGCGGGCGGCCTTGCGGGCCACTTTGCCCAGCTCGCGCTCGAGCTGACGCACGCCACTTTCTCGAGTGTACCCGCTGATGATTTTTTCCACCGCGTCATCGGTCACCACGATCTGGTCCTCGCGCAAGCCACTGCCTTCGCGCTGACGTGGCAACAGATAACGCTTGGCGATCTCCAGCTTCTCCAGCTCCGTATAGCCCGAGAATTCCACGAACTCCATGCGATCCTGCAGCGGCGCCGGAATGTGATCGCGCCAGTTTGCGGTCGCCACGAACAGCACTTCGGAAAGATCGAACGGAATACTGAGGTAATGGTCAACAAACGAGTGGTTCTGCGCCGGATCCAGGACTTCCAACAGGGCAGCCGATGGATCACCCTGCAGACTCACGCCCAGCTTGTCCACTTCGTCGAGCAGGAACACAGGGTTCTTGGTACCGGCCTGGCGCAAGCCCTGGATGATGCGGCCTGGCATGGCACCGACGTACGTGCGCCGATGCCCGCGTACGTCCGCTTCATCGCGCGCGCCACCCAGCGCAATGCGCACGTACTTGCGGCCCAGTGCGCGTGCCATGGACTTGGCGATGGAAGTTTTGCCTACTCCGGGTGGTCCCACGAACAACAGAATGGGCCCGCGACCCACGGCCACGGCCTTGGCGCGCACCGGATTCGTTTCCGCTGCATGCGGATCGTGGTGCGCAGCGGCCGGCTCGCTGCCGGAAGTGCTGATGACTTCGGACTCCTGGGTGGCCGTGCTGCCGTGCCCATTGCCGTTGCCGGTTGTCGCAACGTCCGAGGCGGCTTCCGCCGCTGCTTCCTCTGCGGCACGTTCCATCTGCAGCTTGCGGACGGCCAGGAACTCGAGCACCCGATCCTTCACGTCCTCCAGGCCGTAATGATCTTCGGCGAGAATCTGCTCCGCTTCCGACAGATCAATTATATCCTCCGTGCGCTGACTCCAGGGCAGCTCGATCACGTAGTCGAGATACGTGCGGATCACCTGGTACTCAGCCGACTGCGGACTCGTGCGCTGCAACCGGTTCAACTCGCGATCGACTTCCTTGCGCGCGTCTTCCGGCAGGTCCAGTGCGGCAATGCGCTCTTTCAGCTCCTCCAGATCGCTGGCCTCGTCCTCGTCACCCAGCTCGCGCTGAATGGCCTTCATCTGCTCGCGCAGCATCATCTCGCGCTGACGCTCACCCAACTCCTCCTGTACCTTCTGCTGAATCTCCTGCTGCGCTTCCAGGCGCAGAAGATCCCGCTCAACGCCCATCAGCACCCGCCGCATACGCTCCTCCAGCGGCGTCAACTCCAGCAGCGCCTGCTTTTCCTGCGCCGACACGTCCAGGTAAAACGCCACCAGGTCGGCAAACGCGGCGGGACTGTCCACGCCCTGTAGAATCTGGCTGAGTGCTTCCGCGCTCATGCCGCGCCGTTGACCCAGCTCGGCGGCACGATCGCGCAGCTCTTTGTCCAGTGCAAGAAACGCCGGGCTTTGCGCATCAGCCGGCTGATCTTCTTCCAGGATCCAGGCCTCGGCCTCCAACATGGACTCACCATTGCGCGAGTACGACAACGCACGCGCACGGTCTTCTCCCTGAATCAACAGCTGAAAACCACCCGTGGCTTTCTGCACTTGCAGGATGCGAACGATTACGCCCAGCTCGTACAACACTTCGGGCGTGACATCGTCGACATTCGAACGCTGACAGACCGCAAAGAGGCGGCGGTCCGAGCGAAGTGCCGCTTCGATCGCTTCAATGGTGCCCGGTCGCCCGGCACTGATGGGCAACGCAACTCCGGGGAATACGACTGTCTCCCGCATCGGCAGCACGGGCAGCGTCGTTCGCTTGGCCATTCTGCATCCTCAATTTCATCAAGGAAACGCGACGATCCGGCGGACCGTCCAATCGTTCATACATGAAAGGCGACGATCGTGCCAGAACTGGCTGGACTGGAAAGCTGTTGCCGCACAAAGAGCTGTGCGCTCGCGGCGTTTTCTATTTCAGCCAGCCTGGCAGGGGCTGGTGGTCATTTCTGCTGGTCTGACAGAGTTACGTGTGACGTGTGACGTGTGATGTGTGACGCGTCACTTAATGCGATTCCCGATTCTGCCCCACCGAATTTCCCGGAGCCAGGCAAACGGTTTCAGCTCGTCACGCTCGTACGAGAAGTAGACGACTTCGGCCTTGCCTTTCACACGGTTGGCGTCGAGGAACCCCCAGAAGCGGGAATCAAGGCTGTCATCGCGATTGTCGCCCATGAGGAAGTAATGGCCTTCAGGAACCACGAAGGGACCCCAGTTGTCACGAGTGGGGACATAGTTTGACTTGAAGGCGGAGTCACCAATGACGTACTGCCTCTGCCAAACGAACCATGAATTGGTGCCGTCGGTTTTGCTTTCGGGATCCGAGAAACGGATGTAACTCTCGGTTTGTTTCTGGCCATTGATGTACAGCACCTTGGCGCGCATTTGCAGGGTATCGCCCGGCAGGCCTACGATGCGCTTGATCACATCCAGCGTGTCGTGATGCGCGCGGAAGACCACGATGTGGCCCCGTTTGGGATCGGTGTAACCGGGCAAACGCGACTCGGTGCCGGGGATCTGCGCGCCGTATGCGACTTTGTTGAGGACCAACAAGTCGCCGGTCAGCAACGTGCCCTCCATCGACCCGGATGTAATGACCCAGGTTTGCAGGATGAAGGCACGCACGACCAGGAAGAGTGCGAATCCGGCGGCCAGGGATTTGATCCAGTCCCAGGCCCAACGTCCAAAGGACTGTCTCGCTCTGGGCTCCTTCGGAGTCTGAGCGGGAGCAGGCGCGGTTTTTACTGATCTACGGGGCATAGTAACCGGTAATCTAGGGCGTCCCGGCAAAGCCGGGCAGACGGCCAGAAAGAGCAGGCCGATGTTTGCTCAATGGGCCGCCGGCCAGGGCGCAATTCCGAGGCCGCCTGCGGCAGCGGACCCGTCAGTTGCTACACAGTTCCGACCGGAAAGATCGGGTCGCTATCCGTAGCGCGGCGACGTTAGCCAGTGACCTGTCCACTGGCCTCTTTTCTTGGACGCCGTGGGACCGGCGCGGGTTTGCCGGATTGCATGATAAGGCGGACCTTTGGGCCGGGAGAAGGAGGAAACTGACGCATGGCTACGACACAGGCGCGCACGATTCGGGCGCCCCGCGGAACCCAGATTTCGTGTAAGGGCTGGGCGCAGGAAGGGGCGCTGCGCATGCTGATGAACAATCTGGACCCGGAGGTCGCGGAGCGCCCCGAGGATCTGATCGTGTACGGTGGTAGCGGTCGTGCGGCGCGCAGCTGGGAAGCGTTCGATGCGATTGTCGGCGCGTTGCGCGAGCTGGAGCACGACGAAACACTGCTGGTGCAAAGCGGCAAACCGGTAGGTGTGTTCAGGACGCACGCACACGCGCCGCGCGTGCTCATCGCCAACTCGAATCTGGTGCCCCGTTTTGCCACTCCCGAGTATTTCCGGCAGCTCGAGCGTGATGGCCTGATCATGTACGGTCAGATGACGGCCGGATCGTGGATCTACATAGGGACGCAGGGCATCCTGCAGGGCACGTACGAAACGTTCGGCGCCGTGGCGCGCCAGCATTTCGACGGATCGCTGCGTGGGCGGTGGGTGTTGACGGGTGGCATGGGCGGCATGGGCGGCGCGCAGCCGCTTTCGGCCACTATGAATGAAGCGGCCATCCTGGTCGTCGAAGTGGATGCGCAGCGGATTCAGCGCCGCATCGACCAGGGATATTGCGATCGGTTGACGCACGATCTGGAGGAGGCGCTGCGTTGGGTGCGGGAAGCCGTTGCGCAGGGGCGCGCACTATCGGTTGGGCTGGTCGGGAACTGCGCGGAAGTGCTGCCCGATCTTGATCGGCGCGGCATCGTGCCGGACGTACTCACCGACCAGACCAGTGCGCATGATGAGCTGAACGGGTACGTGCCCGCGGGTCTTTCCCTGGACGCGGCCGGGCAGCTGCGCACGCACGATCCCAACGAATACATCCGCCGGTCTCTTGCTTCCATGCGCGTGCACTGCCAGGCGATGGTCTCGCTCATGCGCAAAGGCGCGATCACGTTCGACTATGGCAACAACCTGCGCGGACAGGCCCAACGTGCGGGTTATGACGAAGCATTCTCGTTTCCGGGGTTTGTGCCCGCCTATGTTCGTCCACTGTTTTGCCAGGGCAAAGGGCCGTTCCGCTGGGTGGCGCTTTCCGGCGATCCGGCTGACATCGCACGCACGGACGCACTGGCGCTGGAGCTGTTCGCGCAGGACGCGCACCTGACGCGCTGGCTGCGCCTGGCGCAGGAGCGAGTTCAGTTCCAGGGACTGCCAGCGCGCATCTGCTGGCTGGGGCAGGGTGAGCGCGCACGCTTCGGCGTGGCGCTCAACGATCTGGTAGCGCGCGGCGAGATCAAGGCGCCCATTGTCATCGGTCGCGATCATCTGGATACGGGCTCGGTTGCCTCACCGTTCCGGGAGACCGAAAACATGAAAGATGGCAGTGACGCCATTGCCGATTGGGCAATCCTGAACGCTCTCCTGAATACTGCGTCAGGGGCGAGCTGGGTATCTTTCCATCACGGGGGTGGCGTGGGCATTGGCAATTCGCTGCATGCAGGACAGGTACTGGTAGCCGATGGTTCGCTCGAGATGCGCGTGCGCATCGAGCGCGTGCTGACCAACGATCCCGGCATTGGTGTGGCCCGTCATGCGGATGCGGGATATGAAGAAGCGCTGGCCACAGCGCGCCAACATCGAATCAGGCTGCCCATGCGTGACGCGTGACGCGTGACGCGTTGCGTGTACCGGACGGCCCTGGCATTTGCCGCCAGGAGAGCGACTGATGGCTGCGCGTGCCTTGCGTGCAATTCAGCCGGCACTCGCCTATGTAGGCGACGAATTCGTGGCCGATCTGGTAATCGTCTTCGATGAACAAAGCGGCACCATTGCGCGGGTTGGACCGGCACACGACGTACCGGCTGACCTCAACGTAGAGCGGCGCAGTGGCTGCGCGTTGTTGCCTGGTATGGTCAACGCGCATTCCCACGCGTTCCAGCGCGTCATCCGCGGCTGGACGCAGTGGCGCCCACCCGATGAGCAGGCGGATTTCTGGAGCTGGCGCGAATCCATGTATCGTGCAGTGCTGCGCTTGACGCCTGACGATGTGTACCTGGTCTCGCGCTTCTGCTTCATCGAGATGTTGCTGGCGGGCTATACCACTGTGGGTGAATTCCACTACCTGCACTGCGATCCCCGGGGTCGTGCCTATGAGGACCCCAACGAGCTGGCCGTGCAAGTAGTGCGCGCGGCTCAGGATGCAGGCATCCGCATCACCGTGCTGAACGTTGCGTATACCACAGGTGGCATTGCCGAGCCATTGCGGCCCGAGCAAGCTCGTTTTGCCACGCCCGACTTGGATGCGTTTCTTGCGCACACAGACACACTGTGCGCATGGCTGCAAGGATGTCCGCTGGCGCGTGGAGGTATTGCTCCACACAGCATTCGCGCCGTGCCGCGCGAGTGGCTGCGGCCTATTGCAGAGTATGCACGTGCGCGCGAGCTGCCGCTGCACATGCACCTGAGCGAACAGCCCGCAGAAGTGGCCGCCAGCGTTCGGTATTATGGCGCGCGCCCGGTAGAGCTGGCGGAGACGGAGTCTGTTCTGAGTGATGGGTTTACGGCCGTGCATGCCACGCACCTGGCGGATGGTGAAGTGGCGGCCCTGGGCCGGGCGCGCGCGCACGTGTGCGCGTGTCCAACCACAGAACGTGATCTGGGCGATGGCATAATGCGCGCGCGCGACCTGACCCGTGCCGGTGCGCGCCTGTGTATTGGCAGCGACAGCCAGACCACCATCGATCCCTGGGACGAGCTGCGCTCGATCGAGTACCACGCCCGCCTGGCATTGCTGCGCCGCGTGGTCCTGACCGATGCCCGCACGCCCGACCGTCTGGAAAATGCGCCGCTGCTGCTGCGCGCCGGGACCACGGGTGGGGCCGGTGCCCTGCGCACCGGTACGGGCATCCTGGCTGCGGGAGAGCCGGCCGACTTCGTGCTCATCGACCTGGAACATCCGGCCCTGGCCGGGTGGAATAAGACAACCCTCGGCGCCTTGTTGGCGCTGAGCGCGCCAGCTGCAGTAGTCAACGATGTCTGGGTAGGCGGCTGGCCTCGTGTGCGTGATCGGCAACACGATGCGCTCTCTCCAGCCCGGCATGCATTCGAACAAGTCTGCCAGCGAGTACTCGCATGAACACGGCTCGCGTGTTTCTCACCGCATTGTGCGCCACCCTGGCGTTCGCTGCCCACTCGTGGGCGCAGATTGCGCGGGGCGTGATCGTGGATGGATCCACGGGCGCGCCCGTACGCGGTGCATTCGTCGTGCTACTCAACGAACAGGGCCAGCAGGTCACGGGCGTTCTATCCGGTGAGCAAGGCGAGTTCGTGTTCCTCACTCGTCCAGGCCGCTATGCGCTGCGCGCCGACCGCATCGGTCACCGCACCGGCACGGTAGAATCATTTCTACTGGCAGATCGCGAAACGCGCACCTTCCGCATTCAGCTCGACGTCAATGCATTGCGCCTGCCGGAAATCAGCGTGAGCGGAAGAAACCGCTGTGTCGGCCGGCCGGATGGTAACCGGCAAACGGCGCAAGTTTGGGAGGAAGCGCGCAAGGCGCTGACCGTGGCCGTGTGGGTGGAAAGCAACGCAGCTGCAACCTTTCGCTACCGCGTCATCGAGCGCGAGCTGAATAGGCAGCTCGATGAGACTGGCCGGCCCAGCATGCGCTTCCATTCCGCAGCCGGTAAACGAGCGTTTCACGCCGAGCATCCGGACTCGCTGATGCAGTACGGATACGTGCAGGATCGCCGCGGTGACACCTTCCTCTTTGGTCCGGATGCAGAGCTGCTGCTATCCAACTCGTTCCTCGATCAGCATTGCTTCCAGCTGGTGCGCCGGGCCAATCGGCCTGGTTTGCTGGGACTCGCGTTCGAGCCGATCAGCGGCCGGCGACTGCCCGATATACGCGGCGTGTTGTGGCTCGATGAACGATCGGCCGAGCTGCGCTTCATCGAGTTCGGCTACACCAACCGGCAGATGTACGACGATCAGCGTTACGCCGGTGGCCGCACTAATTTCCGACAACTGCCAAACGGGGCCTGGATCGTTCAGAACTGGTACATCAGGGCACCGCGGCTCGGAGCCCTGACCGGCGGTGAGCTGCGCGTCATTGGTGCGTTCGAAACCGGTGGCGAAGTACTGGATGCACAAGTCGCTGGGGCACAGAACACAGTCCTGGTACCGCGCACCGCGATTGCCGGCATCGTATTCGACAACGTGCGGCATCGACCGTTGGATGGCGCCCGCGTCTACCTTTCAGGCACACCCTTCTCCACGCAGGCCGGTGTGGATGGTCGTTTCCGCCTCGACAGCGTTCCGGTTGGTGACTACTTCATTGCATTCGAGCATACCTGGCTGGATTCCTTGCCCATCTTCCCACCACCGGTTCGAGTGACCGCTGATTCCAGCGGCGTGGCCAACCTGTTCCTGGTAGTGCCAACCGCGGAGCGCCTGATCGATGAAGTGTGCCCGCTGGAAGAACGCCTGCGCCTTAGCCGCGCGGCGCGCGACACGACACCCCCCAATCACGGTGTGTTGTACGGCACCGTCCGATCGCCCGACGGCGTGGGGAACGATGTGGAAGTCGGCGCGACCTGGCGGCGCGTCTTCGCCATCTCAGGCGCAGCCCAAGCGCGCATTTCCGACATGCGAGTGCGGCCTCATACGATGGCCACGTCGGTAGGTCCAGATGGCAAATACCTCTTATGCGCCGTACCTATCGATCATCCGATACAACTCGACGTGAGCGTGCGTAACTACCGAGTGAGAGCCGATTCCGTGCGGCTCATCTGGCCCGGACTGATGCGTCGCGATTTTGTGCTTCCGCGCCGGTAGTGGTGTTACGTTAACGTTCACGCTCTACTTTTCGTTCACGGCTGTTTGGCATTCAGCAACGGCCGTGAACGTTAGCG